>JAFUCP010000018.1 GCA_017459565.1 Clostridia bacterium | reverse complement strand
TGGCTTACTTACAGTGACCTGCAATACCACGACATTAGGCCCTTCAGGAACTGCGTCCCCTACTATGGCCTCAGCTGAATCCCGTTCACTCGCTTTTTATCGCACTCGGCTTACGCCTCGCTGACCGGGCCTCCCGGGGCAAGACACGATCCTTTCACCGCACAACCTCTGGATTTACCGTCTCGGTTTTACGTCTACCTTTTGGGCTTCGGTTTGTGAAGCAACCTTACCCACCGTTTGGCCTTATACTAAGACCTGATTAAAAGAGGACAAGATTGCCGGGAACTTTTTTGTGCTGGCAAGGCGAAGTCCCGCAGGCTTGCTGGTGGCAAGTCAAGGGGCTTCAACGCCGCCAGCACGGAAAAGAACCGGCAGGATGTCCTGTTTTAGTCAGGGATTAGTATTATATCCAGTTTCTGTTCGCAGGCTCGTCGGCTTTGCTACACCGCTTCCTCCCCCGTTAACGTTGCCGTCAACGGCTTGCGGTTCGCTACACTTGGCGGTAGCCACCCGTGGCCGGACTTTCACCCGCGAGAATCGTGCCATGCCCGGCACACTTCAAGCTGCAACAGCAGGATTTCAGTCCTGCTGCTGTTGCAATTTGGATATGATGGTCAACAGTGCATCGGCAGCGGTGTCGTCAATATTGCCAATATTGATTTCCTTTCCTTCTTTACCTTTTAGAAGGCAGTCGATGGAGACACAGAATATGGCAGACAAGCGCAGAAGAACCGGATATGAGGGCATTCTCTCACCAAGCTCATAGTAGCTGATCATGGACTTATTTGTTATACCGGCCCGTCGTGCCAGATCCTGCTGCGACCAGTCGCGGCTAAGGCGCAGCTGCCGTATTCGTTCACCCAAATCAACCGCAAGCTTTGTTCCCGCCATAAGGAACGCCCCCAACAATCTGCATTATTGGTTCATTATAATCCCAAAGAAGATGCTCATAGGCCATCTGATTTGACGCTTATTGATTGATTTTTCACACAAAGCGTTGTATAATCAAGTCATGAATAATAAAAGGGGGGTAAAACACCGTGAAAAAAATGTTTGCCATACTGCTGGCGCTGTCACTCGCCCTCGCTGCGCTGACCGTTCCGGCTCTGGCGGAAAAGACCGTCATCACGCTGTCCCACTCCGGCACCGTGACACTGAATGTCGGCGACGTACTCCAACTGGGCGCAACCGTCGCCCCGGAAGCCCCCGTCAGCTGGACATCGGGAAAGGTCAAGGTTGCAACCGTGGACGCAAACGGCCTGGTTTACGCCGTCGCGGAAGGCACGGCGACCATCAAGGCCAAGGCTGGAGGAAAAACCGCCAAGCTCAAAATCAAAGTGATTGACCCGTATAAGCCAACCGGCGTCAGCATCGCTCAGGGCAAAGCCGTCACCATCGGAGTGGGCGATGCGGTTCAGCTCAGCGCCGTACTGACCCCCTCCACCGCTCAGGCCGCGCTGACCTGGACGAGCAAGAAGCCCGGCATCGCCGCCGTGGACGGAAACGGCATCGTCACCGGCATTGCCAGGGGCAAGACGAAGGTGACCGTCAAGGCGGGCAAGAAAAAAGCCACCGTCACCGTCAATGTCATCAATCCCAACGAGCCGACCGGTATTACGCTGTCCCACTCCGGCACCGTACAGATTTGTGAGAATGAATATCTCCAGCTCTACGCCTCCCTCCAGCCCGCAAACGCCATCGGCAACATCGAATGGTCGAGCAGCAAGGCGTCTGTCGCTACGGTTGACGCCAACGGCGCCGTCACTTTGCACAAGAAGGGCACCGCGACCATCACCGCCAGGTGCGGGAAGGTGAAGGCCACGGTGAAGGTCAAGGTCGTGAGCGCGGAACAGCATCAGCATAGCTGGCAGGACGTGACCGAGAACCGGTACGTGGTGGACAGTCCGGCCTGGGACGAGACCGTGGTCGTCACGCCCGCGTGGGATGAGACCGTGGTCGTGAAGGAGGCCTGGGACGAGCAGACGGGCTTCACACCCATGTGGGATGAAACCGTCGTCATCACCGAACCCTATGACGAAACCGTAACCGTTCCCGCCTGGACCGAAACGGTCGTCGACAAGGAAGCGTGGACGGAAACCATCCCGTATGTACTGTGCAACGCCCAGAGGCGGGACGGTGAAAGGTGCAACAAGCGCTGGTACTCCATGGAAGAATATCAGAAGGATTATGAATACTGCACGCCTCTGGATTATGAATTCACATGGTGGCAGAGGAGCCTGTCGGAGGAGGAACTTCAGCACCTCATCAGCGCAGTGAAGGAGGAAGGCTGGAGCGCGGAGCTGTGTGCGCGAATGGGCTGCAAGTATCCGGAGGCAGGCGCGGCTGACTTCTGCAGCCATTGGTGCTTCACCAGCGGCCAGGAGTACATCGAGCATCCCGCCGAGACCCATACCGTGGAGCATCCGGAGGAGACCAAGGTTATCCATCACGATGTCGGGACCGAGACGATCCATCATGAATCGGAGCCCTATATCACGCATCACGACGCGGAGACCACGGTCGTGCATCACGATGCCGTGACGCAGGTGGTACACCATGACGAGGTAGGCCATTGGGGACCCGTGGTGATCGCGCGCGTGTGCCAAACGTGCGGGGCGATAGGCTGAGCAAGTCGGCAGAAAACAACCGCAAATCGTAAACAGGCTGCCTCAAATGATCGAAAGCGATCATTTGAGGCAGCCCTGTTTACCACATCTCCACAATCTCCACGCCTGGGTAGTATTTTTCTATGATCTCCTCCGCGGTTCGGCCATCGTCGGCCATGGCATACGCGCCCCACTGGGACAGGCCCACGCCGTGGCCGAAGCCACGGCCGGAGAAGCTCACCTGATCGCCGTCGATCTCCACGCTGTCGATCAGCGTGCTTTTCAGCTTATTCGCGCCAATCTGGAGCCTGAAGGACGGCGCGGAGACGCTTTCGCCGTTGACCAGCAGGCTTTTTACCCTGCCGGACGCGCCCTTTTCCCCCAGCTTCACGCTGGTGATTTCCCCCGGCACCTTCACCCCGGCGTCGGCGCAGGCCTTTGCCACCTGGTCTTTGGTGAAGGCCGCGGTCCAGGCCGCGACGTTATCAGGCGCGCTGTCCGATTCCTCGGACGCAACGGGCTTCAAATACTCGGGGTCGCCGCCCTTGTATTCCAGCGCCACGGAGGGCAGCTCCGTCATGCCGCCGGAATGGGCGTGGAACCAGGCGTTGGGCAGCTCGCCGCCATAAGCCATCACCCTGCCCCGGGTCTCGGCCACCGCCTGCTCCACGCGCTCGTTCACGCTGTCCGGGGCGTAGGCCTGGGCCTCGGACACGTCGGTGGAGATGTCCGCGCCTTCATATTTGGAGGTCTTGTCCTGGCAGAATTTCAGCACAAAGGTGCGGGCCAGGATCGCCTGGGCCTTGAGCGCCTCCATGGGCCAGTCGTTTTTCATCTCCCCCGCCACGACCCCGGCCACGTAGTTCTCGATTTCCATGTCCTCAAGCGTCTTTTCCTTTATGTCATACACCGTCAGCGTCGGCAGGCCGTCCTCCGCGATTTCAAGCGATTCGGGCAGCCGGGGCAGGTTCCCGTCGGTATCCGTCAAGCGCCAGGAAATCGGCTGGCGCGCGCTGTCCATGCAGCCGCCCAGCGCCAGCGCCAGCAGAAGGGGCAGCAGCCTGATCAAACCGTTTTGCTTCACAAGATCACCTCGCGGATAGTATGCGCCAAACACGGCCGGCTATGCGCGGCGCATTTTCATTCATTTATTGCATATCGATGTAAAATATAGTATAGTATTCATGGACCCATTCAATACGCGCCAAGGAGCGACGCCATGAAAATATTGATTTGCAACGCGGGAAGCACATCCCTGAAATTCAAGCTGTGGGACATGCCGGCCTGCTCCGTGCTGGCCGAGGGCAAGGTGGAGCGCGTGGGCCGGGACGACGCCATCTTTCTCTATAAGCGCAACGACTTTTTAATCAGGCGGGAGGCCCTTTCCATTCCCGACTACACCGATGGCATCCGACGCTTTCTGGACTGCCTGGCCGGCGCGGAGGGCGGCGCGGTTGAAGCGCTGGAGGAAATCGAGGCCGTTGGCTTTAAGACTGTGCTGGCCAAGGGCTTTTACGGCGTGCATTTTCTGACCGGGGAGGTTCTGGAGGGGATGCGGGCCTATCTTTCCGTGGCCCCGGCCCACAACGGCCCCTATTTGCAGGCCATCGCCGTGTTTGAAAGGCTGCTGCCGGACGTTCCCAGGGTCGGCGTGTTTGAAACGGCGTTTCACCGCACCATTCCCCTGGAGCGGCGCGTGTTCCCCGTGCCCTATGAATGGTATGAGAAATACGGCGTGATGCGCATGGGCTATCACGGCGCAAGCCACGGCTACATCGCCCAAAGGCTCGCGGGCCGGCGACGGGTGATCTCCTGCCACCTTGGGGGCAGCGCATCCATCTGCGCGATTCTGGATGGCAGGAGCGTGGACAACAGCTTCGGCTTCTCGCTGCAAATGGGCATCCCCCACGCCAGCCGCACGGGCGACGTGGACGTGTACCTGGTGCCCTTTTTGCTTCAGCAGGGGCTGACGCTTGAGGAGATTTACGATGGCTTCGGCAAAAACGGCGGGCTGAAGGGCATCTCCGGCACCAGCGGCGATATACGCGACGTGGACGCCGCCCTGCGCGCGGGCAGTCAGCGGGCACAGCTGGCGCTGGACGTGCTATGCACGGCCATATTGCGCTACATCGGCGCCTATACCATGGAGCTGGGCGGGTTGGACGCCATCGCCTTCACCGGCGGCATCGGGGAAAACTACGCGCCTCTGCGCGGCAGGATCCTCGAGGGCATGGCCCACATGGGCGTCGTCATCGACGAGGGCGCCAACGCTTTGGGCGAGGGCGAGCGGCTGATCACCGCACCGGAATCCGCCATAGAGGCCCATGTGATCCCCGCGAACGAGGAATACATGGTGGTAACCCAGACATACAGGTTATGCAATTCATGTCACAGCTAAAAAATATCAAAAAACTGCTTAAAAGTATAGATTTTTCGGGAAAGCTGTTGTATAATATATTATGATTTGGTAACGGGGTCAATCGACGCCGTTTGCACATGCAAAATGAAAGTAGGGATAACGTTGAAGAAGAAGAAGTGTATCGCCATGCTTCTGGCTGGCGGTCAGGGAAGCCGTTTGGGGCTTCTGACCAAGGTGATGGCCAAGCCTGCCGTTCCCTTTGGCGGAAAGTATCGCATCATTGACTTCCCCCTGTCCAACTGCACCAACTCCAACATCGATACCGTCGGCGTGCTGACCCAGTACAGGCCGCTGGAGCTGAACAGCTACATTGGCTCCGGCCAGACCTGGGACCTGGATTTGAGCTATGGCGGCGTGTATGTGCTGCCGCCCTACGCCACCGCCGACAGCAGCGAATGGTACAAGGGCACCGCGAACGCGATTTTCCAGAACTTCGGCTTCATCGAACAGTTTGATCCCGAATATGTCCTCGTCCTTTCCGGCGACCATATTTACAAGATGGATTACAACCGCATGTTGAACGCCCATATTCAGCGCAACGCGGACGTGACCATCGCCGTGCGCCCCGTGCCATGGGAGGTGGCCCCGTCCTTCGGCATCATGAACGTGGACGAAAACGACGCCATTATCGAATTTGAGGAAAAGCCAAAGCAGCCCAAGAGCAACCTGGCCTCCATGGGCGTCTATATCTTTACCTGGAGCGTCATGAAAAAATACCTCACCGACGACAACTCGGACCCGAATTCCCAGAACGACTTCGGCAAGAACATCATTCCCAACCTGCTGAACGACAAGAAGGCGCTCTACGCCTACGCCTTCACCGATTACTGGAAGGACGTGGGCACCATCGCCAGCCTGTGGGAGGCCAATATGGACCTTCTGAAGGATCCGCCGGAGTTTGACCTGACCGATCCCCGCTGGAAGATCTATTCCCGTACGCCCGTCATGCCGCCCCACTTCATCGAGGCCGGCGCGACGGTTCAGAATTCCATGATCACCGAGGGCTGCGAAATTTACGGCGCCGTGCGCGACAGCGTGCTGTTCGCGGGCGTACACGTGGCCAGGGACGCCGTGGTTGAGGACAGCGTCATCATGCCCGGCACCCACATCGAAGCCGGCGCGGTGGTTCGCCGCTGCATCGTCTCTGAGAATTGCGTGATCTCCAGGGATGCGCGCGTGGGCGAGGCCGAGGGCGATATCGCCCTGATCGGCCAGGACACCACGCTGCCCGAGGGCTTTGTGGTCAAGGCCGGCGAGCAGGTAGACACGGAAGTTATTTCCCGAAGGGAGGGCGCCTAATATGAATGATGTCATGGGCATTGTCTATACCTCTAAGGACGACCTCACGCTGCGCGAGCTGACCAGCCAGCGCGCCGTGGCCGCGATCCCGGTGGCGGGCCGCTATCGCATCATCGATTTCACGCTTTCCAGCCTCGTCAATTCCAACATCCACAATGTTGGCATCATCGCCCAGAAAAACTATCATTCCCTGATGGACCACCTGGGCTCCGGCAAGGACTGGGACCTGCACACCCGCAACAACGGCCTGTTCATCCTGCCCCCCTTCCTGACCCGGGAAAACGGCGGCGAATACAACGGCGTGCTGGACGCGCTGCGCGCCAACTTCGACTATCTGCGCCGCTCCCGCCAGGAATATGTGATTCTGACCAACAGCGATTATGTGATGAACACCTCCTTTGAGCCGATGATTCACCAGCATATCGCCTCCGGCGCGGATATCACGCTGATGTACAAGAAGGCCACCCCGGAAATCACGGAGTTCACCTCCTCCTCCAAGAACAACCACTGCTATCTGAGCGTGGGTGAAAACGACATGATCTCCGATATCGAGATCAACCCAAACGCCGCCTCCTATGACAACCTGTACCTCAACGTCATGATGATCAAGCGCACCATGCTGATCTACATGGTGGACCAGGTGATCTCCCACGGCAGCCACGATCTGTATGCCGATGTGCTGCGGCCCTATATCAAGTCCGGCGCGCTGAAGATCATGGGCTATGAGGAAAAGGGCTACTACCGCCGGATCGAAACCATCCGCGGTTACTTCAACTTCAATATGGACCTGCTCCGCCCCGGCGTGCGCAACGAACTGTTCGGCGGCAACCCGGTCTACACCAAGACGAGGGATTCCGTGCCCACCATCTATCGCGGCAACGCAAAGGTCAGCAACTCCCTGATCGCCGACGGCTGCGTGATCGACGGCGAGGTGGAAAACTGCGTGCTGTTCCGCGGCGTCACCGTGGGCAAGGGCGCGAAGCTTAAAAACTGCGTGATCATGCAGGACGGCTACATCGAGGACGACGTGGAGCTTGAAAACGTGATCTTTGACAAGGCCGTCACCATCCGCAGTCACGGACGCCTCGTGGGGCCGAGCCAGTATCCCATCGTCATCGGAAAGAACATCACCCTGTAGCGGCCTCGGGCGGGCCCCTGATCACAAAGCAGGAGCCCGCCGCGTACCGCGGTTGGAATCTATGCTGACAGGAGGAACCGAACCATGAAAATACTCTTTGCAACATCCGAATGTGTGCCGTTCGTCAAAACCGGCGGTCTGGCGGACGTGGTCGGCGCGCTGCCCAAGGAGCTGCTGAAGGCCGGCGAGGACGTTCGCGTGATTCTTCCGCTGTACAAGGCCATCGGCCCTGAATGGCGCGAGCAGATGCAGCATTTGCTGTACTTTTACGTCAATCTCGGCTGGCGCAGGCAGTATGTCGGCATCGAAACCATGAACTATGCCGGCATCACCTTTTATTTCGTCGATAATGAGCAGTATTTCGGCCGCGATTACATCTATGGCATGGGCGGCGATGAGGGCGAGCGCTTCGCCTACTTTTGCCGCGCCGTGCTGGAGGCGCTGCCGAAGATCGATTTCATCCCCGATATCCTGCACTGCCACGATTGGCAGACCGGCCTGATCCCGGTGCTGCACAAGCTGCAATACAAGCAGCTGGAGCTGTTTGAAAACATCCACACCGTCTATACCATTCACAACCTGCAATACCAGGGCCTGTTCCCCATCGATACCATCGAGGATTTGCTGTATCTGGGCAGTCTGGCCTACACCAGCGACGCCCTGGAGTTCTATGGCATGTGTTCCTGCATGAAGGGCGGCATCGTGTTCTCCGACGAGGTCACCACCGTCAGCCCCACCTATTCCCAGGAAATTCAGACCGCCTATTACGGCGAGCGTCTGGACGGCCTGCTGCGCACCCGCGTGGATCATCTCTCCGGCATCCTCAACGGCATCGACACCGCGGAGTACGACCCCGAGAAGGACGGCCTGCTGACGCAGAATTACACCGCCGACAGCTTCGACAAAAAGGTGGAAAACAAGCTGGCGCTGCAGCGGGAGCTGGGGCTGACCGTGGACGCCGAAATCCCCATGATCGCCATGATCACCCGCCTGTCCGGGCAACAGGGCCTGGATCTGGTGGAGTGCGTGCTGCCGGAGATCATGAATACCGGCGCGCAGCTGGTGGTGCTGGGCATGGGCGAAAGCCGATATGTGGACCTGTTCAGCTGGGCCCAGTGGAAGTACCCGATGCAGGTTTCCGCCAAATTCCAGATGAACCACACGCTGGCCCACAAGTTGTATGCCGCCGCGGACATGTTCCTCATGCCCTCGCTGTTTGAGCCCTGCGGCCTGTCCCAGCTGATCTCCCTGCGCTATGGCACGCTGCCCATCACCCGTGAAACCGGCGGCCTGCGGGACACCGTGCTGGCCTACAACCAGTATACCGGCGACGGCAACGGCTTCACCTTCCTGTACTACAACGCCCACGACATGCTGCACGTCATCGAAAACGCCGTGCGGATGTTCCACGAGCAGCGCGACGTGTTCAACGGCCTGGCCATCCGGGCCATGAAGGGCCAGTACGGCTGGGACCAGTCCGCCATCAAGTACATCGAGCTGTACAACAAGCTGGCCGGGCCCGCCGAGGTGCCCAAGCCCAAGCGCGCCAGCCGCAAAAAGGCGGAGAGCGAGACCGCCGAGGAGAAAAAGCCGGCGACCCGCAAGCGCGCGGCCAAGGCCGAAAGCTCTGAAGCGGAAGCGGCGGAGGCCCCCGCGAAGAAGCCCGCCTCGCGCAAAAAGGCTGCGCCCAAGGCAGAAGGCGAAGCGGTGGAAAAGAAACCCCGCGCGCCCCGGAAGAAGAAGGCCGAGGCCGAATAATCCCGCCAGGGGCGGCGCAAGCGCCGCCCCTGGATGTTTGTATATTCTGATTTTGCTGCACAAAATCAGAGTTTTTTTCCCCCCCACACCAAAAAACGAGGTACACGCCATGGATAATAAAGATGAAGTCATAAGCTCCCTGCTGGATGTAATCAGCACGATGAACACCAACAACATGCGCCGGCTTGCGGACGACTTTGGTCTGTCCCCCGTGACGCCGCCGGAGCAGCCCCCGAAGTCCCCGACGCCCGTGGCGCCGGAGAAGGACGCCTCCCCTACGCCGACGGCTCAACCTGTCCAGGCGACGACGACCGCCGAGGAGGAAGAGGATACGCCGCCGGAGGACATTCGGGACCTCAAGACGGAGCTGAGTGAACTGATCGGGCTTGAGGGCGTGAAGAAAGAGGTCAACAATCTGATCAACATCGTCACCATATACAACCTGCGCCGCCAAAACGACCTCAAGACGGTGGACATGTCGCTGCACATGGTGTTCTCCGGCAACCCCGGCACCGGCAAGACGATGATCGCCCGGCTGATGTCGCGCATCTACAAGAGCCTGGGGATGCTGAAAAAGGGGCACCTGGTGGAGGTGGACCGATCCGGCCTGGTGGCAGGCTATGTGGGCCAGACGGCCACCAAGACCAGCGCGGTCATCGAAAAGGCGCTGGGCGGCGTGCTGTTCATCGACGAAGCCTACGCCCTGAACAACAAGTCTGAAAACGACTTCGGCCAGGAGGCCATCGACACGCTGCTCAAGGCCATGGAGGATCACCGGGACGACCTGGTGGTCATCGTGGCGGGCTACGACGGGCTGATGGACCAGTTCATCCACTCCAACCCCGGCCTGGAGTCCCGCTTCAACCGCTACCTGCACTTCGACGACTACAACGTCGACGAGATGCTGGCCATACTCGATTTGCAGCTGAAAAAGGGCCAGTACCAAATGGAGGAGGACGCCCGCAAGGCCGTCAAGGATTACATCGTCGCGGCCAACACCAGTTCCATCGCCTTTGGCAACGCCCGCGGCGTGCGCAATATCTTCGAACGGCTGCTGGTAGCCCAGGCCAACCGCCTGGCCAACGACGCGGAGGTCACCCGCGACGAGCTGATGACCATCACCGCCGAGGACGTGGCCGCCGCCCGCGCCGCCGACGAAAAGATGATGGCCGCGGAAAGGGCCCAGGAGGCGCTGATCAAGTCCGCGGAGGACACCATCGCCGAATTGAAGGCGCTGTCCAGAGACGTCGAGGTCAAGCTGGATATCCCCGAGGGCGACGAGGAGCCGGACGGGACGCAGGAAGAAATAGGGTAGAGGGAGAGCAATAGCCCTCGCCCCTCCCATTGCACCGTACGTACCGGTCAGGTATACGGCGCTGCATCGTAACATGGATTCAAGTATTACCCAGGTAGTAAGCGAGAGGATCGACCAAACCAGGCCGGTTCTCTTTCTTATTAGGCAAGGCAAGCATTTTGGCTTGCCGCCCATGCTGTTTTCCCAATCAGCACCGGCAAGCTGGAGGGTTTCAACAACAAAATCAAGGTCGCCAAGCGAATTGGCTATGGCTATAGGGACGATGAGTATTTCTTCACTCTCGTTCGCTTTCTCTCCCTCCCTGTTGCTTGGCTTGAATCCCACAACTTTCCGTGAAGAGCCAATAAATCAGGCCGCGCGTTCACAGAACGCGCGGCCTGATTTGTCATATTATTCCTGTTCTCAGTCCTTCACAAACGCCCGATAGATGGCGTTCATGGCGGTTTCGAAGTCGTCCACATCGATGCCCACAATGTTGTTCAGCTCGCTGGAGCCCTGGTCGATCATGCGGATGTTCACGCCCGCCTCATACAGCGCCGTGAACAGCCTGGCGGCGGTGCCGGGGGCGCTGGTCATGCCGTGCCCCACGGTGGCGATCAAGGCGATGCCCGCGCTCAGCTCGATGGCATCGGGCTGGCAGGTCTGCTGGATGCGCTGGATGATCTGGTCCTTGCGCGTCACAAGCTCCCGGTCCGCAATGACCACGGACATGGTATCGATGCCGGTGGGAAGGTGTTCAAAGGACACGCCGAAGTCCTCCAGCGCTTGCAGCACCCGGCGTCCGAAGCCCAGCTCCGCGTTCATCATGGCCTTTTCAATGGACAGCAGCGTAAAATTCTTGTGCCCCGCCACGCCGGTGATGATCTGGTCCCTGTGGCGGTCGGGCGAAGGCTGCATGACGATCATGGTGCCGGGGTCGTCCGGGTCGTTGGTGTTGCGGATGTTGGTGGGGATGCCCGCCTTGTGGACCGGGAATATAGCGTCCTCATGCAGCACCGTCGCGCCCATGTAGGAAAGCTCCCTCAGCTCCCGATAGGACAGCTCTCGTATGCAGCGGGGATTTTTCACGATGCGGGGATCGGCCATCAAAAAGCCGGAAACATCAGTCCAGTTCACGTATACGTCCGCCTTGGCGGCCCGGGCCACGATGGCGCCGGATATGTCGCTGCCGCCCCGGGAAAAGGTATGCACATCGCCGTTGGGAAAGGAGCCGTAAAAGCCCGGGATGACCGCGCGCTCATGGCGGGACAGCGCCTCGGTCATAATCTCGTTGGTCCACTCAGAGGCGAAGATGCCCTGGCGATCAAACTTGACCACGTCCTGCGCGTCGATGAAATCCCAGCCCAGGTACTTCGCCAGCAGCACGCCGTTCATATATTCGCCGCGGCTGGCGGCGAAATCCGGGTTCTTGTAGCGGCGGATGGCGTCGCTGGTCTCCAGCATCAGCTCGTTCACATCGAAGTCCAGTTCCAGTTCCCGGGCGATCTGGGTATAGCGCTCCGCGATCTTGCGGAAGGTCTCCTCATGGCTCTGGTTGCGCTCCACCTGGCGGTGGCACTGATACAGCAGATCCGTGATCTTCTCATCCGCGTCGAACCGTTTGCCCGGCGCACTGGGCACCACATAGCGGTAATCCGGGTCGGATTCGATGATTGCCTTTACCTTGCGAAAGTGTTCTGCGTCGCACAGCGACGAACCTCCGAACTTGGCCACTTTGATTCCCAATTTGATTTCTCCCTTCAAGCCTGCCGCGGCAGGCGATGCTTCTTTACGTATGATCGGCGTTCTCCCCCGCCGGCGCAACCTCCGCTTCGACCAGCTCCAGCAGCGCATCCTTCCCCGTGCCGTCCTTGGATGAATAGACCATGACCTCCCAGGGCTGCACCGCCAGCGTTCTGCAAATCACGGGGATGCAGCGGCCCCGCTGGGCCTTGGACAGCTTATCCGCCTTGGTGGCCACCACGGTCAAGGGGAGTTCATCATGGCGCAGAGCTTCCACCCTCAGCTGGTCCTCCTCGGTGGGCGCGTGGCGAAGGTCCACCAGCTGGAACACCCGCTTCAGATTCCCGGAGCCGCGCAGATACCCTTCGATCATCTCTGCCCACTTCTGCTTTTCCTGCTTGGGGGCCTTTGCAAAGCCATAGCCCGGCAGGTCCACCAGGAAGAAGGCCTCGTTGATCAGATACAGGTTCACCAGGCGCGTCTTTCCGGGCTCGGCGGAAGTACGCGCCAGCTTGGAATTTGCCGTCATGCTGTTGATCAGGGAGGACTTGCCCACGTTGGACTTGCCCACCATGGCGATCTCTGGCAGGCCCTGGCCGGGAAAGCTCTTGAACGCGCTCAGCGATTGTACAAACCTGCTCTTTTTAATCGTCATATCACACCGCCACGTCCGTCGCCGCGCTTTCGCGGATCAGCACCGCGTTAAGCGCGGCGTCCACATCGTCCAAAAGCCGTATATCGAACTTCGCCAGAATCGCTCCGTCGATCTTCTCCAAATCCTTCTCGTTCTCCCGGGGCAGCAGTATGCGCGTGATGCCCTGGCGATAGGCCGCCAGCAGCTTTTCCTTCACACCGCCGATGGGCAGCACCCGCCCGTGCAGCGTGATTTCCCCGGTCATGGCCCAGGCCCCGCTGGCCTTCGCGCCCGTCACGGCGGACATGAGCGCGCAGCTCAGCGCCACGCCCGCGGAGGGGCCGTCCTTGGGCACCGCACCCTCGGGCACATGAATGTGGATATCGTGGCAGGCAAAGTAGTCCGCCTCGACGCCGTACCGCTCAAGCCGTGCGCGCACGACGCTCCGGGCCAGCTCCGCCGATTCGCGCATGACCTCGCCCAGCTTACCGGTCAGCTTCATTTCGCCCTTGCCCGGGAATGTCAGCGCCTCCACGGGCATGACCTCGCCGCCCACACTGGTCCAGGCCAGGCCGTTGACTACGCCGACCTCCGCCCGGTCCGCCACGGGCTGGCGCAGGTATCTCGGCGCGCCCAGGTATTCCTTGAGGTCCCCGGGCTTGATGGAAACGCTTCCGGCGTCGGGGTTTTCCACCAGCTGAAGCGTCACGCGGCGGCACAGC
>JAFUCP010000125.1 GCA_017459565.1 Clostridia bacterium | reverse complement strand
ACTGCTGCCTCCCGTAGGAGTTTGGACCGTCTCTCAGTTCCAATGTGGCCGATCACCCTCTCAGGTCGGCTACCGATCGTCGACTTGGTGGGCCGTTACCTCACCAACTATCTAATCGGACGCGAGCCCACCCCAAACCGGATTGCTCCTTTTACCTCCGCGCCATGTGGCACTGTGGTCTTATGCGGTATTAGCACCTGTTTCCAAGTGTTATCCCCCTGTCTGGGACAGGTTGCTCACGCGTTACTCACCCGTCCGCCACTCGAATACATCCCTTCCGGACCGAAGCCCTTCCGCAACGTATCCCCGTTCGACTTGCCTGTGTTAAGCACGCCGCCAGCGTTCGTCCTGAGCCAGGATCAAACTCTGATGTTTAATCCTTCCCCATGATGCTCCTCTACTCGCGCACGCTCGCCAAAGCATCCGCTTTCCTTTCCCATCATGGCGTTTAACTCTCGAATCTGACTTCGCAGGTCTCTCACCTGCTCGCTCCGGCCTCCTCGCTCCCGCCATCTCAGACGATCTTCGCAATTCCTCCGTCGCTTCTCTCGCTTCCTCTGTATCGTTTTCAAGGTTCGCCCGCTGCCCTCGAGGTGTTGTCCTCTCGTTCAACGCAAGTGTTATTATACCAAATCGAGGATGGCTTGTCAAGCCTTTTTTTCTGATCGTTGTCTCGAAAAATAGTGTCATACTGATATATCTACCACAATATATAGTATTTTCAGGCAAAAATCCCCGCAATTTCCACTTTGTTGCATGAAATTAACTTTGTTAAGATATGGATTTTCTCCATTTGCAAAGCACCGGCAGAGCCATCATCGAAGCTGCCATGCCCGCAGTGGCCAACGGATTGGCGCAAACGGCGCCGGCCCAATCCAGCGTGCTTCTTTGCGGCAATTCCAGCATAAGCGCCATGTATGCCGCGCTGATCGCAGCCGCCAGTACGCGAAGCAACAAGTATTCCGGCCATTTCATGCCGCAGCCCCTCAGCGCCCCAAGGCCCTGCGCAATGACGCACAGCCCACCGAAGCCGCACAGCCCCGACAGCAGTATGAGCCTCTGCTTCACGGATAAGGTCATCTCCGCCACCAGCGCCGCGCCGGAGGGCACATCCATAAGGCACAGCAGCAAATTCGAAGGCCCCTGCCCCAAATATGTGCCAAGCGCCCACGCCACGCTGCCGAACAGAGCCATATATCCGCATATGCCCAGCAGGATCAGCGCGGCTGCGCGCACCGGCGCCTCCCCGGAATCGCGGTGCAAGGGGAACACGGATTGGCTGCGTCCGCGCCAGGCGCCGCGCAACAAAAGGAGCATGGTCAGCTGCGTCAGCGCCTGCGCAATCCACAGCATCCATCCCGACCGGGCGCTGTCCAGCATACCCGCGCCGATGCCGCCGATCAAAAAGGCGGGGCTGAATCCCGCCATGGCCGCCGCCAGCCGGTGCAGTTGGCCCCGATTCATGCCGGAGCCCGCGGCAGCCTGCCTGGCCGCGACGGCTCCGGCAGGCGTTCCCGCGATCATGCCCACGACCACCGCCGGCGCAGCCGCGCCCCGCAGGCCAAACATCCGGTCCATGGCGCGGCCCAGCAGCCTGTCATAGATATTCGCCGCCATTTCGCCGGTGAGCAGTGGCAGCAGGGTTAAAAACGGAAACAGCGACGGGGCCACCGTCGCGTACCAGCGCGCCATGGCCTGCGCCGCGCCAAGCGCGGCAGCCTGTGGTCTGGATAACAGCAGCGCCGCCAGCAGCAGCCCTCCCACCCATTTCGCATATGCCATAAAAAACCTCCCGTCCGCAAGAAGCTATGCGGTCGGGAGGCCTGAAATTCACGGCATAGAATCGGAACCATTAAAACCTGACAAAACACTCGCCGCCCTCGGCAACGCCGGGATTATCCACATAGAAGTGGGCGGTGTTCCCGTCGTCCAGCCATTCCAGCATCATCGCGCCGATAGGCTCCGGCTCAGCCGTCTCGCCCTCTTCGGCGATATGCGCGATGCCGTCCCTGTAGGTCAGATAGACCTCGCCCTCCACATCGGCGTTGGAGCGATAGAAGAGACCCAGAAAGCCCTGCGGGTACGCCCTGTAGATATAGCCCCAGTCCGCGGCGATGATCTCCTGGTTTCCATCCGGGTCGGCGGCCAACCGAGCAGCCTTGCGCTGTTCAATGCGCTCTTCGTTGGGGTCCAGTATGCGCAGCACCACCAGCGTATGTTCGCCGGAAGGGGATTTCAGCTTTGTGTACTGCCGGGGTATGGTGACGTTGGCCAGAAAGCTGACGTAGGTAAAGCCCAGCATCAGCACCAGGAACATCGCAAATCCCACCAGACAGCCCACAATCAGCTTGACGGTGCCGCGGGAAATGCGCCGGATCAGCGCATAGGCAACCCAGCCCACCAGCACAAACAGCGACAGCACCGGCAGGTACAGCATCAGCGCGCCGTTGATCAGGGAAAGCCCGTTGCTCTGCATGATGTTCAGCGCGATGATCAGCACGATCATCACGGCGATGATGCCCAGCACGATTTTGTCCGACGAGCGCAGTTCAAAGCGCCTCTTTGCGGTGTTAGCTTCTTTCATGGATATTCCTCGTTTACAGCTTTTCGGGATAGACGCCCTTGGCGTGCAGCTCCAGCAGCGCCTTCTGGACCAGCGGGCGATCCTCCTGGTAGGTCACGCCGAACCACACAGCTTCAGTTTCCAGCATGTCCACGGTCATCTCGCCACCCTTAAGCAGACTGTCCACCATCACCGGCAGCAGGCACTCGGCCTTGATGTCGGCGGGGTCCGCGTTCCTCAGGAATATTTCGAAGTAGCGCTGCATCTGGTCGAATACCTGCGGCTGGAAGCCCCAGAAATTCATGGAGACCAGCGCGTCGGGGTCCAGCGTGCGGCCGGGCTCACCCTTTGAGGTATCGGCGATGCGGCCATCCTCGTACAGCCGGATCTTGGCCACCTCGTCCACATCCACCATTCGGCCATCCACGACCTTGCACACGCCGCGGGTAACCGCGCCATGGATGCTGACGGTGTTCTTCAGCCGGTAGCCCACCATCGCCGCGCGGGAAGGCTCTTCATTGGCCACCAGGAAATCATGCATCTTCTGGAAGGAATCCACTCCGTAATAGTCGTCGGCATTGATGACGGCAAAGGGCTCCTTCACGCAATCGCGGGCGCACAGCACCGCATGGACCGTGCCGAAGGGCTTGGTGCGTCCCTCGGGAACCGTATACCACGCCGGCAGGGAGCTATAATCCTGGAAGGCATATTCAACCTTGATCTTTTGAGCCAGCTTGTCGCCGCAAATGCGCTTCATGGCATCCAGCATGTCGGGCCGGATGATAAAGACCACCTTGTCAAAGCCCGCCCGCATCGCATCGCATACGGAATACTCCAACAGGATTTCATTGTTGGGACCCATGCCCGTGATCTGCTTGTTGCCGCCGTAGCGAGAGGCCATGCCCGCCGCCATTACCACCAGAGTCGTATTCATGTCAAATCCTTCCCTTCTATATATATGTATATTATTTTGAGGTATGCCGCCTGTCCGCGTCGGTACTGCCAAAGCCGCCCGTGCGCTCCCCGCCGGCTTCATCGTCCACCGTGAGCCCAAAGGGCACAAACACGCCCTGGGCAAAGGCCTCGCCCCTGACCACGCTGATGGGCTTGTCCCCGGCGTTTGTCAGCTTGACGAAGATATGACCCTCGTTGCGCGCGCCAAAGTAGTCGGCATCGACGATGCCCACGGTGTTGTCCAGCTGAAGGCGGTACTTGAAGCCCAGCCCGCTGCGGGGAAACAGCATCAACACCCAGCCTTGCTCGATGCGCGCGCGCACGCCCGTGGGAATCCGCATGCCTTCGCCGGGCTTCAGCTCAAAGTCCGCCGGAGCGAAAAAATCATAGCCCGCCGATCCCGCCGTGGCGCGGCGGGGCAGCGGCGCAAGCGCGGGCGGCTCGGCGCCCCCGAAGGCATCCCGCCAGTCGGCGCGGAACCGCTCGGGGCTTACGTTCATAAACTGCGCGACGCCGCTCATGCCGTTCCCTCGATGACGGCGCGCACCAGGTCGCTGTCCGCGACACCGGTCTGCTCCAGCCCATGATCCCGCTGATATGCCTTGACCGCGGCTACACAGCCGTCGCCGTATACGCCGTCAGGCTCGCCGGTGAGGTAGCCCAGCGCGATCAGCTTCTCCTGGAACAGCCAGGTTTCCCAGCTGTAGGTCGTCTTTTTCAGGGGAACATAGACCATCTCATAGGGCTCCAGCGCAGGTGAGACGCGGCCATTGGCCGGCGTGGTCAGTTCACTGAACTCGTTTGCGGGATAATCAAACATCTCGTTCAGCGTGACCAGCTGGTAGCCCTGCTCCACCACCCACGGTATGAACCGCAGCAGCTTGTCCAGGTCGGTATTGGTGGTGTGAAACAAAAATATCGCGCCGGGCTTCAGGCCCTTGGCGATTTTTTCATCGCTGGACGAGCCGGACACCGACCAGTGGGCAATGCCGTAATAGCCCATCTGCCGGGCATACATTTGCAGGCGCTGGTCGCCACGGGCGTCGCCGCCGCGTGGCCGCAGGAAATGGCACTGATATTCCACGCCGAGTATATAGCTCAGCGCCATCTGCTGCTGATAGATTTCGTCCGCAAGCTCTTCATTGGTGGCGTAAAAGAGACCGTTGTGGGTAAAGGTGTGGTTTTCCAGCTCAAAGCCGTTCTCCCAGGCATACTTCAGAATCTGGCTCTGCTTCTCCTTCAGCACGTTCTGGCCGATGGGGAAGATGGTCAGCTTGCCGCCCACCTCGATGGCCTTGTCCACGATCTGTTGCAGATTCTCGGCCTGGAAGCAGTCATCCACGGTGATGGCCACAATCTTTTCCTCCGTGTCCGCCTTGGAAAACACGGGCATGAACCCCTGCGCGGTGGGTGTGGGACGGGTGAGCGCCCTGAGGGACGCGGCCTCCTGCACGGGCTCAGGCGTGGGCTCGGGCGTGGGCACCGGGGTCGGCACCGGGGTATCCGCCACGACGATCTCCTCAACCGGCGCCGCGGGCTCCGCTGCCACGGGCTCAGGCGTCACCTGGGCGGCAACCTCAACGGCGCTGTCCGTGCGGGGCGCCTTGGGAATCAGCAAGATAACCAGCGCAATCAACAGCATCGCCGCCAGCGCGCCGCCGCCGATGAGAAGCTGTTTCCTTTGCATGGCGCGCTGCCGCGCCCGGGATACCGTGGGCCTGCTGTATCGATTTGCCATGATGCTTCTCCCATAGCTGTCAAAGGAATAGGACAAACGGAAAAGAATCCCTGAAGCAGCGCGCTTCCCGATTTCTTTCCCTGGGATGATGAAACTACTCATCATTTTCCATTTAACAGTATATCAGAAGCCATCGGAAAAGTCAATGAAATAGGGGCGCTAAACGCGCCCCGAAGCCGTGCGGTGAATAATGTGCCTAATCCAGCTTGATCATGCTGAGCGTGAACAGCGGCTGCTGAGAGGATTCGGTGACGTTGATCGGCTCAGAGCTGCGCAGCGTCACCGTGGCGTGGTCGCCCACCTCGAATATTGCCTGCGCCGTGCTGCTGAAGGGCGCGGCGCCGCCCACCTCGGCGACGGCGGTGGACTGGGAGGCGTCGTTGACGTTCAGCGTGATCGTGGACGCCAGCTCCGCGCCCTCCGGCACCCGCACGGAATAGGTGGCCAAATAGGTGCCCTCCTCGGCGACGGTAATCATGCCGCTGTTGACGGCGATTCCTTCGCCAATGCACATACAATTGCTGTTGACCAGGGGAATGATGCCGTTGGCAGCCACCGCCATGGGCGCCATGGCGGTAAACACGCCGAAATCGGGGCGACGCCTGCGCTTGCGGCAGCGGCATTTCCTTTCGTTTCGGTCCTCGTCGCCGCAGTCATAAACGCCGTCCGCGTCGGGGCAGGGGCCGGGATAGTACGGGTAATTGTCCCACCTGTATCGCATGCCCACGTTGTTCAGACAGCCATAGCCGTTATTGGAATTGCGGTGCCCGGAGCAGCCGCAGCCATTGTTGTTTGCCATAATAAAGCTCCTTTCATGGGGGGTCGCCATATACTACGCTCCCCGCGCCGAAAGGGTGCGGGGAGCGTTGTGAAAGGAGCGATTTCATTCTTTGATTTACCGATTGGCAGGTCCCATCGATTCGCCCTCGATGATTTGGGTGGGAATCAGCACGGGCTCGCCGACGCCCGCGCCGGGATGTTCGATGTGGTCGATCAGCCTCTGGGCTGCCTCCCGACCCATTTCCGCACTGTTCTGCCAAATCGTCGTCAACCTGGGATGCACCGTCTGGGCGGCGCGTATGCCGTCATAGCCGGCCACGGAGATATCCTCCGGAACCCTCAGATTCCTGTCCCTCAAAAGCTCCAGCGTGGCAAAATAGGATGCGTCGTCCGGCAGCAGGATGCAGGTGGGCCTGTCCGGACGCTCCAACAGCCTGCCGATACATTCCTGGATGCACTCCGCGTCGTCATAGCGCCCCTGGATCACATAGCCCTCGGGCACGGCGATGCCATTGGCCTGCATGGCGCGGTAGAAGCCCCGGATGCGGTTTTCCGTCACGGCGGAATTGCGCTGCCCGTGGACATACGCGATGCGCCTGTGTCCCAGTGACGCCGCCCGGTCCACCAGCATACGCATACCGTTCAGGTTGTCGGAGATGATGCCGGGCCGGTTGTGGAATATGTGGTCGATGGTCACGCAGGGAATATCGCTGTTCACCAGCTCGACCACCTCTGCGGAATAAAAATCCACACACGCCAGGCACGTACCATCCACGTTGCGGTAGCGGCAATGCTCCAGATAGGTCATCTCCATCGTACCGATGTTGTGGTTAATGAAGGTGATGTCATAGCCGTGCCGCTCCGCCTCCGCCTTGAAGGCATTCAACACCGCCGCGAAAAAGGGATGCATCAGTCCGCTGATATTCTCATCCACAAACAGCACGCCGATGTTGTAGCTTCGGTTGGTCTTGAGCGCCCTGGCCAGCGCGTTTGGCTTATAGCCGATCTCCCGCGCCGCTTCCGTCACCTGGCGGCGGGTGGCTTCGCTGATATCCGGGTAACCGTTGAAAACCTTGCTGACCGTCGAAATAGACAGGCCGCATTTGCGCGCGACATCCTTGATGGTAACGGACACAGGTATACACCTCCGCCTTCTGAACGGTCCAGACTAAAACGGTTTCGCCAACTTGAGTATACTCAAAAAAAGTTGAAAAATCAAGTGATAACATACAAAAAATCCCCTCCGCGCAAATATTGACACGTCAGGGATGATAATTGACAAATAATTAACCTTACTCGTCCACAGAGGGCGCGTCTCTTGCGAACAGCCGCTCCTGGGTCACCACATCCGCGGCGCCCGTGGCCACCAGCCCCAGCTTTGCCTGGAACGCGCTGAGCGCGGCGGCGGTGCTGTTGCCGAACACGCCGTCCGCCGTGCCCTCCGGCAAATAATCCAGCTGGATCAGCCGCCGCTGCAACAGATTGGTGGCCCAGGTGCAGTCGCCGGGCTTCATGAAGTAATAGGCCACCGGGGTTGTAAGCTCCGGCATGGCATCCGCCAGGACGTTGGTCACCTGTTCATAGGCATTTTCCTCATAGCCGAACAGCCGGTTCAGCGTCACCATCTCATAGCCCTGGACCTGCGCCTCGTCCATCAGCACGTTCATACGGCGCAAATCCTCCTGCGTGGTCTTGAAGTAATAGATATTGCCAGGGGCAAGGTTGTTGCCGATCTTGCCCTCCTCCATCAGACTGCCGTTATAAGTCCAGTGGGCGATGCCATAATAGCCCTCCTGGGCCAGATAGGCATGGGTCCGCCCGTCGTTTTCACCGTCGCCGCCGTACAGGCGCAGGAAATGGGGATGGTACCGCACGCCCAGCGCGTAGCTGACCGCAATGGACTGCTTCCAGATTTCGGAGGCCATCATGGTATCGTTCAGCGTATAGAGCTTGGAGATGGTGCTGTAGCAGCGGTTTTCAATCTCAAAGCCCATGGTGAACAGGCAGGTTTTGAGCGTGATATCCATGCCCGCCTTCATCACGTTTTCCCCAGTGGGAAAGAGCGTCAGCTTTGCGCCGTGTTCCACGGCGGCCGCGGCAAATTCAGAGGTGATCGTCGCGCCGGAACACTCGTCCAGGGTAATGGCGATCATCTTTTCCGTGGTATTGGCCTTGAGGAACACGGGCAAAAAGCCCTCCGCCGTGGGCTGGGGCCGCACCAGCGCATAAGGATCATCGGGATTATAGGTCGGCTCGGGAGTGGGGGTCGGCTCCGGCGTGGGCGAAGGGGAGGGCGTCAGCACCGGCGCGTCGGTATCGCCCAGCTGAAAATCCCGGGCCGTCAGCACCATGTCGTGTCCACCGTCCCCCTGGGTGCCGGCGTTTACAAAGCTGTCGTCGGTCACAGCCGCGACGGGCGGGTTTGCGCCGCCGGACGGCTTCATGCGATTCGTTATGAAGATGGCCGCGACCAGCGCCAGCGCCGTGACGGTGAGGATGCCTATGGAATAGGAAAGGCAGCCCCCCTGCGCGCGTCGCCGACGGTGGATGGATCTTAAGGACATTTATTCAACCTCGTTTTCCTCATTGATGACCGGCCTGTGGACGGTAAAGCTGAACTCGGTGCCGACGCCCTTTTCGCTCGTCACCCAGATTTCCTCGTCCATGCGCTTGAGCAGTTCCTTCGCAATGGAAAGTCCCAGGCCGCTGCCCTTGCCGCTGTGGGCTTTGTCGACCTTGTAGAAGCGGTCGAACACATAGGGCAGGTCGTTCTCCTCGATGCCGATGCCGGTATCGCGCACATGAATCACCACGCGCGCGTCGTCCCACTCCCCGGACACGCTCACGGAGCCCTGCTCCGTATATTTTATGGCGTTGTCCACCAGTATGATGAGCATTTGCTCCACGCGGTCGGCATTGGCGTACACCTGAGGACAGGCGGAGAAATCGGTTTCCACGTTCAGCGCCAGCCCATGCTCCGCGGCGATGGTGGAATACCTGTCACAGACATCGTAAACCACGTCGTCCAGCGAGATGACACTCTTTTGGATGGCCAACGTGCCGCTCTGCAGGCGGGAAAGCTCCAGCTGGTCGTTGATCAGCCGGGAGAGCCTCAGAATCTCCCGGAGGATAATATCATAATAGCGCTGGCGGTCCGCCTCCTCGGTGACCATGCCCTCCTTCAGAGGCTCGATCAGCGCGCGCATGGCCGTAAGCGGCGTGCGCAGCTCATGAGACACGTTGGAAACATAGTCCCGACGGGTCTTTTCCAGGCGCTCCATCTGGGTAATATCCGAAAACAGGCCCACCGCGCCGGCAGTAGCGCCGATTTCGTCCACAATGGGCGTGATGGTCAGCCGTAGGATCATGTCCCGGGACTCGATATTGCGGGTCACGGGCTCACCGGTCTTGATGACGGCGTCAAAGTCCTCCCAGATGCTCTTGTCGTAGATCAGCTTCATGCGCGCATCGGGAAGGTGCAGTGCCAGCTTCTGCCGGGTGAAGAACCTGTCCAGCGCGGGGTTGGTGTGGGTGACCCTGCCCTCGGCGTCGATGGCCACGATGGCCTCGCTGAGCCCGTTGAGCATATTGCGCAGCCGGTTGCGCTCCACAATCAGCGTATACATATTGCGGGAAAGCTGCCAGGACAGCTGGTTCACCGCCCTTCCCAGCTGGCCGAGTTCGCTGTCGGCGTTCTCGTCCGCCCGCGCCTCAAGGTTGCCCTCGGCCATGGCCACGGCCACGTCCCTCAGGTCCGCCACGGGCTTCATGGCTGGGCGCATCATGCGATGAATGAGCAGCGCGCCCGCCCCGGCCCCAAAGGCCAGCGCCGCCAACGCCGCGATGATCGCCGGCAGGAAAGCGCCGCTGATGGGCAGCGCGACGGTCAACACCCCCGAGCCGCCTTCCGACGCGACGGGCACCATCGCCCAGGCGCAGCGCCTGCCGCGCACGCTCACATGGCCCGTCAGCTCCGCGCCCTCAAGGACTGTGGCCTGCCCGGACACAAATTCCTCCGGGTAGGAGGCGTCGTCGGTGAGATTGACGGTGTCCCGCCCGGGGCCTGTCAGCCAAACAGTGCCGCCGGAGAGCGCAAAAACATCGGCCTCTCCCATGGAAGGGGCGGAAGCCTCGCTTAAATGTGCCGCGGCGGATTGTGCGATTCTCCTGGCCTGCGGCAAAAGCTGGTTGAGCGCTGCCCTGTCCGCCCGAAGATAGTTCGCCACCATACAGGCAGACAGACCTGCGGCAACCGCGATCAAAACCACGGTTGCCGTGAATAACGCAGCGCGCCGAATCAGCACGCTGCTTTTTTTCATGCGTTAACCTCGAACCTGTAGCCCACGCCGTAGACCGTCTTTAATGCCCAGGGAACATTCTCCTGGGGCAGCTTCTGGCGAATACGCTTGATGTGCGCGTCCACCGTGCGGGTATCCCCAAAGTAATCATAGCCCCACACCCGGGAAAGGATCTGCTCCCTGCTGAACACCTGGCCGACGTTGCTGGTCAGCATGTGCAGGATCTCGACCTCCTTGGGCGTGCAGGGAATCACCTTTCCGGCCACCTTCACCTGATAGTTTTCAAGGCTGATTTCCAGCTGGGGCAGGCGGATGATGCTGCTGTCCTCTTCGCCGGTCTTTTCACTGAAGCGGCGCAGCACGGCCTTGATGCGGGCCAGGACCTCCCTGGGGCTGAAGGGCTTGACAATGTAATCATCGGCGCCCAGCTCCAGGCCCAGTATGCGGTCGATCTCCTCGCCCTTGGCCGTCAGCATGATGATGGGGAGGGAGCTGGTCTGCCGAATGGTGCGGCATACGTCTATGCCGGAAACGCGCGGCATCATCAGGTCCAGCACCACCATGTCGGGGTGCAGGCTCTCCACCATTTCCAGCGCCTGCTGGCCATCATAGGCGCTCTGGTGTTCATAGCCCTCAGAGCCGAGATAAAGGCCCAGGGATTCATGCACTACGGGGTCATCGTCGGCAATCAGAATTAGAGGATACATTGACATTTATATCACCCCAAATATCACTTTTGTATATTTATTATATACATTCCTTCAACATAGTGCAACCATATCCCGAAGAAACCCAGATTTTATCACAATTTGGCGTCCGGCCCGCTCTTCAGTTTTTCAAAAAGGCCTTTTGGCGGACAATCACGTCGTTCTGCCGGTCCACGAAGCTCCTGGCTATATCCCTGGCGGACGTATCCGCGCCTTCATAGCTGTTCAGCGCCTTTGTCATTTCGATGATGCCCATGGTGGCGCCCTGGATCACCATTTCGGCGATGTGGGCGTCCGTCCTGTCCGCCAGCGTCTCCGCCTCCAGGCCGATCCACATGCCCGCCTTTGTCATGGCCTTCACCGGCTCGGCCTTCCCGCCGGCGGCCAGCAACGCACGCTCGCCCTCCCGGCACGTCATGGCATAGGCCTCCTTCTCCCGAATCAACTCGTCGCGCATGGGACGGTCCTGCGCCTTTGTCATCAGCTGCTCCACGGCATCCTGTCCCGTGCGCGCGTTGCGTACCACATCCTGCAAAAGCTGTACGGTCTGATCCATAAAAATGCCCTCCCTGCAATACAGTTTCCCCTGTATTGTACCCGGGAGGGCGCTCGTCATTGATGGAAATATCTGTCTGCTCTCAATCGCGCTTTCTGGAATATTCCTCGTGCAGCGCCTCGCAGCCCGATTCCTTGCGCAGCTTTTGCAGCTTCTCCTCCGCGTTCAGGCTGCGCATATGTCCGTTGAACACCAGCACGCAATCCACGACCACCGCCTCCACGGCCCGGAACGTCTGGGAAATAGCCTCCAGATGCTCCTTTTCCTCCTTGTCCAGATCCTCCATATCCTGCTTTAAAAAGCGGACCAGATAGACAAAGCGCGCGCCGATATTGATGGCCTCCACCACCATCCGTCGCGTGTTTTCCGAATCCCACCAGTTTTCACAGTCGCTGAGATCGGAATAGGTGATCAGATTGTACCCATTATCGGAAAACACGACCCACAGCGTGGCGTCGCCGGCCTCTCCAATGCGCGTTTCCAGAAAATTCAGCAGGTTCTGAAAGCAATTCAGCTTTATGCCCTTCCAGGAGTTCAGGTTGTAATAGGCGCGCATCAAATCCCCGGTGGTCAAAATCCACTGGGTCAGCGTTTCCGTCATGCCTTCAACCTGCATCAGCTGCTCCCGGGACGCGCCGAACACGCCGCCTACAGAGCCAAAGTGATCGACCAGAAGCCGGGATATATCTGAAAGATCCTGTCGGGGTACGGCATGGAACAGCACCAGCTCCACCATCTCATGGGGCTTCAGCGCATCCCAGCCCTCCCGTTCCATGCGCAGGCGCAGCCGTTCTCTGTGTCCCTCCCAAAGGGGCTTTTTCCGCCGCTCCTGCCCGGCCTTAATCGTCGATGTTGATTTTTTCTCTTCCGAAGACGTCATATGCCTGATTGATAACCTCCTTGGCCACGTCGGAAACCTTCTTTTCCGTCCCGCCACCCTCGACCCCCATGAAAATACCGACGGGCGCGCCGAATACCTCCGTGAGCGTCTCATCCAAAAGCTGCTTTTTGCGCTCCAGCAGCTTCATGTGCATCATGTTCTTTCGGCTGAATTCCACCGTGACCTTGTGCCCGTCAAAGCGTATAAAGCGCATGGAATCCAAGGGCGCGCGAATGGAGGGGTTCTCCTGCTTGAGCCGCTCCACGGCGTCCAGCCACGCCTGGGGCGGGGTCTCGGAGGGGGTAGGCTCTGCCTCGGGCGCCGGCTTCCTTTCTATTTTCTCTCCTGAGTCTTCCCCGGCGGCCTTTTTTGCCGCGTGGACGGGGCGGGCCGCGGCGCCGCTTTCGATCAGCTTTTCCACGCGCTCCAGGCGCTCCCGGACGGAAGCGTCCGGCTCCGTCTCCGGATGGCAGGCCCGCACAGCCGCCAGCTCCAGCATGGTGCGCGGCCGGGAGGCCCATTTCGCGTCGGGCTCCGCCCGCATGAAAAGCTCCATCATCCTGTTCAGCGCCTCAGCTCCCGTCCTTTGGGCCTGTTCGCCAAAGCGCGCCGCGTCCTCGGCGGTAATTTCCATCAGCTCCGCCAGCCCGTCACCCACAGCCTTTGCCAGCATAACGCCCCTGAGGTGCGCCACGGTATCCCTGATGAACACCTGGGGATCGCTGCCCCGGCGCATGGCCTGGTCGATGAGGGTGAGCGCCGTCCCCGCATCGCCGTCGATCAGCGCGTCGGCAAATTCAAACATCGCCGAACGGCCCGCCGTGCCCAACACGTCCCGGGCCAGCTGGCCGGAGACCTCGCCGTCGGTATAGGAAAGGCACACGTCCAGCAGGCTCAGCGCGTCGCGCATCGCGCCCTCCGCGGCCCTGGCGATCTCCGTCAGGGCCTCGTCCGAAGCGGTGCGCCCAATTCCTCCGAGCACCACCATCAGCCGCTCCACGATCACATCGATGGATATTCTGTGGAAATCATAGCGCTGGCAGCGGGAGAGGATGGTGGCGGGCAGGCGCTGGGGCTCCGTGGTGGCAAGTATGAAAACCGCGTGCTTCGGGGGCTCCTCCAGCGTCTTTAAGAGCGCGTTGAAGGCCCCGGAGGACAGCATGTGGACCTCGTCGATAATGTAAACCTTGTAGCGGGTCAGCGTCGGGGGATACTTGATTTTCTCCCTGAGATCGCGGATCTCGTCCAC
The DNA here is from genome assembly GCA_017459565.1 of Clostridia bacterium. Taxonomy (GTDB): domain Bacteria; phylum Bacillota; class Clostridia; order Christensenellales; family Aristaeellaceae; genus UBA2862. Next base: position 1,775 of record JAFUCP010000125.1, on the reverse strand, counting down.
GCCGTTGTTGCTGGCCGCGTCGATCTCCACCACGTCCATACTCGTCTCCTGCTTGAGCGCCCGGCAGATTTCGCACTCCCCGCAGGGATCGCCCTGCTGAGGGTTGAGACAGTTAATGGCCCTGGACAGCACCTTGGCCGCCGAGGTCTTGCCCGTACCGCGGGTCCCGCAGAAAAGATAGGCATGGGCGATGTGCCCGGTCATCACCTGCCGCTTCAGCGTCCGGGTGATGGCGTCCTGCCCGACAATCTGGGTGAACGTATCCGGCCGCCACGCGCGGTACAGCGCCTGATAACTCATGAGAATACCTCCGGGATCGACAAAATATCTCCATCTATTATTGTAACCTATTTTTCCAAAAAACAAAAGAGGAATATTTTCGAAGACGGCGGAATTATTTGAAACAGAGGCGCGCTTGTTTGTGCCCGCTGTCACCAATTTTACCCCGTTTTTTAACAGCGAGGTAAAGGGCAGTACACCTGAAAGGATTATAATGCATTTTAGCAGCGTGATTTCTGCATATTTATGCATTTTGATGGAGGCATCCGCATTGAAGAAAATTGTTCTTACGGGCGGCGGCACCGCGGGTCATGTCACGCCAAATCTGGCGCTCATTCCCCGGCTGCTGGCCGACGGATGGGAGATTCACTACATCGGCGCGGCCAACAGCGCGGAGCAGACGCTGATCTCCCAGGTGCCGGAGGTTACCTTCCACGCGATCTCCGTGGGCAAATTGCGCCGGTACTTTGATGTAAAGAATTTTTCGGACCCCTTCCGGGTCATCAAGGGCGTCGGCCAGGCCAGGAGCATCATTCACAAGCTCAAGCCCGACGTGGTCTTTTCAAAGGGCGGCTTTGTCTCCGTTCCTGTGGTCTACGGCGCGAAGCTGAACGGCGTGCCGGTGGTCACCCATGAATCTGACATGACGCCTGGGCTTGCCAACAAGCTGTGTCTTCCCTTTTCCAAGGTGCAATGCTGCACCTTCCCGGAGGCCGTGAAATACGCCCGGGGCAAGGGCGTTCACACCGGCACGCCGATTCGTCCGGAAATTTTAAAGGGCAGCAGGGCGGAGGGCCGGCGGCGCTTCGGCTTCAACGAAAACCGGCCCGTACTCATGGTGGTGGGCGGCTCCAGCGGCGCCCAGGCCATCAACCAGGTCGTCTGGCAGTCCCTGTCCGGCCTGACGGAAAACTTCCAGGTGCTGCACCTGTGCGGCAAGGGCAACCTCAATTCCGTGTATGAGGGCACCTCGAATTACGTGCAGCGGGAATATCTGAACGAGGAGATGGCCGACGCCTACGCCTGTGCCGATATCCTGGTATCCCGCGCGGGCAGCAACGCCCTGTGCGAGATCCTGGCCGTGCGCAAGCCGGCACTGCTGATTCCCTATCCCAAGGGAGCCAGCCGGGGAGACCAGCTTCTGAACGCCGAATCCTTCCGCGCCCGGGGCTTCAGCCATGTGCTGTTTCAGGAGGACATGACACCCAAAACCCTGGTGGAGGCGGTGGAAAAGCTGTATCACGACCGCGGGGCCCTGTATGAGGCAATGGCCACAGAGCCTACGGGCAACGGCATCGACAGCGTTCTTGAACAGATATACAAATATGCCAAATCAAAAGGCGTGTGAGCGCCTTTCAGGATATTGACAAAGTCAATAGACTGACAGGCCGTTGAAAAAGCCTGCAAGACAAGGAAGAACAGCCTGCAAATGAGGGCGCTTACCCGAATGTAAGTAACCGAATTTGCAGGCTGTCCTGACGCAGGAAGCAGAAATT
>JAFUCP010000124.1 GCA_017459565.1 Clostridia bacterium | reverse complement strand
GCTCTGACGGGGCCGCGGATGAGAACGAAACTGAGACAGCGGTAGACAATGACGAAAACATGACCGCTGAAACCGAACAGACTGAGGTCGAGGCTGCGATCGACGAGACAGTCTCCGACGAGGAGAAGTCCGACGAAGCCGCTTCCAACGATGAGACCGCCTCCGATGAGGAGAAGTCCGACGAAGCCGCTTCCGACGAAGAGACTGCCTCCGATGAAGAGAAGTCCGACGAAGCCGCTTCCGACGAGGAGACCGCCTCTGACGAGGAGAAGTCCGACGAAGCCGCTTCCGACGATGAGACTGCCTCCGATGAGGAGAAGTCCGACGAAGCCGCTTCCGACGAGGAGACCGCCTCCGATGAGGAGAAGTCCGACGAAGCCGCTTCCGACGAAGAGACTGCCTCCGATGAAGAGAAGTTCGACGAAGCCGCTTCCGACGAAGAGGCTGCCTCCGATGAGGAAAAGTCCGACGGTGAAGAGGCTGATGTGGACGCTTCTGGTGAGGAGTCCGACACCGCCGATCAGACCGGCGAGGACGAGGCTGAAGGCGAGACTGAAGGCGAGGCTGAAAGCGAGACAGAGGAAGCTGTCTTTACCGGAGGAGAGCGGGTTATCGGCGTCAAGGACGGCAGCGTGACTCTCAGCTGGGGCCCCGAGGCCGAGATTCCCGAGGACGTGCGCATTGAGGTCGTGGAGATCGAGCGCGGCACGCCCGACTATGACGTGCTTTACAACAACGCGATGGCCGCGCTGTCCCGCACGAAGGACACCGAGACCACCACGCAGGTGATGCGCTTCTTCGATATCACGCTGTACGACGGCGATGAGAAGCTGGAGCCCAAGGCGGCTGTGTCCGTGACCGTGCAGGTCAACGAGGCGGAGGCCGTGACCGACGATGCCGACGTGGATGCCCTGCACATGGAAGAGGTAGGCGCCAGCGCGCAGGTGGTGGAGGCCACCACCGAGGGCGACACGGTATCCTTCGAGGCGGAGAGCTTCTCCGTTTACGGCGTATCGGTGGATGTCCCTCCTACGGAGAAGGCCGAGGAGGTCGGCGTCAGCGTTGACCTGAGCAGCGTGGATCTGATGGACGCCGCGGAGGTGGGCCAAACCGTCTCGCTGTCCATCCCGAAGCTATTGCAGGCGGAGGACGAGGACGTGGAACTCAAGGGCGATGAGCTGAGCATTGCCCCCGAGGCGCTTTTGGAGAAGGCGGAAGTCAGCGCCACCGACGAGGCCGTCCAGATCGACGGCGACAAAATCCTGCTGCCCGCCGAGGAGCTGGCCGAGGGCGCCGTGGTTTCCCTGGAAGTGACCACCTATACCACCGCGGATTATGAGACCATCGCTACCACCCACAAGGTGGAGATCGAGCTGACCGGCTATCAGGGCCGTACCGACGAGGCCGCCGGCGACAACGTTACCGTCACTGCCCTGGAGGGCAACAGCCTGCCCGCCGACGCGAAGCCCATCATGTCCCAGACGGACGAGGTGCCCGAGGAGATCGTATCCGCGGATGCCGAAAACGAATCCGCCACCGCCTTTGATATAACCGTCAAGAACGGCAACGGCGAGGGCGCGGAGATTTCCAATACCGGCGCGGTGAGCGTTACCGTGACCCCCGAAAACCTGAACGTGCTGGAGAAGCTGCCCGAGGGCACCGATCTGAGCCAGGTGAAATATGAGCTGTATCACATCCACGACGACGGCACGGTGGACGCCATGCCGCTGGCGGAGGATGCCGTTGTCGTGGGCGAGGACGGCACGGTGCAGAGCTTCACCTTCGAAACGGTCAGCTTTTCTACCTATATATTAAAGTATACCGTGGAGTTCTACAATGGCGACAGGATGGTCGTCATCCAGGGCGGCTCCCAGGTGCTGCTTTCCACGCTGATCGCCGATCTGGAGCTGACCCGCGCCAACGGCGAGGCTTTCACCGTGGACGAGGTTGTCTCCGTCGCCTTCAATACGCCGGAGCTGTTCGATGTGGCAGAGGTCACCGAAAGCCCCGTGCTGGTCAACGGCGAGGAAGTGATGCTGGAAACGGCCCACGACTTCCTGCTCACCAGCCTTGAGCCCTTTGACGAGGATCGCATGATCCTGACCCTGAATGATGGCGAGATCATCGAAATCAGGGTCACCGACGCCAGGGATATCCCGTCGTCCACGCAGAAGTACAACATCGTCCTTGAGTACCGGGATGCCGCCGGCAACCTGGACACCACCAAGAACGCCCAGTGGAGCGGCCTGTCTGCATACATCTCCACTCTGATGTACACCAACTATCAGAGTGAAAACGGCTACATGACCTATTATAACTCTAAGTCCCTTGCCATTTCCGGCGGACGTGCCAGCGCGGAGTTCTCCTATGTGCAGAGGAGCAACAGCGACAACTACACCTACTATTCCATCGACGACGTGCTGGCCAGCGATATGCCGGTTGATGTCATGATCGTCAAGAACCTGGAGGTCGAACAGAACAACCAGCCCAGGGGCACGATCCGCAGCGGCACCATCATCAGAGACGGCGACATGGTGGACGGCTATATGTTCACCTACAGTGTCGACGAGACGACCCATACCGTCACCGTCACCGCTCAGAAGCCCAGCCCGTTCAACTACACCGTGGCTGCCTTTGACAACAACGGTACGACGCCTGAAAACATCGATTTCAGCGGCAACGCGGGCAGCGACTGGTATGTGTACGCGGAGGTTACCCACTCCGACGGCAAATACATCTACGCTCAGAAGATCACCACCGGCTCCGCCACCTTCACCGGCACCATCGACGAGTCCCACGCCATGTACCGCAGGGAGGCAGACAACAGCGTCGTGTTCACGGTGCCCGCGAACAATGAGCCCGTGACCTTCGCGCTCATCCGTCCCCAGGACGGCGGCGCCGCGACCAGTGCGGCCAACAATAACACGCTCTGGGAGTACTTCAACACCGGCGACCATATGAACGTCAAGGCGCTCAGCGGCGCTTCCGTGGCGAACCGCTATACCCTCAAGGTTGAGGAGGGCGACCACACCGCTACCCTGAAGCTCACCAAGGGCGTGGACGCCTCCATCGGGCTTGAGATTTACAACGACGAGGAGCAGCTGGACGCCTCCGCGCTCACCGCGAGTGGCAGCTACTTCATCGTGGGCGAGCTGGCCTTCCGCGACGGCCTGGAGGACAAGCGCTGCTACTTTGTGCAGAAGCTGTCCGACGGCTCCACCGCGATCATCGATGAGGGCTTCGAGGGCTATAACAACGGTTCTCAGGAGACCCAGTACCTCACCGGCGCCCGCGCCTATGAGCCTAAGCTGGTGCATGTGAACGATGCTTCGGCCACCGCCGAGGGCGTGCTGGCGGACCTGATGAGCGGCGCCACCTCCGGCATGAATATCTACCGCAACGGCGACCCGGTGGAGAGCTTCCGCATGTCCACCGAGAGCGGCAACGTCAGCGACCCGGATACCGTCATTCGCCTGGACAGGATGGCAAAGCTTACCTCCAGCGGCACGGCTCCGGAGGGCTTTGACACAAGCAAGTATTACATCCTGGCTGAGATCAACCGCGGCGGGGAGAAGAGCTATGCCTGGCGCGCGTTTGACCACACGAGCCTGAGCAAGGCAGCCTTTGCCGACGACTTCGTCACCACGGACGGCAAGAAGGTCTTCTATCAGCAGGAGGACGAGCTGAACTTCTACATCGCAAGGTCCGATTCGGCGATCACCAGCGTTTCCCAGGCCGTGGCGGCGGAGCGCTTTGCCGCCGGACAGATGATGTACGGCTACAAGCCCAGCTTTGAATACGACGCGGAGATGGACACAGTTGACGCCTCCATCGTTAGCTACACCGCACCCGCGGGCAGCGCCTATACCGTGAAGGTGGAGATGCTGAACAACGCTCAGACCGCGGCGGAGACTGTCAGCTCTGAGGTTCTCAACGAGCAGTATCAGGTGCTTGCTTTGCTGCGCTCCACAGAGCTTGGCACCGAGGGCCAGGTTGTGGCCTGGGCCGTGCTGCCCGTCGACGAGGCTGATCTGTCCGCCGACGGCCTGTGGCAGGGCACGATTCCTGCCGACGGCTTCACCGTCTGCGACGCGAACATGAATCCCACCAGCCAGAAGATTGGCTACAACGCGGGCACCTATGATCTGGGCCTGCGCCTGTACCATGCCTCCGGCGATTACAACAACTACAACGGCCTTGTCGCCAACGGCACCGATACCGCGCCTGCCGGCTATGACTTCAAGGGCGTGTTCTCCAAGGCAAAGCCGGATAACACGCTGCCTGCGGGCGCTGCCGGCAACCTGGCCAAGACCTTCGATGACAATACCTCCGTCATTCGCCTGCACAGCGCCTATGACAAGGAGTACGGCATCCGCGCCTATGTGGACACGGCGGGCCTGAATATCTCCGAGGGCGACTACATCGTGCGCGTCAAGCTGACCCACGAATCCGGCGAAAAAACCTATGCGTTTGCCAGGCTGGCCATCGACAGCAGCACGGACGCCTCGAATCCTGCGGTGCTGGACTTCTATACCAATCAAAACGGCTGGATCTGGCGCGACGGCAACGGCGATACCCAGGATCCTTCGAAGAACGCGAACTACGTCTTCACGGGCAAGGAAAAGGGCGTTGAAGTCGAAATTCTGCAGCTCAAGAGTCCCACGGCGAGCTTTGGCGAATGGGTCAAGCCCGAGGACAGCACCAACAGCTACAACTCGGTTCCCTTCGGCGATTCCATCAACTGCTACTCCGTCTATCTGTCTGAGCGCGAGTACGACGAGGATATCGCAAATAGCAAGAGCCTGATCTACGACGTTCTGTACTTCAAGAAGGACGTGGACGGTATCACCAAGGGCGAGATCGACGGCTATCTGGAGAATGCCACCAACTTCGGCCTGTACACCATTGACCTGTCGCTGCACGCCACCGACATGGAATCCAACATCGGCGCGGCCCATCTGACGGGCCAGATCGGCGCGGACTACGGCTTCTCCGGCAACAACCTGCAGGTCAACCGCGTAAAGGTCGTCAAGAAGTATGTGGATGGCAGCGGCGAAGCTGTGTCCAATAAGGACATCACCCTGAAGCTCTATCCCGTGACCAGCAAGGATCCGCTGATCCTTGGCACGGCGATGACGGCCACGGGCAAGACCGGCAATGACGGCACAGTGCAGCTGATCTTTGACAAGCTGCCCGCGGGCACCTATATGCTGGCCGAGGTCGTGGGCGGCAAGGAGTATTACTTCACCGAGGACAACCAGGGCGTCATAAAGACGAGCGACAACACGCACATCAAGTTCTCCGAGCAGTTCATTGAGATTGAAAACATCAATATCAACTACAACTACTTCGGCGATATCGAGAACTATGTGGCGCTGTACCCCGTGATCAGCAAATCCAGGCACGGCATCATCGTCACCGCTGACGAGGATGATTATGAGCACTTGGTCCAGGCGAACGGCCGCAACGAGGCGACGATCAAGCTGGCCGGCGAGGAAGACTCCTTCCCGGTGCTGGACATTGAAAGCGATATCCGGAACCGCCTGACCAGCCTGTCCAGGCAGCTGGCCGATTCCGGCAACAGCCAGACCGTGCGCGTCATCAACACCACACTGGACAAGATCAACGGCAATAATGGCTTGGATCTCAAGGACGACGGGCGCTATATCGTGGTCAACATCGATATGACCCACGCGGGCAGCGCGGCCACCGTTAATCTGGATACCTATATTGACGGCCACAGGCTGCTGGCTGACTTCGGCGGCCAGGGCAACGAGGATTCCTCCAAGGTGCTGTTCAACTTCATCACCCGGGATATCTTTGGCCACGCCCATCCCTATACCGGCAAGATCAGCACCGCGACCCAGGCGGCCGGCGTGCTGCTGGCGCCGGACGCCATCGTGGCGGATCTGGGCGGTAACTTCGGCGGCACCATCGTCTGCCGCGAAGCCCAGCACACCGGCTCGGAAATCCATTCCGACAGCCAGAACAAGATTCAGAACAAGAACACCGTGCTGACCAACAGCACCGAGGAAATCCACACCGGCGACCTGGAGCTGAAGAAGGGCGTCGAAGGCTCTGCCGACCGCACCACCTGGTTCACCTTCGAGGTGACCCTGACGGACGATCAGAACAGGGCGCTGAGCGGCGAAAAGAGTTTCGTCGCCTCCGGCCTCAGGGGCGATGCCACCAGCATCACCTTCGTCGATGGCAAGGCGCGGGTGCAGGTCCGCGCGCAGGACCGCGTGCTGATCACCGGCATCCCCGCGGGCTGGCACTACTCCGTCAAAGAGGTGGAGACCGCCGAGAGCGAACACTATGAGACGGACAGCGTCCGGGTGAACGGCGAAATCAAGGAGAACAAGGTCGCAAACGGCACCATCGTGCAGGACAACACCTCCAAGGCCGAGTTCATCAATAAGAAGAAGACCGGCGGCCTGAAGGTCACCAAGACGGTTGAAAGCGCCCTCGAGGCGGACAAGAAGCGCGAGTTCGACTTCACCATCACCATCGAGCTGACCCTGGACGAGGAAGAGGCCGGCGAAAATGATTCCGTCACCTATGGCGACGTGGTCTTTACGAAGCAGGAAAACGGCAAGTTTGCCGCGGACTTCAAGATGAAGCATGGCGACGAGCTGCTGTTCAAGGGCCTGCCCCATGGCATCAAGTATACCGTGACCGAAAAGACGGTGGATGGCTTTGTCTCCACCAGCGAGGGCGAAACCGGCGAGGTTGACAGCGTCATGCCCCCCGTGGAATTCGTCAATACCCGCGAAACCGGCAAGGTGTCCGTCACCAAGCATGTGCGCGGCGTGACCGGCACCGCGGCGGAACAGAAAGATTTCACTTTCTCCTTCACCCAGGTCAAAAACGCCAAGGGCGAGACCGTCGAAGGGGAGGACGCCTATACCACCTCCATCATCGTCAGGAACGATCAGACCATGACCGTGGATCTGCCCCTGGGCACCTACATCGTGGAGGAGACCGACGCGGCCCTGAACGGCTTCACCTGGCAGGGCGTTGAGCTGGCGGGCGATATCACCACCGAAGGCGCCACCCATACCGTCCTGGTCGAAAAGGCTGAGGAGGGCGCGACGCCCGTGGTGAAGGCGGTTGTGGCCACCAACACCTACAGCAGCGACACCGACCTCAAGGTCGTCAAGCAGTGGACCCGGTATGGCGTCGAGGCCAAATGGCCGGTCGGCGCGCAGATCTACTACAGCGTGTCCCGGATTCCCGTCGTGGAATATGAGGGCACGGCTGTGGAGCTGACCAGTGCGGCGCAGGTCGTGGCGCAGGTCGATGCCTCCAACAACGCAGACAAGGTCCTCACCGCGACCAACCCCGAGGCGACCTTCACGGGTCTGGAGAAGGTCGGCACGATTACGCTGGCTGCCGATACCAACGGCGTGCCCGCGGGTGAGTACACCGTTACCTATAAGTATGTGGTGACCGAGAATACGGCCTCCGTGGCGCCCGCCGACTCCGTCTACGCCTACAAGGCGGTTGTCGCCGAAGCCGAGGCGCAGGACGACGCCCTTGTGGCCACCCTGATCAACGACTACACCCACATTTCCGTGGAGAAGAAGTGGGAGAGCGGCTACAACGTGCCGGACAGCGCAAGGGTGACCGTGAAGCTGTACAGCAGCACCGCCGCCCCGACGGTCATGCCGACGGATACTCCCACCACGGAGCCGACGGATGCTCCCACGACGGAGCCCACGGATGCTCCCACGACGGAGCCCACGGATGTTCCGACCACGGAGCCGACGGATGTTCCGACCACGGAGCCGACGGACGATCCGACCACGGAGCCGACGGATGCTCCCACGACGGAGCCTGAGCCCGAGGAGACCATCTCCATAACGTTCACTATTCCGAACGATCACTGGGTGGATACCGATGGCAATTCTGCCAGCGCAGCGTCGGCCAGCGACCACAATGTCTGGATGAACATCCTGTCCAGCGATTGGCAGGGCACTGTGCAGACGGTTTCCGGCACCCAGGTGAGCAACAATTACGCTCTGGTGGGCTTCTCTGGCAGCTGGACGAATACGATCAGCGACCTGCCCAAGTACCAGAAGGACGGCAACGGCCAGTACCTGCTGGACGAGGGCGGAAACAAGGTGCCCGTCCATTACTGGGTGCAGTACGGCATTTCCGCACAGGAGGACGAATCCTCCCCGGTGAAGGGCATCGGCGCCAGCGCAAGCGAGGCGAGCAACGGGAACAGCTATAAGGCCATAGATGTTTATGGGTCTGACACAACCGTCACGATGTATGCCGCGGTTCCCGCGCCTGTGGTAATGACCAAGACGATTCGGGTAACCACCTCCAAGGACAGTACCAACGGCGCGGTGGACGACGACTGGTTCATCTGGCTGAGGCTTGCGTCCACTGAGGACTTTACTCCTGTCAGCGTTGGCAACGTCAACAAGGACAATACCACCTCCAATCCTCTGGAGAACAAGTCTTTTGCCTACGACAAGAAGTACTATCTCTATGACTGGGGCATCAAGAAGGGGGACGGCAGCGCAGACCGAACCGATCTGAATGTGACCGTTACCGGCAGGACGGAGGTATCCCCGATCAACGGCATTACCTACTACATGTCGTTCGAGAACGAATCGGTTTCCTCCTTCCACTTCACGGTGGCCAACAAGGAGACACCAAGCACTGGCGGCGAAAGCACTGCGACTCTGGAGTTGAATGTGAACGCGCCGACAAGCTATGTTGATTGGTGGCAGGCACAATGCAAGGGTATATATGAGTACAACAATGGCAGCTGGGGCAATAGGGTGTGGGATGGCTCCACAACGGGTGACATGAACAACAACAACAGTACCCGAAGCCTGACTGTCACTGGATTGGAACAGGGCAAGACCTATATCCTTGATTTGATAAGGCAGAATGGCGGTGGGCTTAACGCCTCTACTCAGGAGACGGGCCTGGTGATTTCTGGACAAGAAGGCTCGGGTAATTCAGTATGTCCGATCTTCACCATTAATCAAGCCTCGGCAAGCATTACATTCAACTTTACCGTGCCTTCCGCCTCCGCCATCTCCCCCCTGCAGCTGGCTTCGAACCTGCTGTTCCCGACGGCCTACGCCGACGGCGGCAGCCGGGTTACCGGCATCATCCTGACGGAGACGGGCGATGTGCCGGACGTCAGCGGCATGACCGAGGTTGACAGCATCGAGCTGAGCAACGCCGCGGGCTGGGATTACGACTGGACGGCCCTGCCCACCACGGATGCCAGCGGCAACCCGATTTACTACTACCTGGTGGAAACGCAGGTGACGGGCATCAACGCCGCGTCGGTGACGGCTGACTACGACAGCGCCATCACCGCTGCGGGCAGCGTCGGCATCATCACCAAGACCACCATCGAGAACAAGCCCAGCGCGCCCGAAACCGGCAGTCTGATCGTCGCAAAGAGCGTCACCGTGGACGGCAAGCCCACCACCGGCGATCTGGCCGACGGCACCTACACCTTCGCGCTGTACACCGATGAAGCGTGCAGCCAGGCGTATGTGGAGGACGGCACCCCCGTCACCGTGTCCATCACCGTGCAGAACGGCGCCAGCGATACGGCGACGCTGAGCGGCCTGCCGGAAGGCGTCTACTGGGTGAAGGAGACCGGCTCCACCAACCCGAACGTGACCATGGTGGCCAATCCCGTGCGCGTGGAGGTTGAGGCCGGGAACGACTTCGATCCTTCCGAGATCCCCACGGCCCAATTCACCAACCAGGCGTATACCGGCTCTCTGAGCCTGACCAAGACGGTCTCCGGCAAGACGGATACCTCCACGGCGTTCGGCTTCGAAATCACGCTGACCGCGCCGGCAAACGTCACCCTCCAGAGCAGCTACCCTGCCACCCATACGGGCGACAGCACGCTGAAGAGTGTGGCAGTCTCCGGCGGCAAGGTCACGGGTATCACCCTGAAGCACAATGAGAAGATCACCATTTCCGGCCTGCCCGCGGGCACGCGCTATGCCGTCGCCGAAACCGGCAGCTATCCCGGCTACCATACGGGCACGGTGAGCGGTGACAGCGGCACGATCCAGGCCAGGACCGAAGCCCAGGCGGCGGTGCAGAACGTATTCACCGCCAACGGCGAGGTCGTCTTCTCGGCCAACAAGAACTTTGTCAACGGCGATCTGAAGGACAAGACCTTCACCTTCCGCCTGACCCAGGTGGACGCGGTGGGCAGCACGACGCCGGTCACCACGAAGCTGGCCTCCACGCAGCAGAAGTCCACGATTTCCGCCGCCGGCAGCACCCAGACCGTGACCTTCGACAAGATCGCCTTCACCCAGGCGGATATCGGCGCGACCTACTACTTCATGATCGACGAGGAAGCCGAGGGCCTGGATGCCAACGGCATCAAGGACCATGTGGTGTACGACACGACCAAGCACTACTTCACGGTCCATGTTTCCGAGGCTGGCGGGCAGCTGATCATCACCAAGACGCCCAGCGTCAGCGGCGACGGCGAGACCGAGGCGAAGTTCACCAACGAACAGCTGGGCAGACTCACTGTCAGCAAGCTGGTGCGCTATAACGGCGCTGAGGTGTCCGATTGGGATGTTTCCACCTGGAGCTTCCCCTTTGCGGTGCTGGACAGCGAGGGCACTGAGGTCCGCCGCAGCACCGTCGCGGGCGGCGATAGCGTCACCCTGGACGATCTGCACTACGGCGATTACACCATCGTCGAGCTGAACGAGGACGGCACCCTGGCCAATAACGGCGAGGTGACCCGTGGAACCTACAGCTTCACGGTCAACGGCGGCAGTCCCGTCGTTGTCGGGATCGACAAGCCTCTCAACGAAGTGACCCTCACCAATAACTACGAGGAAGAGGCGAAGATCCTCGTTCACAAGGTCGTGCTTGTCAACAACGAGCAGACCGAGGAAGGCACCTTCTATGTGGGCCTGTTCGAAGTAAGCGGCGAGAACGAAGCCTATGTGGCCTACCGCGAAATCAGCGGCGGTGCGACGGTGGAATTCGGCAGCAGCCTCGTGTCCGTCGGCAAGACCTACCGGGTTTACGAGCTGAGCGCGGCCCCGGCGGGCGACAGCGACGAGGCGGTGGCCGCGGATGCCGCGGCCAAGAAGCTGGCGGCGAGCGCGAAGTTCGATGCCAAGGAATACGTCGTCACCTATGATGGCACGCAGACCGTGAGCCTGAACTACGGCGACGCGCAGAAGGAGACCACCGTCACCAATACCCGCGAGGATACGGACTACTTCGTCCAGAAGCGCTGGATGACGGACGGCGTTGCCAACTGGAACACGACCTACGACGGCGGAACGATTTACTTCAAGCTCTTCCGCACCGTGAACGGCGAGACCTACCAGGTCGATGCCAGCGGCGCGAGGGCCGACGGCGCGGCGCCCTTTGAGCTGACCTATGGCTCTGTGGGCGAGGCTCCGGCGGACGACACCAACACCGTCGCTCCCGACGGCGCGCAGCAGACGGTCCATGCGGGCGACACGATGCATTACTGGATGGCGTTCACGAACCTTCCCGGCAGGCACAGCGAGTACCACGCCGTGGAGACCAACCAGGCCGGTACCGTGCTGTACGGGAACCCGGCGACGGGCGAGGCCTACAGCCAGTATTCCTTCTATGATACCTGCCCTGAGTTCGGCGACAAGGCGATTGCCTTGAAGAATAAGCTGGTCAAGGTTGCGGTGAAGAAGGCATGGAACGGCGAGGATTACGCCAACTACCGCATCACGATGCAGCTGATGCAGGACGGCGTGGCCTATGGCGATCCTGTGACGGTGACCGTGAATACCACCGACGTGCTGTACACCTGGACCGACCTGCCCATGGCCGATCCGGCGACGGGCGAGAACCACGCGTATACCCTCCAGGAGACCGCGGTTTACGCGCCCGGAAGCGATGCCAACCTGATCGATCGCTTCAAGAACGAGATCACCTGGGATCCCGCGCTGAGCGAGGCGTCCAGGGTGGACACCTGGACGGCGACCATCACCAATACGGAGCTGATCGACGTCGAAGCCGCCAAGCAGTGGCGCAACCTGCCGGACAGCGATATCGCGGCGGGCGAGTACAAGGCGGGCTTCAAGCTGGTGCGCTACGCGGCGGGCTCCGAGCAGCCGGAGGCCGGCTTCGAGAAGTACGGCGTGGTGGACGGCCTGGTGGATGAGAACAATGAGTTCACCGCCTGGACCGCAACCTGGACCGGCCTTGAGAAGTACGACGAGGAGGGCAACCTCTATAGCTATGTGGTCACCGAGGCGACCATCGACTACAAGGGCCAGCAGCAGACGGTGCTGGTCAACGGCCAGGATCCCAACGGCAAGTGGCTGGTGACCTGCGAACACAGCGGCTATGAATGGCAGTTCGTCAACAACTGGAACGAAACCACCATGAAGGCCCTCAAGCTGTGGGAGCAGAACGAGCAGAAGATCGACTGGCCCGAGGAAGAGGTCAGCAGCATCACGGTTGAGCTGACCCGCAAGAAGGTGGACAACGATGTGACCCCCATCGACGCGGCCTTTGGCGCAAACGGCAAGTACACGCTGACTGTTACGCCCAACAGGATCGACGCTTCCCCGGCGCTGCCGGAGGGCGTTGAGGCCAGAATCGAAAAGAAGGTCGTCGATGGAAGATATGGCTATGACATCGTGATCGACGGTCTCGAGTATGGCTGGCTGGATTCCGAAGGCAACTTCAACGAATATACCTATTTCCTCAAGGAGACGGACGGCGGCAGCTTCAACGCGGCCTACATGAACGCTGACGGCGAGGATTCCCACGGCGAACAGGCCAGGGACGGCTACACCATCAGGAATCATCGGTTCTCCGTTTCCCTCCCCGCCACCGGCGGCGCCGGAACGGGCGTTGTGTACGCGGTGGGCGCGGGCCTGATGCTCCTGGCGGTGCTGGGCTTCATCTGGTGCAGCCGCAAAAGGACTGACGGCGACGGAATTTGACAGCGCCCTGCCGAACCGCAAGCGCGGTTCGGCGGGGCAGCCCCCCAACCCCTGAGGCCCTGCCGAAAGAGCCGATGGGAGAACCATTGCAACCTGCGCCTCTTGCTATGCCAAGGGCGAAGGCCATATCCAACGATTGTGTGCGATCTATCAGCTGAAGACCGCGCAGGAGGGGCAAGCACCGACAAAATGGCGACAGGGAAGAAAAAATTTTTGAAAAATTTGATTTTCTCGGATTTTCGAAGCCCATGTAACCATTCGCGTTACCATTATTTGGTATAATGTTCGTGTAAACAGGGAAATGCCTTGAGGCGATCCCTGGAAAGACCCTCTACCCGAGAAGCTGACAGCGGCTGTTTCTGGAATCGCGGCTTGCCGCGACGGGAACGACGGAGGCCTCGTCCGTGCCATGAAAGCATGTGGCGCGGAAGCCCCTTGAGGCGTCACAAGGTCCCAACAGCTGCCGGAGGCAGCGTTCGTAAGCAAACCCTCCGCGCTTTCGCCCGCACCCAGAATGCGGCGGCGCACGGCGCGGGAAGCGCGCGCGAACACTCGGCGACCGATTGGAACCACAAAGCCCGCACGAGCGGGATCGGGAAGGGAAGTGAGGCCCGACAAGCACACGCCGCAGACCGCTGGCTTCGGCCAGGGGAAAGCGGGCGGCTCCTGCTCCGGAGCCGTGACAACGCCCGGCTGGATGCCGGGGAATCCCTCGGTAAACCGTTCTCCCGCTTGCGGGAAGCGGAAGTGGCTGGGACGTTGGGTTTGTCGATCTGCCATGCTGGTGCATGGACGTCCCAAGGTTTGGTACATAACCCTTAAAACCGACCATGCGACGGCATGGAGGAATAAATCAGGAAGACAGCGTCTTCCAAGAAAGGATAAGAAGAATGAAGAATTTTAAGAAGGTTCTTGCTCTGCTGGTTGCGGTTCTGATGATCGCGGCGAGCGTGAGCGCTCTGGCGGCTCCTGTTGACACGACTCTGAGCGTCAACGCTGTTGAAGGCCATAAGTACTATGCCTTCCAGCTGTTGAAGGGCGATCTGAACGACGCCGGCGACAAGCTTTCCAACGTTGTTTGGGGCGATGACGCCGCTGCTTCCATCACCTATGGCGATAAGACCGTCGCGCCCGTGGCTGGCGAAGCGGTTCCCGAAGATTTCCTGACCTATCTGAGCGGCCTGGCCAGCGACAGCCAGGAGACCGCCGACACCATCACCGCGATGGTGAAGGGCGACGGCACCGAGATCCCCGCGGGTGGCCTGACCGTTAAGACCGGCTACTATGTGGTGAAGGATGCCTACGTCGATCCCACTGCCGATCAGGAGACCACGCTGAGCACCATGATGTGCGAGATCGTTGGCCCCACCACCCTGACTCCCAAGGCCGGCACCACCGAGCACAAGAAGGAAGTTGCCGACATCAACGACAGCACCGAGGTCGCTCTCGACCTGACCGACCTGAAGGGCATCGACTCTTCCAAGTGGGACGACAGCGCTGACTATGATTTTGGCGATAGCGTTCCCTTCAAGCTGACCACCACGATCGCTTCCGACTTCGCGAAGTATGACAACTACTATCTGGCCGTGAACGATAACCTGCTGAATGGCCTCAAGCTGAATGCTTCCTCTATCGTGGTCTATGTTGATGGTGTTCAGGCTACCGAAGGCACTGGCGACGGCGAGTATACCGTGACTGCGACCGAAACGACCTTCAAGGTTGAGTTCACCAAGCTGAACGGCAACACCAATGCTGCCGCCGGCAAGGAAGTCGTCGTGTACTACACCGCCACCCTGGATGCCGCTACCGCCACCATCGGCGAGACCGGCAACTGGAACGAGTCCTTTGCTGAGTTCTCCAACAACCCCAATGGCGACCAGCAGGGCAAGGGCCACACCCCCAAGGACACCGCGGTTGTCTTCACCTACAAGACCGATGTTGACAAGATCAACAAGGAACGTCAGCCCCTGGTTGGCGCCGAGTTCACCCTGACCAAGAAGCTGCAGAACGGCGGCACCGTGGATGTTGCGGTTGTGAAGTTCACTGCTGAAGGCGTTGAGACCACCAAGGTTGCCGATGGTACCTCCACCTCCGAAGGCGACGCCACCAAGTTCTCCTTCAAGGGCCTGGACGATGGTATCTACACTCTGACCGAGACCGTGACCCCCGATGGCTACAACACCATCGATCCCGTGACCTTCCAGATCGTTGCTACCCACAACGGCGAAGGCCATATCACTGACCTGGATGTCAAGAACGAGGATGGCACTGCCTTCACCGGCAACCTGGAGTTCACCAAGAGCGCGCCCCAGGGCACCCTGGCCACCAGCGTTATCAACCAGTCTGGTTCCACCCTGCCCAGCACCGGCGGCATCGGCACCACGATCTTCTACGTGGCCGGCGGCATCCTGGTTCTGGCTGCTGTGATCCTGCTGGTAACCAAGCGTCGCATGAACGCCGACGACTAATCCTCGTCTGACGTACACCGACAAACGGTAAACCGCGCATCCCCCGGGCTTCGGTCCGGGGGATGTTTTTTTGAAATAAAAGCAAAATGAAGCGCTCATGTAACCGATTGCGTAACCCAGTTGGAGTATAATACGAAATGGAGAGGTCGATGCCTTCGACTTCACAAAAATGGCACAATGATATCAAAACAAAAGCGCTTGAATGGTTCATTCAACGCTCGGTTTGTGTTGCAGTGCGCGGAAAAAAGTGTTATAATTACAGTGGTATGGGTATAGAATAACTATAGGAATACACAGCGGAAAGGAGCGCCATGAAAAAGCATCTGTCGACCATTCTGCTGGTATTGATTTTAGTGTTGGGACTTGGCGTTCTGCTGTATCCCGCGGTCAGCGACTACTGGAACTCCTTCCATCAAAGCCGGGCTATCGCCAGTTACATCGAGGAAATTGAAGCCTTCGACCCTTCCGTCTATGTAGAGGCCTTCGAGCTCGCCAAAGCGTACAACAGGGATTTGCCTCATAAGCCGAATCGGTTTATGATGAACGAGGAGGAATACGCCGAGTATGAATCCCTGCTGAATCTGACCGGATCGGGCATCATGGGCTACATTGAAATTCCCAAGATCGAGGTTTCGTTGCCGGTCTATCACGGCACGGACGAAGCCGTGCTGCAGATCGCCGTGGGCCATGTGGAGGGAAGTTCGCTGCCCACCGGCGGAGAGGGGACCCATGTGGTGCTGTCCGGCCACCGCGGCCTGCCCTCGGCGAGGCTGTTTACCGATCTGGATCAGCTGGAGGAGGGCGATCTGTTCGTCATGCGCGTGATGGACCAGATCATGACCTACGAGGTCGATCAGGTGCTGATCGTGCTGCCAGAGGAGATGGACGCGCTGGCCATCGATCCTGAACAGGATTATTGCACGTTGGTGACGTGTACGCCCTACGGCATCAACTCCCACAGAATGTTGGTGCGCGGTCACCGCACGGAAAACGAGGAAGTTGAGCAGATCATCAAGGTCGTTTCCGACGCGGCGCAGATCGATCCCACGATCGTGGCTCCCGCCCTGGCCCTGCCGATGCTGCTGGTGCTGCTGATTTGGATGATGGTTTCCACCGGCAGAAAGCAGAAGAGGCACAGGATTAAGAAATGAACGGAAGCATTGAAAGGGTGACGGAGACCCAGGTCCGCCGGGAGATGCGGCGAATGGGCGGCCAGGAAAGCCGACGGCGTATGCGCATCGGGATGCTGGTTGTGCTGCTGGTCGCGATAGCCTTCAGCGTGCTGTCGGCGAAATACGTGTTCCAGCTGGTCAGCATCCGCACCGACGGCATGAAGGGCGCGCTGCTCAGCGGAGACGTGGTGCTGTGCGAAAAGACCACCTCCCCGCTGTATGACGGCATCGTGGAGGCGGGCGCGCTGGCGCTTGTGCGCTATAACGACAGCGGCCTTTCGCGGCAGACCGTGCGGCGGGTGATCGCGCTGGCCGGGGACGAAGTCGTTGTGGAGCCCGATGGGCACGTCACCGTAAACGGCGCGGCGCTTTACGAACCCTACGCCGCCTATCGGTCCGATACCGATTGGAGCATCGACGAGGATGCCGCGCCCGGCGGCGCGCTGGAAAACCCCTTTGCCTCGCCGGAGGACGAGGCGCCGCGGGTCGCAGAGGTGACACAGGTCCCGGACCGGGTGGACGATATGGACTATCCCTTCATGGTGCCCGGCGGTATGCTGTTTGTGATGTGCGACAACCGGGAGGATCTGATGGACAGCCGCAGCAGCCGGTTCGGCCTGGTGAAGGAATCGGAGGTACTCGCCCTGGCGCGGGCGGTCATCTGGCCCGCCCACCGCGTGAGAACGCTGTTGGGCGGCGACATAGTGAAATGAAGCAATTTTTACTGAGACTGTTGGCGTTTGCGCTCATCGTCGGCGCGCTCGTCTGGGTGCTGGCGCCGGTGGTGAAAGGGCAGTATTGGCTGTGGCAGGGGGCGAAGGCCGTCTCCGGCTACCGTCAGACGGCGGCGGGGCTGGATACCCTCGCCAGCGGCACGCTGCTGGCGCAGGCCCGGGCCTACAACGACGCTATGGACGCCGTCGCCATGCGGGACCCCTTCGAACAGACGCAGACGGCCCAGGCCGTCGAGGCGCTGGAGCTGAACGGGGACGGCGTGATGGCCGTGCTGTCGATTCCCAAGCTGGGCGAGGCCATGCCGGTGTACCGGGAGGGCGCGCTGGAACAGCCTGCCAAGGGCGTGAGTCATCTTTCGGGCTCCAGCCTGCCGGTGGGCGGCGAAGGCGCCTATTGCGCCCTGTTCGGTGAGCGTGCCGGGCGCTTTTCGGGGCTGGACCGGCTGATCGCCGGGGACTGCTTCTATATTGAGGCGGTGCAGGATACGCTGATTTATGAGGTGGAGCAGGTCCTGCCGCTGGAGCCGGACGCGCTGGCCGATCAGCTCCCGGAGGCGGAGGCGGATATCTGCGCGCTGGTCACCACGGCGAACCGGGACGACGGCCCGCAGAGGCTGCTGGTGCGCGCCAGGCGCGTGGATCGGCAGGCGGCGCCGATTTCGGACGCCACGCAGCCGCTGCCCGAATGGGAGGCGCGGGGGATTCTCGCACTGCCGGTGCTGGCAATAGGATTGGTAATCATGGTTCTGACGGAAGCGCTGAGGGCTATCGCGCGCAGGCGGCGGCTGAGGCGCGTCAGACTTTGAAAGCATGATATGGAACAACGGGCACAATATCCGATCATCATGGGATGGAGTGAGTGACGCATGAAGAATCAGAACAGACATGTATCCGTAACCAAGCTGGTGGCGCTGCTGATGAGCGCGCTGCTCATGCTGGGAATGTTGCCGACATCCTGGGCGTTTGCGGCGCAGACGGGCAGCCTGACGGTGAAGCTGAAAGAGGATACGTATGCCAATCTGCCGACTGATCCGGCGGTTCAAGTCACGCTCTATCAGGTCGGCGTGGCTGCGCCGGAGACCCGGGCGGGCTGGCGTATCGACAGCGCGTTCACCGGCTATAAGATACTGGACGCCGAAACCAGCGGCGATCTGAAGGTCATCGCGGAGAAGATCGCCGGGGATATCGTGGGCAAGAGCGAATTCGCCGGCACGGTGAAGCAGCTCTCCGGCGGCACGGCGCGGTTCACCGGGCTGGAGATGGGCGTCTATCTCGGCGTGCTGACCGGCGGCCCCGAGGGGCTGAAGGTCGATCCGTTCATCGTCACCGTGCCCTCCACGGACCCGGAGACGAAGCAGATCCGGCTCGACTATGACGTGACGCTGAAGGATGAGTGCCTCACCGAGGCGACGGTGCGCAAGGTCTGGCTCGACAACGAGAACCAGGACGGCATCCGCCCGAAGACCCTGAAGGTCGCGCTGATGAACGGCGCGGCAAGCGTCGCCACGGTGACGCTGAGCGAGAACAACAATTGGGAGGGCTTCGTTGGAAACCTGCCCAGGTATTCCAACCATGAACCGATCGAATACATATGGCAGGAGGAGTCCCTGCCCGAGGGCTATACGCTGACGGGCACGTCCACTGAGGGCACCGTCACCACGCTGACCAACGCCCACACGCCCCAGGTTACCTCCGCGACGGTGCGCAAGGTCTGGAATGACAATGACAACCAGGACGGCATCCGTCCGGCAAACCTGACAGTGACGCTTTCCGACGGCCAGAGCGTGACGCTGAACGAGGCCAACGGCTGGCAGGCCACCATCGACAACCTGCCGAAATTCGCAAACGGCGAGGAGATCACCTACAGCTGGACCGAGAGCGGGCTACCCGAGGGCTACGCGCTGGCGGGCACGGCCACGGAGGGCATTGTCACCACGCTGACCAACGCTCACACGCCTGAGGTTGTCTCTGCGACGGTGCGCAAGGTCTGGAACGACAACGACAACCAGGACGGCATCCGCCCGGCAAATCTGACGGTGACGCTGTCCAATGGCCAGAGCGTGACGCTGAACGAGGCCAACGGCTGGCAGGCCACCATCGACAACCTGCCGAGATTCGCAAACGGCGAGGAGATCGCCTACAGCTGGACCGAGAGCGGGCTGCCCGAGGGCTACGCGCTGGCGGGTACGGCCACGGAGGGCATTGTCACCACGCTGACCAACGCCCACACGCCGGAGGTTACCTCTGCGACGGTGCGCAAGGTCTGGAACGACAATGACAACCAGGACGGCATCCGTCCGGCAAATCTGACGGTGACGCTGTCCAATGGCCAAAGTGTGACGCTGAACGAGGCCAACGGCTGGCAGGCCACCATCGACAACCTGCCGAAGTATGACGACGGCGTGGAAATTGCCTATACCTGGAGCGAGGGCGATATGCCCGAGGGCTACACGCTGGCGGGCACGGCCACCGAGGGCATCGTTACCACGCTGACCAACGCCCACACGCCCCAGGTTACCTCTGCGACGGTGCGCAAGGTCTGGAACGACAATGACAACCAGGATGGCATCCGCCCGGAGAGCCTGACGGTGACGCTCTCCAACGGCCAGAGCGTGGTCCTGAGCGAGGCCAACGGCTGGCAGGCCACCATCGACAACCTGCCGATGTACGCAAACGGCCAGCAGATTGCCTATACCTGGACCGAAAACAACCTGCCCGAGGGCTACGCGCTGACGGATACGGTTGTGGAGGGCACGGTCACCACGCTGACCAATACCCACGCGCCTGAGACGGTTTCCCTGACAGTGCGCAAGATTTGGAACGACAACGAGAACCAGGACGGCGTGCGTCCGGGCAGTCTGACGGTGACGCTGTCTGACGGCCAGAGCGTGACCCTGAACAGGGGCAACAACTGGGAAGCCACGATTGAGAACCTGCCGAAGTACGCAAACGGTCAGGAGATCAGCTACAGGTGGACCGAAAGCGCGCTGCCCGAGGGCTACACCCTCACGGGGAACTCCACCGACGGGACCGTCACCACGCTGACCAACACCCACGTGACGGCGACCATCGATATCTCCGGCCAGAAGATATGGGATGACGAGAACAACGCGCATCTCATGCGGCCCGATACCATTACGGTGCAGCTGTACGCGGACGGCACGCTGGTGAATGCGACGCCCACATGGCGCGGAAACCGCACCAGCACCTGGACCTATACCTTCAGCGGACTGCCCGCGCTGACTTCCGGCGGCAAAGAGATCACCTACACGGTGCGCGAGGTGCCGGTGCCCGGCTATGAGAGCAGCGTCTCCGGCTTTACGATCACCAACAAGCTGCCCCCGAGGACGCCGAAGGAGTACAAGGAGATCACCGGCGTCAAGACCTGGGTGGACGACGACAACGCGGGCGGCAAGCGGCCCAGCTTCATCACCGTACATCTGCTGCGCAACGGCGTTGAGGTCGCAACCCGCACGGTCACCGCGGAAACCGGCTGGAATTACAGCTTCGGTATGCAGCCGGTGGATGACGGCTACGGCAACCTGTACCACTACGAGGTCCGTGAGGACGGCATACCGGGCTACTTCTGCCGCGTGGACGGCGTGAACCTGATCAACACGGCGCTGCCCAACACGCCCGGCAACCCGAATGTGCCCACCGATTCGGATTCTGAGTACACGCCCACCGGCCGGAGAGTCCAGACCCGCAAGACGGCCACGCCGCCGCCGGAGTTCGACAAGTACGGCGAGGAAGAGCTGGAAGAGATGACCGACATATTCGACTACGGCACGCCTCTGTGGGGCGGATTGCTGGGTACCGGCGATGAAACGCCGATCTATCCGTACATCTTCGCCGGCGTTGGCGTGGTGGCGGTAGTCGCGCTGCTGGTGTTCGGCAGAAAGCGCAAGAAAAAGGTTAAGTAAGTATGCGGTGGCTTCGCATTGTATTGATCCTTGTGGCCGTCGTGTGCTTTGGAGTGGCGCTGTCCTACCCGATTCGATATCGAATGGCGCAGGACAGCAACAACTCCAACATGGAACAGCTTTCCGAGCTGAGAGCAAAGGCTCAGGCCACGGCCCAGACCACTGAAGGCATGTCGGAACCGGCGGCCCGGACGCAAGCGCCGGAGGAAAAGACGGCAGGCGACGCCTCTTCCGCGCCGGACGAAGCCGACTCTCAGGCCGCAGAGCCTGAAGCCGAAGAGACGATGGCCGGGACCGCCGGCGCGGTGACAGCCGATGAACCGGGCGACACATCGGCCCGGGCGGCGGACGGCGCATCGGATTTGCCCGGGGAGGCAGCTTCTCCCGGTGAAGACTCCGCGGTCAGCGGCGCGGATGCGCCCGAGACTTCCGGGGCAGAGCAGCCGGAAAGAAAAGCAGATACGGCCCAGGGACAGGCGTCGGGCGAATCGGATGAAGGCGACGCGCCGGAGGCGGCTGTCGTGGACCCGGCCCGAACCCCGGAGCCTGTTGCGGCGGACACGCCCGCACAGGCACCTGAATCTGCTGCGGCGGACACGCCCGGGCAGGCACCTGAATCTGCTGCGGCGGACACGCCCGGGCAGGCACCTGAATCCGTTGCGGCGGACGGCACTGGGCAGGCATCGGGACCTGTTGCGGCGGACACGCCCGCGCAGGCATCGGAACCCACGCCGGAGCCCACACCCGCGCCAACGCCGGGGCTCATGGACCTGATCCTGGGCATCCCCCAGACGCCGCAGCCCCTGCTCATGGCGACGGGCAACACCGGCTCCGCTCAGGACGGCGATTCCCTCAGGATCACGCCGGAGCCTTCGCCCACGCCGAACCGGCGCGTGCATACCGGTGCGTTACCCTATCCGATGAAGGAGAAGGTGGAGCTGGACCTTGACGCCATGCTGCCAGAGTTGCGGGAGATCTACGATCTGAACCACGATCTGGTGGGGTGGCTGACGATTCCAGATACCGTGATCGACTATCCCGTGGTTCAAACCGAGGACAGCGATTTTTATCTGTCCCATGATTTTTACGGCGAGGAAAACGTCAACGGACAGATCATACTGGACACCCTGTGCGATCCTTATACGCCCAGCTACAACCTGGTTATCAGCGGGCATCACATGAAGAACGGGTCCATGTTTGGCGATCTGCCCAAATACGCCAGCATCAATTATTGGCAGAGCCATAAGCTGCTGGAGTTTGATACCCTGATGGAGCGAAAGCAATATGTCATATTCGCGGCCTTCTATTCCGCCGACTATGACGAGGACGAAGAGGGTTTCCGCTACAACGCGAACATACAGTACGCCCTGGATGCGGAGCTGTGGCTGGCGGAGGTCCGGGAGAACCAGCTCTACGATACACAGATCGACGTGGAGTTTGGCGATGAACTCATAACCCTGACGACCTGTAACAGGGCGCGTCACAGAAACGGAAGATTTGTGGTGGTATGCCGCAGAATTCGGGAAGGGGAGACGTTTGAATGAAGAAGGTAGTTGCGCTGGTTCTGGTTTGCTTGTTCTGTGTGGCCTCGGCTTATGCCGCTGAGTGGGCCGATGGGTTGAGCCCCGCTCAGCCGTATTCCGGCAAACCGGAGATTAATCTCAACGAAACGATGGGCTATATGACCCTGTATCCCAATGTCCGTCGAAACATCGTTGCGGAGCGCTTCTGCGATGTCCTGGAGATGTATTTCCCACGCGAGGATATCGTGCTGGGCGAGGGCAATCTCACCCTTTGCGATGAATCCGGCGAGGTTGTCAAGGTCAGCTTTGCGGACCCCAACTGCGTGGAGCTGCGCCCCCTGGAGGAGCTTGAACTGGAAGGGCTTCTGTGGGGCAGCGGCTCGTGCATCGAAATCCATCTGCCCGTCTCCCTCAGGTTTGACACCGCCTATTATGTGCTGATGGACGAAGGCTGCTTCAGCGCGGCGGATGGCAAGGTCGTCAACCCTCAGATTTCCAGCCAGGAGGCGTGGATCCCTCAGGTGGTGGGCGATTATGGCATCGGCGGCCTGTATTACAGCACGCCCCTGCCGGAGCCTGCGGACGACGAGGAGGAAGCGGCCCAGAAGGAGCTGCCCGTGGAATACAAATCTGTCCCCGAAGTTGGCGACGCCATCCACTTTGACTTGGTCATGGGTGGCGACGCAAAGACGGCTGTCGTGTACAGCGAGAACGATTCCGTGCTGTTCAAGGACATCGAATACAGCGAATCCTGCACTGTAACCGGTACCATCACCGGCGAAGAGCTGGATTGGGGCGTCGTGTTCCTGAACGAAGCCGGCGAAGTGTTGTATATCGTCGACCTGAAGTAAACACGGTATATCGATGCGCCGGACGCGCTTGCGTCCGGCATTTTTATGCCCGGAAATGCGCGACACAGGAATGACACAGAAATAATGTGTGTTTTTAATTTGGCAAATATTGCAACAGAAACGAAAAAAGCGTATAATAGTTGCATAATAAATATCATCTTTTTTCTGGAGGAATTATGAAGAACAGATGGATGCGGGCGCTTGTCGCGCTGCTCATGGCGCTGCTGCTGACCGCCGCGCTGCCTTCTGCGCTGATGGAGCAGATGGACGCGGAACAGGCCGATTTTTCGGAAGCGCCGGCGCTGAGCGAGGGCATTGTCTTTGAGGGAGCGGTTGAGCCCGAGGTGGAGCTGGCGCAGGATGCCGGCGACACGGGCCTGATCGTGGAATATGAACAGTCCGAGGCGGAGACGCTGCCGGTGTACGACGAGCTTTCCGGAGAGGAACTCGGGGAGAGTGGCCTGTGGCTGGAGGGTGGCGACGATATAGCCGCGCCGGACGAGGCGGACTATTCGGACCTTGCGGCAGTGCCCCTGGTGAACGTGGGGTACGCGGCCACCGCGCCCGTGACCGTGGTGTACGCGGATGCGGACCTTTCCCTGGCGGTGGGCTCGTTCCCGGACGGGGCCGTCGTGTATGTCTCTTCGGTGGAGCGGGAAGGCGCGATTCTTCGGGTCTGCTTTGATACACTTGAAGCGCGCATGGTGGCGCAGGATTTCCAGACAGGCTACATCGCCGCCGTTGACGTGCTGGGCTATACCGCAGAGGAGACCGAAGCGCTGCTGAATACGCTCAACGCCGACAGCAGCACGCGCTACCTGGACGGCATAGCGATTCCCTGCGTGAACTACGATGCCCAGGATTATGCCGTGATGGCGGGCGAAACCGTAGTGGGGCTGGGTGTCACGCCCCATTCCCAGGCTGAAATCCAGGTGTTCGTGAATGAGCATCCGGCCTACCGCAACCAGATCAACATCTACAGCCTCGCCGCCGCGGATGAGCCCTATTCCTTCGGGCGGCTGTCCTATGTCAACCAGCAGTCCGCGCTGAACATGGTCAACCAGGTGCGCTTCATCGCCGGCCTAAACGCGGATGTCGGTCTGATGCCTGAGCAGGAGGACGCCATGGCCGCGACCTCGCTGGTGCTGCGGCTGAACGGCGGCCTCTCCCATTATCCCGTGCGGCCCGCGGCACTGGCGGATCCCGGCTATGACGGGTTGTACCAGCTGGGCTATACGGGCGCGGGCCATTCGAACATCGCCATGGGCTATACCACCACCAGCTCCATACTGGCCTACATGTCCGATTCGGACGACAGCAATATTGCCACCGTGGGCCACCGGCGCTGGATCATCAATCCCCAAATGAGCCGGACGGTATTTGGGGCCAACGGCAGGTTCTCCGCCATGTATGCTCATGACGTTGCGGGTTCGGGCAACCAGACCAAGGTGGCCTGGCCTGCCCAGGAGATGCCCCTGGAATACTTCTCTTCCACCGATCCCTGGTCCGTGTCCTACGGCAGGGCGCTGGACGCTTCGAAGCTCCAGGTGACGCTGGTGCGTGCCCGGGACAGCAGAGCGTGGCAATTCAGCCAGGCGCAGTCCGACGGCTATTTCAACGTGGAAAACAGCTACTACGGACAGGTCGGCTGCGTGATCTTCAGGCCCAACAGCCTGGACGGCATTGCCAATGGCGATCTGTTCACCGTCACCATTACCGACGGTGCGGCCAATGAAGTGACGCAATACACGGTCCATTTCTTCAGCCTGGATCTCTCCCTGGCCAATCCCATGGACGCGCTGAACGTGACGGCGATCAAAACCCCCTCCGGCAACGCCGTGAGCTGGAACCCCGTGGCGGGCGCTTCGGGCTACTTCGTCTGCCGCCGCACGGCCAACAGCAACTATCAGATCATTGCCGATTTGAATGATACCGGCTACCTGGATGTCAACATGTTTGGCGATTTGACGTATTACTATCAGGTATACGCCCACAACGCCAGCGTCACCAGTCGTTCGGCAGTGAGCGTGGAGGCAAAGCCGGTGCCGCCGGAGGCGGTTTCACTCAGCGCCAGCGGCACGGTGACAATGTACAGCAATGCCACGCTGCAGCTGGGGGTGGGCTTCACGCCCAGCTATGCCAGCGCGAACCTGACTTGGGATTCCTCCAAGCCCGGCGTGGCTACTGTGGATGCCAATGGCCTGGTGGTGCCGGTGAAAAAGGGCACCGCGATCATCTCCGTTCGGACGGACAACGGCAAGAGCGCCTCTGTGAAGGTGAAGGTCATCGCCCCGCCGAGCCCCAAGAAGGTCGTTTTGAGCGCCAGCGGCACCCTCGTGATGATCCCGGGCGAGACGCTCCAGCTCAGCGCTGTGGTGCAGCCCGCCGACGCGCCTACCGGTGTGACGTGGTCGACCTCCAAGGCGGCGGTGGCCACGGTGAGCGACGGAACGGTGTATGCCCAGGGCGAAGGCACGGCGACCATCACCGCCAAGGCGGTCAACGGCAAAAAGGGCAAGGTGAAGATAAAGGTGGTGGACCCCTATAAGCCGGATTCTGTGAGCCTGAATTACACGGGCACCGTCACGCTGCCCATGGGTCAGGGCCTGAAGCTGGACGCCAGCCTCGCGCCGGCCACGGCCCAGACCACGCTGACCTGGACCTCCTCCAAGCCGGCGGTGGCCGCGGTGGATGGCAGCGGGAACGTCGTTCCCGTCAAGGAGGGCACGGCGACCATTACGGTCAAGACCGCCAACGGCAAGAAGGCCAAGGTGAAGCTGAAGGTGGTGGACCCCTATAAGCCCAGCGCGGTGGGCCTGAACTATACGGGCACCGTGACCATGCAGGCGGGCCAGGTCCTGAAGCTGGATGCCAGCCTCGCGCCGGCCACGGCCCAGACCACGCTGACCTGGACCTCCTCCAGGGCGGCGGTGGTTGCGGTGGATGGCAACGGCTATGTCACCGCGCTCAAGAAAGGCTCCGCGACCGTCACGGTCAAGACTGCCAACGGCAAGAAGGCCAAGGTCAAGATCAAGGTGGTCGGCTGACCGCAAAATGACCATGGCCCCGGATATCCTGTGCGGATGCCGGGGGCCAGACCGCTGACAAAGCCTTCAAACACAAAAATCCCTGCCGAACAAGAAACATGGCGGGGATTTTTGCTTGCCGCGTTGGCGTCGCCTGCAAAATGCTGTTATTTCGAGCCCCGGGTATCCTGTGCAGATGCCCGGGTTTTATGCGCAAGGGAGCGCCGGGTGGGAAATCTTGAGCGGATCGCTCCAAAAGTAGACGCAAATAGACAGCATAACCGGGTATATCAGGGCAAAAAACCATAATATCGCCCAAAAGTTTGCAAAAATCATTGACGCGTCTTTTTTTCGCTGTTATGATAGGTATATACGCCGTGGGAAGGGAGCGATGCGCTATCTGTGCGCAGTGGCAAATTGAGACGCTGAACGACCTGTTTACAGCGCTTTTTAAGCCGGGCGAGGAGGAGGGCCCGGTCATCCGTCAGCCCCAGCGCCCCCTGCGGGAAGCGCTGTTCGCGCTGTTCTTTCCCGACGCGCTGGTAAAGCAGTTTGAGGACAAGTCCAAGTCCAATTTGACGTGGTTCTTCAACAGCGATCCGAGGAACAAGTCGGTGCGCCGCTCACTGGTAGCGCTGCTGCGGGAGGATACGCGGACTGTGGTGGACGAAACCCATCGCAAGTGCCACGACGCGCTGTGGCCCAGGGCAGGGCACGCCGTGTTTGATGCCCGGGCGCTGCGCCAGGTGCTGGCGGGGGCGCGGGTGAACAGCGCGCTGAATGTACGCTGGCACATTACACAGCCCGCAAACGACGGCCACCCCTCCAGGCTGGACGTGTTTTTTGAGGTGGACGAGGCGGCGGCGCTGGCGCGGATGCTGTTGACGCTGGCCGTGGGCGGGGATGTGCCTTCCGATACGATGGGGGAGATCTGGCGGGACAGCGCCGGCGGGAGCTTCGATTTCCTGCGGGGCGATGAAACCGTGGCGGGGCGCATACGTTACTGCCGTATGCTGGATTTGCAGGGCCGGCATGAGCGCGCCTTCGAGGGCTTTGAGGCGCTGGCGAAGCAGTTGGGCCGCCCGGCGCAGACGTTGGACGAATCCACCATG
This sequence comes from Clostridia bacterium, assembly GCA_017459565.1. Classification (GTDB taxonomy): domain Bacteria; phylum Bacillota; class Clostridia; order Christensenellales; family Aristaeellaceae; genus UBA2862. Next base: position 4,436 of record JAFUCP010000124.1, on the reverse strand, counting down.
TACTGCCGAATGGGGGAAATGCTGTTTACCGGGGAGGGCTGTCTGAGGGATGAAAAGGCGGCGCTGGCCAGCGACCGGCTTGGCTGTCTGGACGAAAACCCGAAATCATGGTATCAGCTGGCAAAGCATGCCAGCGGTTCCCCCGCCCGGGAGGCTATGGAGCGGGCCGTGGAGCTGGGCTATCCTCCAGCCATACGGGAGCTGGGCATGGCCTGGTACAATGGCAGCGCGCGCCTGGCCTGTGTGCGCAGCGTGGAATTCGCGCGGCGCTGCTTTCAAAAGGGACTGACCATTCCGGGGCCCGACGGCGCGTACTGCGCCTATATGCTGGGTCAGATCTATGAGGCCCAGAACGCGCGGAGCGCGGCCATCAATGCCTATCGCGTCGCCCAGGAGGGCGGCAGCGCGGAGGCCGCCGAGCGCCTGTCGCGGCTGGATTGGATGCTCACGCCCGAAAAGAGCGATGCGGCCCAGGCGGGCGTGAGCACGGCGCTCAAATACTGCCTCACGAACGAGCCGACGGGCGTCAACAGATTGTTCCTGGAGGAATTACAGGGCCGCTGGGACATTACCGTCTGCGGCGCGCGTCGCGCGGAGGCGCCCGTCGCCAACGCCCACCGGCGGGACATCGCGCCCCAGCGGGCGCTGCGGGATCTGACGCAGGGGGTTTATTGGGGCGGCGCACCGCAGTTCCCGGAGCTGGTGATCGCGCTCATGTCCCAGGACTGGCAGGACAACCTGTGCCAGGCTGTCGCGCTGCTGGGGGAATTGCAGCGGCTGGCCGAGGCGCTGGGGGACCGCGCCTGGGATCTGGTGGATCAGGTGTCGATGTATGTGATGGCGGAGCATGACTATGCATCGCTGCTGTTGGACGCGGCCTTTGCGGGCATGGGCCAGCTCTACTTCAGGGTGCGGATCTGCGATCCTGCGCTGGATGCCGCGGACCAGCTGTTCGCTGCTGCGCCGCTGTTTTTGCCCCGACTGCGGGCGCCTGAGGGCGCGAAGGTGGCGCTGAAGCTGATCGGCTGCGAAGATACGGCCATGGCGGTGCTGCGCCGAGCCGTCGCGCTGCCCATGCCCGATGAGGCGTTGAGCGTGGATGTGTACGGGCAGGACGCCGAAACCATGGACCGGCGCTTCCGCCAGCTCTGCCCCGGCATGGTCGCGGCCCAGGCGCTTTGCGATGTATCGCCGCGCTTTCACCACTGTGCGCTGGAATCGGAGCTTGTGGCGCTGCTGGACGATGCTGGCGAGGACGGCCTGGCCGCGGGCAACTACTTCGTGGTCGCCACGGAGGACGACGCGCTGAACCTGCGCCTGGCGGTGTTGCTGCGGGGGGAGCTGATGAAGCGCAATCTGGAGGCGGACGGCGAGCCCTTTATCGCGGTGAGCGCGCGCCATCCCACGGCGGGATGGCTGACGGGCAGCCTGCCCTCGGGCCTCGAGGCCGCGCAGGGGACGTCCGCCCGCTGCTACAGCCAGTACGACCTGTTTGCCTTCGGCGCGTATTCGATGTATGCGCCGTCAAGGCTGGCGCAGGACGTGCTGGAGCGGAGGGCACGGCAGGCGCACATGCTGTTTATCGGCCTGCCCAATACCCGGGACGCGCGCCACGCCGCCATGGGCAGCTATTACAAGCGCCAGTACAACCGGGACACGGCCCGGGCCACGGCCCAGAGCCTGATCTATCGGATGCACCTTGCGGGCGTGAGTCTACCGGGCTGGCGGTTGTATGGCGTGCCGGACGAGGAGGCGCTGCTGGGCCCGGCCTATACCCGATGGCTGAAGGATGCGGAGCATTTGCAGCAGGCTGTGCGCGACGAACACGCGCGGCGCAACCGTATGCAGCTGGCGCTGGGCTGGGCCCCCGCCACCGCGGAGCAGGTGACGGCCTATGTGCGCCGGGGCAATCCCAGCCATTTGCTGTATACGGCGCGCATGAATCCCTTTATCTGTCCCTGGGAGCAGCTTGAATCCGGCGAGCTGCTGCGGGCGGTGCGCGGCGCCGTGCGCTCCCGGTACCCGGAAAAATCGGTGCCGGACCCCCGCCGGGACGAGGAGGAATCGGTGCGGGATACTGAACGGCTGCTGACGGAGTGAGAAATAAAAGGCCATCGGACGAGCCGATGGCCTCAGACCGCTGACAAAGCCCGCAAACGCAGAAATTTCCGGGAAAAGCGCTTGTGTGGTTGAAATTTCTGCTTCTTGCGTCAGAACAGCCTGCAAATTCGGTTACTTACATCTGGGTAAGCGCCCTCATTTGCAGGCTGTTCTTCCTTGTCTTGCAGGCTTTTCATCGGCCTGTCAGAATATTGACTTTGTCAATATCCTGAGGCCATCGGACGAGCCGATGGCCTTTGGCAATGCATTGTCAGGATGTGATGGTAAAAACCTTGTCCAGGAAGTGGTGGGCGATGCCAATGCTCTCCGCGTCCGGGCCGATCTGCGCATAGCTGAGATCCAGATGGTGGATCAGCATTTTGCGTGTACACACGGCGCGGTAGACCTCTCGCAGGAAGGCTTCCCCCAGCGCCTCGATGCCGCCGCCCAGCACCACGCGCCGCATACCCGCGCCACACATGGCGCTGTACAGCCCGGAGGCCAGCAGCGCCGCCGAATGATTGACGGAGGCCAGCAGCACGGGCTCGCTCTCATAGCGCTCCGCCAGCGCCGCGAAGCTCTGGGGCGGTTCGATGCCGCCTGCCTCGGCAGCCTGTTTGGCGTCCTCCAGTATGGCGCACAGATTGACATAGCGCTCAAGGCAGCCCACGTTGCCGCAGGGGCACGGCCTGCCCTTGTAATCAATGGTGACGTGGCCGATCTCCCCGGCCACATCGTAGGGCCCGGTATAGATATCGCCCCGGGAGATGATGGCGCAGCCGATGCCGTCGCTGATCTCCATGAAAAGCATGTCCAGCGTCTCCGGGTTCGCGGGATTGATGGCGTCAAGGCGCTTCTTTTCGGCGTAAGCCAGGCTTTTGGTGCTGTTGGAAAGATAGATCGGCAGACGAATCCGCTTTTGCAGCGCGGATACGGCCTCCTCGGTGAGGCAGATGCCCATGGAGGAATCCATGTGGAACTTGTGATCGTCCTTGGCGTAGATGCCGGGGTAGCAGATGCCCAGCATCAGCGTCTTATCGGCATCGAAGAGCTTCGCCTGCCTGAACAGGATATTCTCAAACAGCTGCAAATAGCGCTCATCGACCTCTTCGGGCGCAAGCAAAGAGGCGTCGAGGGGGAAGAAGCTCCGCTCCAGTATCTTACATTCCAGGTTCAACAACGTGTAGCCCACGCCGTCCCGCTGCAGGGTAAACACCACCATCTGGTGCGCGTCGCTGTTCAGCCGCAGGCAGATGGGGCGGCGCCCCGGCAGAGAGGTCTGCGTCGGGCCGGTTTCGTCGATCAGGCGACGGGAAGCCAGCTCCTCCACGAGCACGGACACGCTGGTGGCGCTCAGATTCATGACGCGCACAAGATCGGCGCGGGACTTGCATTTTCCGCTGCGCACCAAATCGAATATGCGCTTGATGTTGCCCTCCTTGACCTGCTGTTGATAGCCGGCGTGACCGGTGCCAACCGCGTTCAGTGGCAAGTATTTCATAAGGATCCCTTCCTTGTTTAACGCAGGCACGGGCGCTATCCGGCCTCAAAGTCGCGGGTCATTCGGGGGTGTTACGGAGTTAAACTCTTCTCATTTATAATATATACTACCATATTAATTAGAAATTATCAAGCAATTTCAAATTATTTAATGTGTAAGACGCGTTATGGATGCATAAATTTATGCAATTGTTTTGCTTAAATAATATGTTAACATAGCAGACTGGAAAAGGGGGCTGTCTCAAAATAGAGGCAGCCCCATTGCCATAAAACAGGAAAAAGTAATGCCAGGTCTTGCGCAGATCTGGCAGCGTTTGTATGATATTGGTGTGAAACAAAAATCAAAAACGCAGTTAGATTAGACCCCTTTTGAGTATAAGTGATCTCCATAATTGTCGCCTCCTCGTTGAAACGTGCGCTTTAGCATGGTAAAGTGATTATAGAGGCCAATCCCCGAGATGTCAAGTTCATTTTTTGGAAAAGGAATACCCGCCGGCATATGAGGGCCAGCGGGCGCATATGTTGAGGTCGGATATATTATTCCTCGGTATCATCCTCAAAGGAATAGTCATTCAGCTCGTCAAAGTCCAGAAACTCTGCCAGCGTCATATTGAAGGCGATCGCAACCTTGTGAAGCGTCTTCACCCTGGGGTTCTTGGTGAGCCCGCGGACGATGTTGTCCAGGGTCGACTGCCTCACGTCGCTCATGGTCGCCAGCTTATTGATGGCGATCCCGCGCTCCTTGCACAGGGATCGTATTCTCCGCACATAAATATCTGAATAGTCCATAACGTTGTCCTTAGCACAGTATTACCCATTTACGGGTTGATATTATG
>JAFUCP010000123.1 GCA_017459565.1 Clostridia bacterium | reverse complement strand
AGTAAACAACAGGCCGGAGGAGCGATTACCTCCGGCCTGTTCTATCCGTTGTGGCTCAAACCTCCACGGGCGCGTCATCCCCGTCGTCCGCTGCCAGCCTGGCGATCCAGCCGCTGAGCAGTGCGCGCAGCATGGCGGCCAGCTCATCCTGCTGCCCGGCGGTCAGCGGGGCGAAGGGATCGTCCTCGGGCACGTCCGCCGTCCGGGGAATGGCGGCGCGGCCCTCATCGGTGATGCGCAGCAGGTTGCCCCGGCGGTCCTCCGCCTTTTGACGGGTCAGATAGCCCTTGGCCTCCAGCTTGGAAATCAGCTCGCTCAGGGAACGGGGCTGTATCCCCAGCATCTGCTGAAGCTCCCGCTGGGAGAGAATATCGCGCCCGGCCAGTATGGACAGGATCAGCGCCTGCCCACGGGCGGGCCCGCCCTGGGGACGGCGGTGCATCATGCGGCCCGCCATGTCGATCAGCTCCGACAGGTCCGCCTCCTCCACGCGCCGACGCAGGAATTCCGGGTTGGGGCGGCGGGGCGGCAACCCGCGTCCCCCGAAGGGGGGCATACTGCCGTGGGGCGGGAAGCCGGGCCTGCCGGGACCGAAGCCCTGAGAACCGCCCTCGCCAAAGCCGCCGGGACCGAAGCCGTGAGGACCGCCCTCGCCAAAGCTGCCAGGGCCGAAGCCGTGGGGCCCACCCTCGCCGAAGCTGCCGGGGCCGAAGCCGTGGGGCCCGCCTTTGCCAAACCTGCCGGGCCTGCCTTCCCGGGGGAAGGGTCCTTCAAAGCGCCTCTCCTCTGCTTCATCAAATGCCCGGTGCCCGCCAAAGCGGCGCTCATTCATATCGCAATTCGAATACATCATCATCCGTCCTTTCGATGTTTCGGTACCTAAATAATAGCAGAAGCCGCTCTTAATGTCAAGGTACCAAAATATAAATTAACGAACAGATAATATTGCGATCTCGCTGGGAAGATTTGCTTCCCAGCTTTCAGAAAAAGCGTGAGATGTGGGGGACGTCTGCTTCGCGGTCGGGCGCGGCGACGGCAGCCCGGGGGAGGCGCTGATAGACAGATTATCGCCCCGCCCAGCCCTCAAGCAGTGCCAGCAGATCGTCGTAAACCAGCTGGCGCTCCGCGTGGTTCAAAAGCTCATGGCGCATACCGGGGTACATTTTCGCGGTGACGTTTCGATAGCCGTCGCGCCGCAGGGCCTCTACGGCGGCGTCGAAGCCATTCCTGTCCGGGGCGCAGGGATCCTCAGCGCCGGAGATGAAATGCACGGGCAGCTCGGGGTGTCCGGCGGGCACGGATCTGTAGGCGTCGCGCATCAGCTCCAGCAGCGCCCGATAGCCGTTCAGCGTGAAGGGGAAGCCGCACAGCGGGTCGGCGTCATAGGCGCGCACATTGTCCTGATTGGTACTCAGCCAGGCGTTTTGGGTATTCGGGTCCGGGAAGGCCCTGGCATAGCCCCCGGTGGTCATGCTGACGAACAGGCCGCTGAAATAGCGCTCGCCCCGGACGAGTGTCATGAGCCGGTTCAGAGCGAGGCCGATGCCGGTGGCGGGGTTTTTGCCCGGACTGCCGCACACCACAAGGCCGTCGATATCGCCGTCGTATTTGCATCGGTACGCGCGCACGGCCAGAGAGCCCATGCTGTGCCCGAACAGAAACAGCTTCAGTCCCGGGAAGCGTCCCTTGAAGCTGAGCGTGAGCTGGTGCAGATCCTCCACCAGTGCTGCCGCGCCGCCATCGTAAAAATATCCCAGGTCTTTCGGGGACCTGACGCTTTTGCCGTGGCCGCGGTGGTCGTTGATGACGCAGGCGAAGCCGCGGTCTGCCAGGTATTCCATAAAGGGCAGGTAGCGCTCCTTGTGTTCGGCCATGCCGTGAGCCAGCTGCACCAGCGCCAGGGGCGCGCCGCTTTCCGGCAGCGTCACGCACGCGGACAGGTCCAGGCCGTCGGCGTCGGAGCGAAGGGTGAAATTTTCGAGTTTTGCCACAACAGACACCTCCTGCGCGTTTCAGGGTATGCAAAGGGCGGCACAGTCAAGCCGTGCCGCCCGGGAAAACAGGGGAAATTATTCCTCGACGGGCGCTTCCTCGGCGTATTCCTTGCCGGGAATGTCGTCGATGTCATATTCGCCCTCGTCGCTAGCCAGCGCCTCGTCCTCCAGCACCTCGCGGATGGACAGGGAGATGCGCTTGGCTTCGGTGTTGACGTCCAGAACCTTGACGCGCACAATGTCGCCCACGTTCACGGCGTCCTCAACCTTGGCAATGCGGGTCAAAGCGCACTGGGAGATGTGGACCAGGCCGTCCAGGCCGGGCTCCAGCTCCACAAACGCGCCGAAGGTGGTGATGCGCACGACCTTGCCTTCCACCACGGAACCCACCGGGTACTTCTCACCGGCGACGGTCCAGGGACGGGGCTGGGTCTGCTTGTAGGACAGGGAGATGCGCTCACGCTCGGGATCGACGTTCAGGATCTTCACGTCGATTTCCTGGCCGACGGAAACCACGTCGGAGGGGTGCTTCACGCGGCCCCAGCTCAGGTCGGTCACGTGGACCAGGCCGTCCACGCCGCCGATATCCACGAACGCGCCGAAGTCCGCCAGGCGGCGAACAACGCCCTTGACGATGCTGCCGACCTCCAGATTCTCCCAGATCTTCTTCTTCTTTTCGGCCTCTTCCGCCATCAGGACGGCCTTGCGGGAGGCCACGATGCGCTTCTTGGCGCTGTCGATCTCGATGATCTTGAGGGTCATGGGCTGGCCCACGAATTCATCGATCTTCTCGACATAGCGCAGGGAGAGCTGGGAAGCGGGGATGAAGGTGCGGATACCGGACACATCCGCCAGCAGGCCGCCCTTGACGGCCTCCTTGCCGATGCCCTCGATGAACTCGCCCGCCTCTTGCTTGGCGCAAATCTCTTCCCAGGCCTTGCGGTTGATGATGTTCTTCTGGGAAAGCAGAACGTTGCCTTCGCCGTCGTTGACCTTGACGACCTCGACTTCGATCTCGTCGCCTTCCTTGACATCGGTGGAAGAAAGCTCGGATTTCTTTACGATACCGTCAGACTTGTAGCCGATGTTGACGCAAACCTCATCGTCGGTGATCATTTCGACCTTGCCAGTGATGGTCTGGCCGGGGCGAATTTGAACTATGGTCTTGTCAATGGCTTCTTCTGACATGACTTCAAGTTCCTGGTTCTCTTCGGGGGTAACTTTCTTCTCGATGTCGTTCATTCTTGCAACAACCTCCTTAATGATACAATCCGGCGTGGATGCACCGGCTGTAATTCCAATCGTATCGGACGGGCCGATGGGGATGCCGTCCAATTCCGCCGCGGTTTCGATGAAGTACGTCCTGCGGCATATATCAGAAGCGAGCTTGTAAAGCTTGCGACTGTTCGAGCTTTCCCTTCCGCCGATGACCAGCATCACATCGGCTTCGGCGGCAAGGTCCGCCACCTCGCGCTGGCGATCCCGCGTGGCGGTGCAGATGGTGGCGTGGATCTCCGGCCGGCGGACGCGCCGGGTGAGCAGCGCGCACAGCGCGTCGAAGCGCTCCTTGACCATGGTGGTCTGGGCGACGACCACGGCCCGATCCATCCCGGGCAGCGCCTCGATATCCTCCGGGGTCATCACCGCGAAGGCGGGGGCTTGTGTCGAGCCCAGGATGCCCTGCACCTCGGGATGCTCCGCCTCGCCGATCACGATCAGCGGCGTATTCTCCCGGCAGGCTTGGCGCGCCATGTCGTGGATGCGCTGCACAAAGGGGCACGTGGCGTCCACGATCTCACAGTCCAGGTTCCTCAGCGCGCGATAGGCGGCCTCTCCAACGCCGTGGGAGCGAATAACCACCCGGGCTCCGGGCACGATTTCGCCGAGGGCGTTTGCGCTTTTCACGCCGATGCGCTCCAGCTGCGCGACCACCTGCGGATTGTGGATGATGGGGCCCAGCGTTACCGCCGGAGCGGACCTTTGAGCCGTCTCGACGGCCCTGCGCACGCCGAAGCAGAAGCCGGCGTGTTTGGCCAATACAACGCGCACGATGGCGTTTCGCCTCCCTGCCTGACCGCAAGCGGCCCGGCTGAACGGGATAATTGCATAAATATACTATTTACGCTATCCGTTCTATTTCGATTGAATATATAATTATTCCTGCATGTTTTTGTGTATTAACAGAATTTTAACGCGTTATGTACCGCGTTTCAACGCCCATACTGCGTCCTCGATACGGCGGGTGGCGGTGTTCAGGGTGGCGCTGTCCACGTGGCGGCTGAAATCCGAAAGATCGACGGGGGCGCCGAAGCTCAGCTGCATCCGCCGGAAGGGGCGATAGGGCCCGCCGATATAGGCGGGAATCACAGGCACGCCGGCGCGCAGCGCGATCATGGAGCTGCCCTCCAGCATGGATATACGGGAATTGTCCCTGGAGCGGGTGCCCTGGGGAAAGATGGCCAGACAGTGGCCCTCCCTGAGGATGCTCAGGGAGGTGCGCACGGCGTTCAGATCGCTGTGGCCGCGGTCCACGGGGAAGCCGCCCAGATGGCGGATGGTGGCCGCGACGGGTTTTGAGCGGAACAGCTCCGCCTTGGCCATGAAGTAAAGATCGCGGTTGTGGATATGGGCGCCGAGGAAGAAGGGGTCCCGAGCGCTGCAATGGTTCGAAACCAGTATGAAGCCGCCCTGGGCCGGTATGTTTTCCGTGCCATCGGCCCTGGCGGGGAACAGCAGAGCGTAAACTGCGCCAATCAGGACACGCAAAAAGCCGTATAAGCGCTTGTTCATGGCATTCTCCCTGATGGATGATGTATGGTTGAACCGCAGGGGCGGGTCACTGCCGTCTTATGGCCTCGAGGGCCAGGGCGTGCATGGCCGCCACGGTCTGATCCAGCGTCATGTCTGAGCTGTCCAAATGCACGGCGTCCTCGGCGGGCATCAGCGGTGAGGCGGCGCGGTGGGTGTCCTGGTAATCCCGCCGGATCATCTCCTCCAGCACCTGCTCATAGGGCTGTTCCATGCCCTTTTCCGCCAGCTCCCTGCAGCGCCGCCTGGCCCGAACTTCGGCGGATGCGACCAGAAATACCTTCAGTGTGGCGTTGGGCAGCACCTTGGTGCCGATATCCCGACCGTCCATGACCACGCTGTGTCCCTCGGCGATCTTCCGCTGCAGCGCCACCATGCGCTCGCGCACCTTTGGCACGGCGGAAACCGTGCTGGCGGCCATGGAGACCTCCGGCTCGCGGATGGCCTGGGAGACATCCTCCCCGTCCAGACAGATGCGCTGCGCGCCGTCCACGTAGTCCACGGTGATGTTCACATCGTCCACGCAGGCGGCGATGGCGGCGGGGTCCGAGGCCGCGCCTCTGCGCAGCATGTACAGCCCGAAGGCGCGGTACATGGCCCCGGTATCCAGGTACATGGCGTTCAGCTCCCTGGCCAGCGCCTTGGCCAGCGTGGATTTGCCCGCGGCGGAGGGCCCGTCGATGGCGATGGAAAATATCTTGCTCATGGAAACAATCCTTCCCGGTTATTCTTCGATGTGTCCGCCGGCGATTTCGGCGATGGCGTGGGCGAATATCCTGACGCCCAGCATCAGCTTTTCCAGGTCGATGTACTCGTCCGCGATGTGGCACACGTCCATGTCCCCGGGGAAGCACACGCCGAAGGCCACGGTATTGGGCATCATGCGGGAATAGGTGCCGCCGCCGATGGCGATGGTGTAGGCGGGCAGTCCCGTGACCTCATGGTACACCTTGAGCAGTCCGCGCACGATCTTGCTGTCCGCGGGCACGTGCAGCGGGGTGTGGCTCGAGGCGCAGCACACGCTCATGCCCGCCGGGGCCACGCGCTTGGCCGCCTGGCCCAGCATCAGCTCCTCGCTGGCGCAAAGGGGATAGCGAATGTCCAGCAGCGCGGACAGCTCCATGCCGTCATAGCGGAGGATGCCCAGGTTGCACGTCAGCGCCCCGGAAAGCTCGTCCTCGCAGGCGATGCCCAGGCTGTCGCCCGTATATTCCATGCCCACGGCGTCCGCCAGCATGGCGATGGCCTGGCTGCTGCCGCCGCCCGCGCCCAGCTCCTTCAGCGCGATCAGCAGCATCCCCGCCGCGTTCACGCCCCGCTCGGGCATGGCGGCGTGAGCGTTGACGCCCGTGGCGGTAATTTTGGCCCGGCCCTGCTCTTCGGCGATGGCCGACAGGCAAAAGCGCGCGTGGCGCGCCTCGATTTCGGAAAGCCTTTCGTTCAGCGCCTCAAGGCTCAGCCCGTTCAGCGCCACGGTAGCTGTGGCTTCGGCGGGCACCACGTTGGGGCGCTCGCCCGCATACAGGGAAAGCACGGGCAGCTTGGCGCCGTCCTCGCCGCCGGTCAGTTTCGAAAGCCGCAGGTTTATGCCGCCCTTTTCAATGTTGATCACCGGGAACTCGGCGTCAGGGGAGAAGCCGTAATCGGGCATCTTCAGCTTGGAGGCGTAGTGGCGCATGTCGCTCATGCCGGTTTCCTCGTCGCAGCCCAGGATCAGCCGCACGCCGTCCTTCAAGGGGATGCCCGCCTCCTTCACCGCGCGCATGGCGTACAGCGCGCACAGCGCGGGGCCCTTGTCGTCGGTGGCGCCGCGGCCGTACAGCCTGCCGCCGTCGATCTCGCCGCCCAGCGGGTCGTGCGTCCAGCCGTCGCCCAGGGGCACCACGTCCAGGTGGGCCAGCATACCCATGGTCTGCGCTCCCTCGCCATAGCTGATGTCGCCGGCGTAGCCGTCGATATCCCGCACCTCAAAGCCGAAGCGACGCCCGTCCTCCAGGGCCATGTCCAGCATCCGGCGCACCTGGGCGCCGAAGGGCGCATTTTCGCCGGCGGGCTCGCCCTGCACCGAGGGAATGGAAATCCATTTGCGTATGTTTTCGATCAGCTCGTCCCGGTAGGAATCGACGATTCTGTCCAGATTGGTATAATCCATGCTCTGACCTCCGATTGATTATTGTCTTTTCAGTTTGATCAGGTATTCCGGCGTATCCTCCTCGAATTTGCGCTCGCCGGTGGGGATGAAGCCGTGGCGCGCGTAAAAGCGCAGCGCGCCCGCGTTTTTCTCCAGCGCCCACAGCCAGGAAGCGCCCAGGGCGGATACGGCGTGTTCCAGCAGCTTCGCGCCGATGCCCCGGTTTTGGAAGGTGGGCTCCACATACAGCTTTTCGATCTCCGGTCCTTTCACCACACACAGCCCCTTGACCACACCGTCGTCGTAGACCCAGGTCTGCGCCAGCAGCTTTGCATCGTTCAGGTAGCGGTTCGCCAGGGGCAGCACCTGCACCTCGCCGAAGGAGAAGCTCTCGTCCTGAAAAATCGGGAAGAAGTTGAGCCGGTTGTTGAACACGATGATTTCCGCGATTCGGGAAGCGTCCCCGCGGCTGGCCTGTCGGATATGCATGTTGGCCCTCCTTGTGCATTGTCTCACTTCCGGGCGGGGCTGTCAACCGGCGCGGGCGCCGTAGCGGGTGGAACTTCGCCTTCCTGCCCGTTCGCGCCCTGCGCGTTCATGAACCGGTACACCGCCTCGGCCACTTTTTCGGGCATACCGGGTACCTGCCTGATTTCATCCACGGTGGCGGCCTTCAGGGCTTCGACGGTCTTGAAGTGCCTGAGGATCGCCTTGCGTCGCTTTTCGCCCACGCCGGGGATGCCGTCCAGCTTTGACGCGATGGAGGAGCGGCCCCGCAGGGTCCTGTGGTGGATGATGGCGAAGCGGTGGCTCTCGTCGCGGACACGCTGGATCAGGTGCAGCGCGTTGGAATGGCGGTCCAGCAGCAGGCTTTCCTCCTCGTCCGGCAGCACGATTTCCTCGATGCGCTTGGCCAGGCCGATCATGGGAATGTCCAGCCCCTGGGCCAGCATGGCCTCCCGCGCCGCCGCCAGCTGTCCGCGCCCGCCGTCCACCAGGATTAGATCGGGCAGCCAGCTGAACTTGCCGCCCTCGGGGTCGAGGCCCTGGGCGCGGCGCTCCTCCAGCTCGTCCAGCCCGTGGGAGAGGCGGCGGGTGATGACCTCGTACATGCTGGCGAAGTCGTTGGCCCCCTCCACGGTCTTGATGCGGTAGTGGCGGTATTCCCGGTTGGCGCTGACGCCGTCCACCATCACCACCTCGCTGGCCACGGACTGGGCCCCCTGGGTGTTGGATATGTCGTAGCCCTCGATGCGCCGGGGCAGCCTTTCAAGCCCCAGCGCCGCCTGCAGCTCCTCCAGCGCGCCGATGGTGCGGGCGCGGCTGTTTGCGTTTTTGCGGTCCAGCTTGCGGGCCTCGTCCCGAAGGTTCTTGATGGCCATGTTGACAAGCTTCAGCTTTTCGCCCCGCCGGGGGGTGAGGATGTAGGTGCGCTGGCCGTGCTGCTCGGTGAGCAGCTGTTCGATCACGTCATGCTCCGGCGGCGTGGCGGAGAGCAGGATCTCCCGGGGCGGCATGTTCTCCGGGCCGTAGTATTGCAGCATGAACTGGGTGAGGATCTCGCCCTGGGGCTCGTCCGCCGCGCCGCTGAGCGTGAAGCGCTCGGAGCCGATCATGCGCCCGGAGCGCACGAACATCAGCTGCACCATGGCGTCGGCGTCGTGGGGCAGCACGGCGATGATATCCTGGTCGCTCTGGGCGGTGGAGATGGCCTTCTGCTTCTGCATCACGGCCTCCACGGCGCGGATGCGGTCCCGGTACAGCGCGGCGCGCTCGTAGTTCATCTCCAGGGAACACTCTGTCATGCGCTTTTTCAGCTCGTTAAGCACCGGGCCGTATTTGCCGTTCAGAAAGTCGACGACGTGCAGTATGGTCTGCCGGTAGTCGTCCTCTGAAATCAATCCGGCGCAGGGCGCGGGGCACTGGCCCACCTGATGGTGGACGCAGGGGCGCAGGGGCTTTTCGGGGTTGAGCCGCTTGGCGCAGACCCGTATGGGAAACACCATGCGCACCACGTCCAGCACCTCCCGCACCACCGTCGCCCCCTGATAGGGGCCGAAGTAGCGCGCGCCGTCCTTCTCCTGGCGGCGCACCAGCTCCACCCGGGGGAAGGGTTCCCGCAGGTCGACGCGGATGAAGGGATAGGTCTTGTCGTCCTTGAGCAGTATGTTGTAATGGGGCATGTGCAGCTTGATCAGGTTGCACTCCAGCGTGAAGGCCTCAAGCTCCCCGTCCACCAGTATGATATCGAAGTCGTCAATCTTCTCCACCATCGCCCGCACCTTGGGGGTGTGCTGGGAATTGTAGTGGAAATACTGGCTGACCCGGTTCTTCAGGTTCACGGCCTTGCCCACATAGATGATCTCGCCCTCGGACTTCATCAGATAGCAGCCGGGACTGTCCGGCAGGCTGCGCAGCTTGAATTCAAGCTCGGGCGACATTCGCGCCCCGTTCCAGGGCTTTTTCTGGAATTCGGTCATGCTTCCTCGCTATCATCCGGTTTACAGATTTACTTTGTGCTTCAAAAGCCACGCGGAGGCGAAGGTGAACGCGGCGCAGAACGCGAAGTTCAAAAGCGACGCCCATAGCAGCAGGTCGCGGAGGATATCGGCATTGGCGTTGACGATGTTGACGCGGTCGTAGAGCAGCTTCTGGGTGATCCAGCTGGAGCCCCAGGTCAACGCGACGAAGATTACGAGGCTGACGAGACCGCGCCAGAGGCCCTTCTTGTTCTGCATCAGCGTGGCCGACAGCGTGACGGCCAAATAGCCGGTACACAGGGTCAGCATCACTTCGATCAGCACGGTGCAGCCCAGGAATATGGCCGTCTGCACGATCTGCTGCACGGTGGCGTTGGCGTTGAGGCCGAAGCGCAAAAGCATGTTGACCTGCTCCAGCGCCCGGGCGTCCAGATTCAATCGGCCGATCAGGTGCTTGAAATCCAGATAGGCGGCGCCGCCGAAGAGCGCCATGGCCACCAGCGCGGTCAGGGCGATGAACAGCAGCTTTGACAGCACCACGCCCATGGTGCGCACGGGGGTCATAAAGACCAGATAGCCGGACTTTTCCCGCAGCTCCTGGGAATACCCGGCGATGCCGGCGATGAGCAGGTAGACGAAGGCGGCGAAGGCCAGCATGGAAATCAGCCCCAGGCAGACGCTCATCAGTCCGGTTTTGTTCAGCTTTTCGCCCGCGATGAACCCGATTTCCAGCGCCACCAGGCCCACCAGCAGCGCCAGCAGCGTGGTGCGCCACTTGAAGAACTCATATTTCATCAGCTTAAGCATTTTCGCCCACCTCCTTGCCGCTATGCTCCGGGTCCGTCGAAACGTGGCCGTAGACCTCGAGGTACAAATCCTTCAGCGTGCGCCCCGCGCAGATCTCCTGCTTGTCGCCCGCCATGACCAGCTTGCCCTTTTTCAGGAACACCGTGTAGTCCACCACGTCCTCCAGCTCGTCCACCAGATGGGTGGAAATGAGCATCGTGCGGCCCTGGCCGCGCCCCTTGAGGATGGCGTCGATGGTCTGGGTGCGGGTGAGGATGTCCACGCCGTTCAGGGGCTCGTCGAACATCATCAGGCTCGCGTCGCGGCTGAGGGTCAGCGACAGGCGCAGCTTGGCTGACATGCCCGAGGACAGCTGGCGGATGCGGTCCTGCTTCTCAAGCTCCATGTCGTCCAGCAGCCTGTCGTACCGCGCGGCGTCGAAATCGGCGAAGAAATCGGCATAGTATTTCCCGATATCCCGGATGGTCATGTAGTTGTAGAAATAGTTCTCCGTGGGCATGTAGGCCACGCGGGCCTTGGTGGCCGTGCCAATCGGCTGTCCGTCCAGCGTGATTTCGCCGGAGCTGGGGCGGCTGAGCCCCGCGATCAGCTTCATCATGGTGGTCTTGCCGCTGCCGTTGGGACCCAGCAGCAGGCAGGTCTTGCCCGATTCGATTTCAAGCGACACATCGCTCAGCGCGTTTCGGCGCAGATAGCTCTTGGTCACGTTTTTCAGTTCAAGCATAGCCTTTGAAACCCTCCGTTCGGAAGCGTATTTTATTCATGATACCGCGTTGGACGGTGGCTTGCAAGCAACCTGAGGTTGAATTATCGGGAACGCAGGTTGCGTAAGGCGCGCAGCCAGCCCATCAGCTCATCGTCGATCTCCCCGGCGCTGCCGATGACCGCGTGGTGGGTGAAGCGGTTGGGCCCTGTCGGCACGCGGACCAGCCGGGGGGAGGGGTCGGGCGCGTCAAGACCGAAGGTGACGGTGAGAAACGGGTCGGGCCGAAGAGCCGCGGGCAGAACCCGCGCCAGGGAGGCGCAGGCGTACAGGCGCTTGTCGTGGAAGCCGATCTGCGTCTTTTTTACCCGGATGACGGTTTCCGGAAATTCCGAAACCAGCCGCTTGGCCAGCGCCGTGTACAGCGCCAGCGCCCCGGGATGGCCGTCGAAGAAGAACAGCGCGTCGGCGGTGATGATATCGGCCATGTCCTCACCCCACGTATTCGATGGCCTTTTTCAGGGACTTTGCGGCCAGCTCGCTGGGCATACGCGCCCCAGCGCCGCCGCCCTCGATGACCACGGAGATGGCATAGGGGTGGGCCTCGTCATAGACAAAGCCGGTGAACCAGGCATTGGTCTCCACTTCCTTGTTGTCGCTGACCTCGGCGGAGCCGGTCTTGCCGCCCACGGTATAGCCCTTGATGGCCGCGCGGGTGGCGGTGCCGTTCTGGACGGTCTCATACATGTACTCCGCGATGGTGCCCGCCACCTGGGGGGTCACGACGGTGCGGAAGGCCTCGGGCGTGCCGGCGGCCGTGGCGGCGCCCAGTGAGCTGGTCACGCGCTCGATCAGCCGGGGCTTCATCATCATGCCGCCGTTGGCGATGGCGCCGGAGATCATGGCCATGTGCAGTGGTGTCACCAGCACCTCGCCCTGGCCGATACCCGCCCAGACCAGGCCGTTCATGTTGGCCACCTCGGTGGGGAAGGCGGAGTTGTAGACCATGAAATCGCCGAACTTGAAGTTTTCGTTGAAGCCGAAGCGCTCCGCGGTTTCCCGCAGCCGCTCCAGCCCCAGCTGGTAGGCCAGCTTGCCGAAGGTGACGTTGCAGCTCTTCTTGAAGGCGCTCTTCAGGTCCACCGCGCCGTGGGCGGTGCCGCCCGCGCACACGATGTGCCCGCCCTCATACGTCCATTCGCCGGAGCAGCTGAAGCTCTGTCCCGCGACGTTGGCGTCGTTGGTGAGGGCGGAGGCCAGGGTGACGATCTTGAAGATGGAGCCCGGGGTGTACAGCCCCTGGAGGCAGCGGTTCAGGTACGCGGTGTCCTCCACCTGCGTGCCCGTGCGCACGGCGAGGTCGTAGGGATCGTAGTTGGGCATGGAGACCATGGCCAGGATCTCGCCGGTTTTGTAGTTTATCACGCACACCGCGCCATGGTAGCCCTCGGGGAACTGGCCAGCGATATAGGCCTGCAGCGGGCCGTCCACGCTGATCTGTATGCTGCCGCCGGTGTGGTGGGCGCCGTTGAACAGCTCGCTCAGCCGGTCCACCAGCGAGGTGGATATGTCCAGCAGCGTGGCGGAGTAGAAGGTTTCGATGCCCGTGCCGCTCATGCCGGCGGTGTCGCCCACGGTCTGGGACAGGGCGCGGCGGGCGGCGGTATTGCCGTTGTACTGGCGCGTGCCGTCCTCGGCGGTGGTGGCCAGCAGGTTGCCGTCCCGGTCGGTGATATCGCCTCGCAGGCTCGCGCCGGTCTTGAGCCGGCTGTTGCGCACGTCGGAGGCCCATACGCTGCCCTGGGTGAACACCGTCATGGCGAACCAGGCGGCCAGCCCCACGAACATCACCACCACCAGCGTGCCCACAAAGCGCATGTTGCGCCGCAATTCTCTCATATTACACGTCCTCTTTCAGCGCCAGCTGCTCGATATCCCGGGCCTCGTCCTCGGCGTTCATGGAGGACAGCCCCAGCAGCAGCCCCATGGAAAAAAAGGTGGATACCAGCGACGAGCCGCCATAGCACACCAGCGGCAGCGTGACGCCCGACAGCGGCAGCAGCTTCGTGTTGCCCCCGGCGATCAGCATGGTTTGCAGCCCCAGCATGATCACCAGTCCGAAGGCCGCCAGGGAGTGGAAGGAGGTCCGGGCGTTGAAGGCCACGATCAGCCCGCGCATGATGATCAGCACGTACACCGCCAGCAGCCCGATGGCGAAGATCAGGCCGAATTCCTCGGTGATGGAGGCGAAGATGAAGTCGGAGTGGTACAGCGGGATATCCCTGGGCATCCCCATGCCCAGCCCCATGCCGAACAGCCCGCCGCTGCCGATGGCGATCAGCGACTGGATCAGCTGGTAGCCGCTCTCCTGGGGGTCGCTCCAGGGGTTCTGCCAGATGGCCACCCGGTCCTGCACATAGGGCAGGGCCTTGTAGGCGATCACCGCCGCGGCCGCGCCCATGCCCAGCCCCGAGAGGGTGATGAAGGCGTTGGAGGTGGCCACGTAATACATAAAGACCGTGGTCAGAAAGTACAAAAGCACCGCGCCCAGGTCCTTTTCCGACAGCAGGATGGCGCAGCAGGCCGCGGCGAAGGCGATGGTGGGCACGCACCGGGCGAACCGGGGCCGGTTGGAAAAGCCGCTGGCCAGGCACAGGATCAGTATGGGCTTCATGAATTCGCTGGGCTGCAATGAAAAGCCGCCCAGCCCCACCCAGTTGCGTGCGCCGTACTTATAGATGCCGATGACCGGCATGTAGGGCGAAGCCAGCGCGACCAGGCACAGTGCCATCAGCCAGGGGGTGTACTTCTTCCACTGGCTCCAATAGCGTATGAACGCGGCTCCGGCGAACATCGCCGCAATGCCGCCCAGCGCGTAAAGCCCCTGGGTGCGGGGGGTGATGTCGGACTTGGCGATGTCCGACAGCGTGATGATGCCGATGCTGCACAGCAGCATCACCAGTATCAGGATCGCCCGGTCCACCGGCCAGATCCGGCCCATCAGCGTGGCCACCAGCCAGGTTGCCAGCGGCAGCGCCACGGCCAGCGCCAATGCCTGGGGGTTGAGCGCCTGCTTCTGGAAGGCGATCAGCAGCATGGCCAGCGCCTGAAACAGCATCACCGCCGACAAAAGCAGCTTTGTATTGGAGCGCATCAGCGCCTTTTTCATCCTGTCTATCCTGTTGCCTGACATGTGATCACCAGTTTTCAGAACCGTCGTTTGCTTCGTCTATGTCGAAATATGCGTCCACGTCGATGCCCTGTCCCGGCCGGCGCTCGCTCTGATGGCGCAGCACGGGCTGCTCGCGGAACAGCGCGTCGGGGTCCGGGGCGGGTGCGGCGGCGTCCGTTTCGCGGCGCTCGTGCCTGTGGTGCTGCGCCGGGGGCTCCGGGGCCTGGGTCAGCACCAGCAGCAGCCGCACATCGCCGATGGACAGCTCCGCGCCGTCCGGCAGGGTGAGAGACCGCGCCGGACGATCGTACCCGTCCCGCATGGGCGCGCCCGCGTGGGCGCGGACGCGCAGGCCGTCCTTTGTCAGCTGAAAATAGGCGTGCCTGCGGCGCACGCTGCTGTGGCGGATGCGAATATCCGCGCGCCGGGAGGTGCCGATCATGCCCTCGCGGATCACCGGGTATTTCATGCCGTGGCGTGCCTTTTCGCCCCCGTCGATCACCACCAGCTCGCCGCTCAACCCCGTTTGGGGCGACATGCGCCGCAGCGCGGCTGCCCGGCGGCTGTCCACCAGGGTGATGCGCCAGGCCCGCAGCACGATCAGAAGCATCAGTCCCGCAAAGAC
This sequence comes from Clostridia bacterium, assembly GCA_017459565.1. Lineage (GTDB taxonomy): Bacteria > Bacillota > Clostridia > Christensenellales > Aristaeellaceae > UBA2862. The sequence continues at coordinate 1,401 of JAFUCP010000123.1, read as the reverse complement.
ATAGCGCGCCCCCAGGGCCACGACCTCATAGAGCGCCTGGTTCACGCCGCGTCACATCCTTTCAGGGCAATTCGATCAAATCAAATTAAACCATTATACATTATAAACCCGCGCGTTGGAAGTTTCAAGGCGCGAGGCGCGGGGCATTGGATCGAAATTATGACGAAATTTGTGCCAAAATGCTCGAAATGTACCGATTTAACCGCACATGCGCTGTCATATCGTGCTATAATTATCTTGGGATGTTATCGTGATCAGGAAAACGGCAGGTTTTCCGGGTCGGCGGCTCCCAAAGGGCAAGACGCCGACAATCATGGGTAATGCCCGCCCGGCCGTATAAACCGGCGGCGTTTGTCAATACTTGGGAAAAAAGAGCATTGCTCCGGCGGCGCAGGCCGCCCAAGGAGGCCTTATGAAATCAAACAGACGTAGGATATTGCGGATACTGGCGCTGCTGGCGCTGCTGGGGATGGGCGCGACGGCCTGCGCCGAGAGCGCCTCGACCCTGCCCGCGCTGACGCTGCCCCCGGCGGATGCCTTTTTCACGCCCGGGACGTCCGAAACCCCCGTGCCGACCCCGACGCCCGCGCCCGCGCCCATACCGCTCGCCCGGATTGAGGACGACGGGCTGCTGCGGGTGCAGCTGCGCTCCCTGAACGCACAGGGGCAGCTGCATTTGACGCTGGCGGGCGTCTATGCCGTGGACGGTGATCCCGGCTTTCGCTTTGACCGCGACACGCGCCTGACGCTGTCGGCGGCGGAGGACAGCGTGTACCTGGCCGTGGGCGGGCTGACCATCGACATGGGCGCCTCCGTGACGCTGACCCGCCACCTGGCCCGGGAGGGCGAGGAAAACGGCCTGTATATTGATGAATCCGAAAAGAGGACGCTCTACTGCGGCGATCTGACGGTGTCTGCCGGAGCGGGGGACGCTCTGGAGGCCGTGCTGCGGATACAGATGGAGGACTATCTGTACGGCGTGGTCGGCTATGAGATGAGCGATTCCTTTCCCGTGGAGGCCCTGAAGGCCCAGGCCGTGGCGGCCCGCACCTATGCCATCAGGCGCAAGTGGCAGTCGGCGGGCAGGAATTACGACGTGGCGGATACCACCGCCGACCAGGTGTACAAGGGCTATGATCCCTCTCTTGCCAACGTCATCCGCGCCGTGGACGACACCCGGGGCGTCGTGGGGCTGTACGACGGCGCGTTTGCCACCTGCTACTACACCGCCAGCAACGGCGGGCAGACGGCGCTGCCGGAGCAGGTGTTCGGCGGCACGGCGGCATCGGGGTTTCTGGCCATGACGGACGATCCCTACGACCTGGAGAACCCCCGGAGCCTGCAAAACGAGCTGACCGTCACCGCCGCCTGCGAGGGAAGCGACGCGCTGAAGGCCATGCT
>JAFUCP010000122.1 GCA_017459565.1 Clostridia bacterium | reverse complement strand
TGCTTCGGTGGATGAAATCACCAGTGCAATACCTTTGATTCTTAACACATATCATGTATACTTGTTTCTACGAATATACACGGGGGAAACGTGAATTGAGCAAGGTCAAGCGCCAGACAGAAGCCAGCAGGCTGCCGCTTTTGCCGTTGCGGGGGCTGTTGGTCTTTCCGAATACAATCATCACCGTCGACGCGGCGAGGGATCGCTCCATCGGCGCGCTTCAGCGCGCCGCCCAGGGGGACGATTCGCGCCTGTTTGTCGTCGCGCAGCGCGACAGCCTGGTGGAGCATCCCGCGCTGGAGGACCTGTACACCATGGGCACGGTGGTCACGGTCAAGCAGCTGCTGCACATGCCGGACCATACGGTGCGGGTGCTGCTGGAGGGCGAAGAGCGCGCCATGCTGCTGAACGTGTATGAGGAGGACGCGCTGCAAACGGCGGATGTGGTCAGCATTTCGCCCGTGGCGGAGCTGTTTACCGACGCGCAGCAGCGGGCCCTGATGCGCGCCGTGCGCAGCCTTGCGACCCAGGCGGCCCGGGCGAAGGGGCTTTCCGTGCCGGAGCTGTTGCAGGCCATCGAGGGCGAGCGCAACCCCTCCGTGCTGGTGGACGTGACGGCCTCCGGGCTCATCTCCCAGCTGGACGACAAGCAGGCGCTGCTGGAATGTCTGGATGTGAACGAACGACTGAAGCTGCTGCTGGAAAAGCTGGCCGATGAAATCCAGATCGGCGAGCTGGAGGAACGGATTCATGCCCGGGTCCATGAGTATATGGACAAGGCCAACCATGAATATTATCTGCGGGAGCAGATTCACGCCATACAGGACGAGCTGGGGGAGGATGAGGACGAGGAGATTGCCGAGCTGCGCAGCCGCATCCGCGCCTCCAAGCTGCCGCCCGCGGCCCGGGAAAACGTGGAAAAGGAGCTGAAGCGCCTGGCGCGCAGCTCTGTCCACGCGCCGGAGAGCGGAGTCAGCCAGAATTATATCGAATATATGCTGGAATTGCCCTGGGACGTGTATGACAAGTCCGAAATAGACATCGGCAAGGCCCGCAAGGTGCTGGAGGCCGATCATTACGGCATGGAGGACGTCAAGCGCCGCCTGATCGAATACCTGGCGGTGCGCTCTGTGGCCTCGGACAAGCTCAAGAGCCCCATCATCTGCCTGGTGGGCCCGCCCGGCGTGGGCAAGACCTCCATCGCCCAATCCATCGCCCGGGCCCTGGGGCGCAAGTTCACCCGGCTGTCCCTGGGCGGCGTGCATGACGAGGCGGAAATACGCGGCCACCGAAAGACCTATGTGGGCGCGATGCCGGGCCGCATCATATCCGCCATACGCAGCTGCAAGACGATGAACCCCGTTTTCCTGCTGGATGAGATCGACAAGCTCTCCCGGGACATGCGGGGAGACCCGGCCTCCGCCATGCTGGAGGCGCTGGACCCGGCCCAGAACAACGCGTTCAGGGACCACTATATCGAGGTGCCCTTCGACCTGTCGGATGTGTTGTTCATCACCACCGCCAATTCGCTGGATACCATCGACCGGGCGCTGCTGGACCGCATGGAGGTCATAGAGGTGCCCAGCTATACCAGCGAGGAGAAGCTGCAAATCGCCAAGCGGCACCTGCTGCCGAAGCAGCGCGAGGCGCACAACCTGGCCAAGGGCCAGCTGAAGCTGAACGACAAGGCCATCGCGGCGCTGATCGACGGCTATACCCGGGAGTCCGGCGTGCGCACGCTGGAAAGGCAGATTGCCCAGCTGTGCCGCCGCGTGACGCTTCAGCTGGTGGAAAACCCCGACGCCGGAAGCGTTTCCATCAAGCCCGGGGACCTCAAGGAATACCTGGGCGCGCCGAGATACCTGCGCCAGCCCGTGGCGGACCGGGCGGAGGTCGGCGT
>JAFUCP010000121.1 GCA_017459565.1 Clostridia bacterium | reverse complement strand
TCGGGCTTCTTGCCCAAAAATTTCTCGACCTTTGCCGTATCCTTAGTATACTACGCTTTGCGATATGGCGCAAACATTACGTCCTGTGTTTCATTCATGGTGGACCCAAACAGTGGGATGCCGATTTAGAAACACACTCTAATGTCATCAACTAAACGACTGAAGGAGAGCCCCACCACCGCAAGCGGTCCCCTCCCCATTGCGATGGGGAGGCTTTTACGTCGCGGCAGCCGCTTCCTTCGCTTCCCCACCGCACTGGGGAAGTACCCGAGCAGCGGGGGATAGGGCGCCTCTTATCTTTGACTTGACGACATTGCATCAAGGGCTGCTTTTTTCCGCAGCTGTTGCGTCTGGAAAACTTGACTTGAAAAAACGGGCGGGGAGCGCATAAGACGCTCCCCGCCCGAATTATTTATACGCGCTTACGGCACATAATTGCGGTTGATGTGGGTGATTACGCCGCCTTCGATGGTGATGACGGTGTTGTACTGGTCAAAGAACTCGTTTTCGGAGTCCGCGATGGCCGCGGCCACATCCGCCGCGCCGGTCACGGTGACGGGATCGCTTTCGATATCCCAGGCGTCCTCAAAGACCACGTTTTCGGCCAGGGGCAGGGTATCCGCGATGAAGCGCTCGGTGAAGGTGGGGAAATCGTCGTCCTGCACTACGCGCAGGCCGTTGGTGTCCTCCTTACCATACAGGTCGTAGCCGCCCTCCAAGCCGCCGCCGTTGATCTGGATGAAGCCGTCGTCCTCGCCGATGGACTCCACCAGGATGCTTTCGCCGCCGATGAGGATCATGTTGCCCGCGGTGAGCGTGCTGATATCCGCGATATCATAGATATCTTCGGTGTAGATGTGAACCTCGTTCAGCGCGCCGTCGGCCATCTTCGCGCGGTCAAAGGCCACGGCGTAGGTGCCGTTAAACGGGTCCAGCGCCTCGAACATGGGCTCTACCATGGTGGCGCCATTCGCATCGTCGGGGCTCACCCAGGCGAAGCGCACGGTGGTCTCCGGGCTCTGGTCGTTGTACCAGCTCAGAAGCAGGGAGCCGTCCGTGTCCTCGACGAAGGCGAGGTTGCCGGTGGCGTCGGTGACGATGGGAACGCCCAGCTCGGCTTCCTCTTCGCCGTCCGTGATGGGCGCATCGTAGAACGTGCCGTCGTTGTACACGAACTCGCTCAGCTCGCAGTCATAATAGACGTTGGCCTTGAGTATGTACGCGCCGTGGGTGGCGGGGGAGCAAACGGTGATGTTCCAGCCCTTGCCCTCATTTTTGGCGATGGACAGCGTGGTGAACTGGGTCTCCTCCTCGGCCCATTCGCCGGAGAGGAAGAAGTCCTGTTCGGCCTCGTCGGGGGAGGCGGTGTAGCTGCCGCCGGGGACCTCCTGCACGGCGCCGTCGGCGACGCGCAGATCCCAGGTGTGTGCCTGGTCGCAGGCGATGCCGTCATAGTGCCTGATGCCCACGGTGACTTCGCCGTCGGCCACGGCGTCATAGCGGGCCACGAAGGTGCCCTCGATGATATCCGCGTCATACAGGGTCACGACGGAGGGGTCCTGGGACATATCATCGGCCACCCAGCCCTCGTCGCCCTCCTCCACGGGAATTTGCACGACGAAGCTGCCTTCGACGATCTGGGATTCGATAGCGGGGTTTTCGGCGCTTTCCGCCAGCGCCGCGCCGATCAGGCAGAGCGCCGCTGCCAGCAGCGCGCAAAACAGCTTGCGAATATGGGCCATATTGGATCTCTTCCTTTCTGTTTGAATATATTGTTTGACGGAGGCAAGCTTAAAACCGTTCCTTCTTGGTGTACACCGAGGAAACCCAGGCTTCCTTGTTATCCCAGCGGATCTTGTACCACACGATGCCGCGGTCGTCCGTGGAGGTTTCGTGCAGATAGCGTGCGGATTCCTCCTTGTGGAGGACGCCCACGGACGCATAGTTCAGGCCGGGACCCTTGCGCACGTGGCTCTTGCCGTCGTCGCCGGTGATGTAGCTGTGCTTGCCGCCGGAAACCTGCTCCAGCTCGGCGTCGTTCAGCTCTGCGGCGTTCATGATGTTCTCGTTTTCAGTCATTGTAATCATCCTCCTTGATGTTTGTATTGGCTCCTTGCTGTTTACGGGAAGAGTATAGCACGCGAACTGTCACAGAACCGTCACACAGTCAAGCAGCCGCTGAATCATTCCCACACCGATTCTGCTGCGCTTTTCCGGCATCTGTCTTTTGTGGGTTCCTCGGTTTACTTAAATCGCTTTTTCAAAGCTTGAAGCCGGTCACGACAGCCTGGGCGATATCCCTGCCGAGGTCGTCGGTCACATCCACGTTGTAGACGCAGCTGGTCCTGCCGTCCTTTTTGCAGACTGCCCTGGCGGAAAGGCGGCGGCCCCGGCTGCCGCTGAGGAAATTGACGCTGACCTGTTGGGCCACGGTGGGCCGGTGCCGGTTGTTGGCGGCGGAGGCGAAGGCCAGGTCGATGAGGGTAAAGATCGCGCCGCCCATGACGCCGCCCTCGGCGTTGCGGTGCCGGTCCGTGATTTCAAAGCCGCAGACGGAGCCGTCCTCGCCGAGTTCGTCGATGGTGATGCCGCAATCCAGTGCGTAAACATCCCCCTTGAAATAATCCCTTGCCTCTTCCAAAGACGCGAATACGGACATGGACCTTCCTCCTGTGCGGTTCATTTTCAATAGCCCAGCGCAAGGTCCACCCGGCGCAGCAGGGGACGCCCTTCGCAGTAGTTGTCAAAATCCTCCAGGAACAGCTCGACGATGCGGTCCACGGTGTAGCCGAGGGTCATGTTCCCGGAGCAGTGGGGCGTGATCAACAGCCGGGGGCAGTCCCACAGAGCATCCTGCGGGGGCAGGGGTTCCACCTCGAAAACGTCCAGCGCCGCGCCAGAAAGGCGCCCGCCGCGCATCAGGCGGATGAGCGCGCCCTGGTCGATGGCGCTGCCCCGGCCAACGTTGACCAAAAAAGCGTCCTTTGGCAGAAGCTCCAGTCGCCGCGCATCCATGATGCCCGCCGTTTCGGGCGTTCCGGGCAGCGACATGACCAACAAGTCGGTTTCGCCCAGCAGCGCGTCCAGCCCGTCAAGGGGGACGACGCCGTCGAAGGGCCCCTCCGGCGCAGCGCCGGTGCGGTTGACGCCGACGATGCGCTCAGGGCCGAAGGCGGACAGCCTGCGCGCGGCCTCCTGGCCGATGTTGCCCGTTCCCAGCAGCGTCACCCGGCTGCCCCGTATGGAGCGCACGGGCAGATCCCGCCGCCAGCCCCGCGCAGCCATCAGCGCCGCGTATTCCTGCTGCCGACGCATCATTTCCAGCGTCACCATCACGATATGCTCGGCAATGGTCACGCCGTAAGCGCCGGAGGAATTGCTCAAAAGCGCCTCCGGGCGGGCGTATATCCCGCGGGGAACGTAGGGCTCCACGCCCGCGCTGGGCACGCAGAGCCACTTCAATTCCCGGGCGACGCCCGCCAGCGCGGGATTGGCCGCGAACAGGATTTCCGCGTCCGCGGCCTGGGCCAGCGCCTGGGCCTCATCCGGGCAAAAGCGCGCCTCATAGCCCCGCTGGGCCGCCCGTTCCGCGATGGCGCGGCGGTGGCGGGGCGTGAGCTGCGCAATGTCAATGACGATCTTCTTCATACATTCTCTCCGGCAGGGTATCGCTCCGGGCCCTTACCAGACCACGCGCTCCCCGCAGCCGTCGGCGAAGGGGCCGGGCAGGGTGTCGAGGCCGCGGTGGCCGTCGAAGTAGTCCCGGTCGAAGGTGATGGCGGTGCCGTCCGTATTCTCAAAGCGCTCCTCCGGCTCGAAGGCGCAGCCCAGCGTATCGCTGGTGATGATGCCGTCCCGGAAGTCCTTGAGCAGCTCATACACGTTGGTTTGAAGCGTCCATTTGCCGTCCTTCATGGAAAGCTCCACCTTCGCCTCGGCGTCGGAATGGATGTAGCCATTTTTTTCGTGCTTGCTCACGCTGGCCCCGTTGAAGTAGGCGTTGCCGCCCACCCACACGGGCAGGTGGCCGAAGTGGAACTGTCCGAGGTGGCCCATGTTGGGCTCCTTGCCCATCATGAAGTTGGAAATCCACTCGTCATAGGCGGGGAAGATGTCAAACGGCGCGCTGCCCACGATCTGGTGGTCCGGTGCGGCGGGGGGGACCTCGGCGTCGGTGACGGGCCACTTCTGCACAAAGATGTTGTTGTAAACGCGGTCGTCGCCGTGCAGGATCGTCATAAAGCCCGCGACCTCGGTGCGGTGGCGGATGTGATATGGCGTGTAGCGGGGCTCGCGCTGGCCGTTGACGATGCTGTCCACGCCGGAATTGACCAGGCCGAAGGCGCCGCAGATCAGGTTGTGGACGATGGCCAGGCCCTCGCTGGGCAGGATCACCGATGCCTTGGACAGCATGATGTTGTTGTCGATCAGCGTCGGGCCGTGGCCCACCTCGATGAACACGTCATTGTTGAACATGGCGCCCTTGGCCTGGGGCATCCCATCGGGCCGCTGGTTGTCGTGCAACAGGTTGCGGGTGATGCGCGCGCCCTGGGCTTCCCAATCCAGCCAAACGCCCATGATGCAGTTGTGGATGTGGTTGCGGCGGATGGTCACGTCGATGGCGGCGTGCAGCTTGATGCCCGCGGTTTCCGCGCCGCCCAGCTGCTGGGAATTGCAAACGTGGTGGATGTGGCAGTCCTCGATGGTGGAGAACACGCCGCCCATGCGGCCCACGATGCCCGTCTGCTCGCAGTGATGCACCTCACAGCGGCGGATGATGTGGCTGCCCACCTTTTCCTTCAGCCAGCCGTGATACTGGCCGCGGCAGACGGCGTCCCGCTCCATCTGGGTCGGGCTCTTCACATGCTTCGTGTAGAAGTACATGTCATTCTCGGGATCCAGGTACTTGCCCAGGGAGATGCCGCAGCACTTGCTGCCCCACACGGCGCAGTCCTCGATGATCCAGCCCTTGGACCAGTGGGGCCCGATCAGGCCGTCCTGGTAGGCCGCCGGCGGGGCCCAGGTGGTGGCGCCCTTGTTGATATCAAAGCCGGACACGGTGATGTAATTGATGCCGTTCTCATCCGGCATGAAGCAGTTGCGGCGCACCAGGATCTCCACCTCCTGGGCGTTGGGGTCCAGCTCGTGGAAGTTGGCGTACAGCACGGTCTTATTGCCGTCCTGTTCCGTGTACCACTTCCAGGTGGATTCCTCCTGATTGAAGGCGCAGGGATCGGCCTCGGCGGCCTCGCACTCCTCGAGGGTCACGGTCTCATACATCATTTTGTCGTTCAGGAACACCGCGCCGGTATGGCGCACGGTGGGGGCGAAGTACCAGTCGCCGCAGACCATGGTGGTATAGGGGTTGTAATCCCCGAACACGCCGTTGTCCACCCGGTTCACCCAAACGTTGCCCTTGAACCGCTTCCAGCCGGTCAGCACCTCCGCGCCGGTGATCACCGCGCCCAGGGGTTGCTCAGAGCGGTAGACGATGCGCGCGTCCTCCGTGCCGCCGTGCCGGGGCGTAACCTTTTCGCGGTAGATGCCCGGGGCGACGAGAATCTCGTCCCCGGCCACGGCCACCCGGGCCGCGTCGTCGATGTGCCTGAAGGGCATGTCCTTGCTGCCGTTCCCGTCCCGGGAAGCCGCGGCGTTGACGTAGTAAAGCATGTGTCTTTCCTCCTGTATGCAATGTGATTGTACCGCACATATTCCGATAAACGGACCTGTGCAGATTATAGCATGTTTGTCTTGCGCTTGGCAATGCGTATCGGGAAAATCGCAAGATTTAGTCACCCCCCTG
>JAFUCP010000120.1 GCA_017459565.1 Clostridia bacterium | reverse complement strand
GACCCCCGGGGGGATGCCCTCCGGGGGTTGCTTTTGGGACGGGGTTACGAATCGAAAAAGCGCTGGCCGTCCTCGGTGACGAGGCGCTCGGTCTTGGGATACTCGAAGATTTCGGGCCTTTCGGCGTTGGCGGCAAGATAGTCCGCGAACCGGGCCGCGTACCATTTCGCCATACCCAGGTTGTGCATCAGATAGTGGCCGCAGTTCTTCGGCGTGGCACCGGGGACCTCCTGGGCCTCCGACACCGATTTGAACGCGTTGAGCAGCAGATCGCAGATGGCCTGCGGCGGGCGGCTGCCCTTCAGGATCAGATAAAAGCCCGTCAGACAGCCCATGGGGCCCCAGTAGATGATCTCGTCCTTCCAGTCGGGGTCGTTGCGCAGATAGGTCGCTACGATGTGTTCCAGGGAGTGCATTGCCGCGACGTCGATGGCCGGCTCCTTGTTCGGGCGCGTCAGCCGGACATCATAGGTCGTCAGCGTGCCGCCGCCGACGTTGTCCACGCGGCTGGTAAATATGCCCGGAATGATGAGGGTGTGGTCGACGGCAAAGCTGGGAATCAGGTCCATGGCGGTTGCTCCTTTCGGGGGGGAGTTTTTTGAGAGCGGAGAATTCTGAGAGTGGAGAGTGGAGTTGGAGTTGGCCGGGGCGGCGGGGTGATATTGCCTATGACTGTGGGAAGGCTTGGATGGCGGGCAATGGGAAAGAGGGGGAGGGGACCTCATCCGACCTCGCTGCGCGCCACAGGGTCTGTCAATCGATGGGCCGGCCGTCGCTGTCAAACAGGGGCAGCTTTTCCAGATAGATGATATCCTCGCGCCGGGCGGCGTCGCCCTCGGCGAGGATGGCCATGCGGCCCACGATGTTGCCGCCGGCGCGCTCCACGAGCTTTTCCAGCGCCCGCAGGGATTCGCCGGTGGAGATGACATCGTCCACGATGACCACGCGCTTGCCCTTCAGGTACGCGGCGTCGCCGCCATCGAGGAAGAGGGTCTGCTTGTGGTCGGTGGTGATGGAGCGCACCTCGACGCTCAGCACGTCCTTCATATACAGCTTGGCCGACTTGCGGGCCAGGGCATAGCGGGCGTTGCCGTTCAGACGCGCCATTTCGCAGATCAGGGGGATGCCCTTGCTCTCGGCGGTGATCAGCACGTCGTGGTCCGGGCAGCGCTCCAGCAGCTGCCGGGCGCAGGCGGTGGTCAGCTGGGGATCGCCAAAGATGACAAAGGCGCCGATCATCAGCTTATCGCTGATGGGGCAGAGGGGCAGCTCGCGGTCCAGACCCGCGATGTTCATTTTGTAGACCATGTTGCTCATGCGGCACACCTCTTATTGTATTATTGGATATGAAAATTCTACCATCCCTGAGGGCGTTTGTCAAATGGATTGATATAGTTAGTGTTGTATAACTAATTGAGAGTGTGGTATAATGATTAGGAAAACGGCACGTTTTCCGGGTCGGCGGCTCCCGAAGGGAAAGACGCCGACAATCATGGTATAATAATACCCACAGATCATACAAAAATACCACCGCCGGGAGGAATGAACATGACGCCGAAATTCGACACGGATGTCCAGGAGCTGAAATACAAGGTACTGAAGGAAGTGGCCAAGCTGGCGCTGAACGACGCGCTGACGCCGGAAAACACGCTGGGCATTGCCGAGACGATCATCCCCGACGGCGCAAAGCCCACGATGCGCTGCTGCATTTACAAGGAGCGGGCCATCATCAACCAGCGGGTGAAGCTGGCGCTGGGGGGCAATCCCCGCAACCCCAACGTGGTGGAGGTGCTGCCCATCGCCTGCGACGAGTGCCCGGTGGACGGCATCACCGTGACCCAGGCCTGCCGCGGCTGCATTGCCCACAACTGCATGAACGCCTGCCCCAAGAACGCCATCAGCATCGTCAACCGCCACGCCACCATCGACAAGAGCAAGTGCGTGGAGTGCGGGCGCTGCGCGGCGGCCTGCTCCTACGGCGCGATTTTGAAGCTGGAGCGGCCCTGCATCAAGGCCTGCAAGATGAAGGCCATCTCCATCGACCCGGACACCCAGAAGGCGGCGATCACGCTGGGCAAGTGCGTGTCCTGCGGTGCGTGCGTGTACCAGTGCCCCTTCGGCGCGATTTCCGACAAGTCCTTCCTGACAAAGGCGATCCAGTGCATCAAGGGCTCCTTCGGCAACAAGGTCTACCACACCTACGCCGTCGTGGCGCCCTCCATCGGCGCGCAGTACGCCGACGTGCGGACCGAGCAGGTGTACGAGGCGATTTTGAAGCTGGGCTTCTACCGCGTGGAGGAGGCCGCGTGGGGCGCGGACGCCGTGGCCTACCACGAGGCCAAGGAGCTGGTGGAGGAGGGCTTTCTGACCTCGTCCTGCTGCCCCGCCTTCGTGAGCCTGGTGGAGAAAAAATACCCCGACGTGGCCGGGCACATTTCCCACAATCCATCGCCCATGGCCATGATGGCGCTGCAAATTCGCAAAAAGGACCCCACCGCCGAGATCGTGTTCATCGGGCCCTGCATCGCAAAAAAGTATGAGACCCTGTACACCCGCACCAAGAACGCCGTCACCTGCGCCATCACCTTCGAGGAGATGCAGGCCTGGTTCGACGCCGCCGGCATCGATTTGCAGGCGCTCAAGGGCGTGGAGCTGACCAACTCCTCCTCCTTCGGGCGCGGCTTCGCCCGCTGCGGCGGCCTGGCCGACGCCGTCGCCGAGGCTATCCGCGAAATGGACGGCATGGAAAACTTCGATTTACAGGCCGTGTCCTGCAACGGACTGGCAGAGTGCAACGCCGCCCTGCTCAAGGCCAGCAAGGGCCTGCTCAAGGAGAATTTCATCGAGGGCATGGCCTGCGACGGCGGCTGCATCGGCGGGCCCGCCTGCCTCAGCCACAGCGCGAAAAACAGGATGCAGTTCGCAAAGTATGAAAAGCAGGAAAAGGAGAGGACCATCGTCGGCGCCACGGGTGAGTTTGAGGCGCAGGGTTGAGAGTGGAGAGTGGAGAGTGGAGATTGATGAGAGGGGAGAGTGGAGAGTGGCGAGGGGAGAGTGGAGAGTGGAGTTGAAGTTGGCCGGGCGGCGGAGTGATATTGCCTTCCCGGAAGGAAGGGCTGAGTTAGCGGGGCGCTAGCTGATTGGGAGAGAGGCGCAAGGGGACCTCATCCGGCGGTTCGCGCCTCCGGGGCCCGTCCGTGCGCGATGGGCCCGTTCTCACTGAAAACAGTCCACTGGACTGTTTTCCAGGCGTTCGAACCCTTCCCCAGAGGGGAAGGCTTGGATACAGCATCTTTGATACGGCATGTTTAACAACCGACGCATAAGCGTCGGTTGTTTTTTTGGAATTGTACATGATTGGGAAAACGGAACGTTTTCCGGGTCGGCGACATCCGCGGGATGGCGTCGACAAACATTTTGAGGTTGAATCAAAAGAGATTCAGGGGATTCAAAGGGTTCATGGGTGATCGGGAGAGGGGGCGACGGCGAGGCGGCAGGCGTCCTCGGGGCCGTTGGGGGCGGAAGCGATGATTTCGCAGTCGCCGGGGGCGAGGGCGGTGACGGTGCCGGCGGCGTCCACGGTGGCGACGGAGGGATCGGTGCTGCGCCAGGTCACGCTCAGGTCGTCGGCGTAGGCGGGCACGACGGCGCAGCTCATGGCGAGGGTATCGCCGGGGGCGAGGCTGGCCTCGAGGGGGGTGATCTCCACGTTGACGGCGTCCTGCGGGACGAGGGAGACCATGTCCACCCGGTAGGAGAGCAACCGGGGCGCGCCGTCCGCGCCCCGGAGGCCGTCGACGGTCACGGTCCAGCACTGGTTCTGCTGGTAGTCGGTGAAGTCCGTGCCGGTGAAATCGGGGCGGAAGATGAGGCAGGGGCCCGCGCCGTAGCCCTCGGCGTTCAGGGCGCAGAAGCCGTCGCCCGTGCCCTCGGCGGGGTTGAAGCTGAAAAACAGCCCGCTGGCCTCCGAGAGCGTGACGGTGGGGGCGAGGGCGCTCATGTCCCACGCCGCGGGGTTCAGGGTGACGGACCAGGCCAGATGGTCGTGCATCAGCTCCGCGGGGAAGGCGCCCTCGCAGGGCCAGCATACCCGGTCCCACTCGGCGTCGGGGTTGCCCAGGTCGTGGGCGTACATGACCACATAGCTGTTGCCGGATTCAGAGCCGGCCAGCCCGAACCCCGTGGCCGCCATCAGCGGGTCCAGCGCCCAGCGGCGGTGGCCCAGCGTGGAAAGATTGGCGTCGCCGTCGTCCCGCAGGAAGTACTCCACGCCCTCCCGCAGGATGGACGGGCGCGTCCAGTTGAAGCGGGCGATGCAGCCGGAGCTGGTGGCGATGTGGGCGGAATCGTAAAAGTTGCGGTCCATGTCCTCCGGGCGGGGCGCGTCGTGGTCCACATAGTCCAGCGCCGCCAGCAGCACCGCGCCGTGCTGGCACTGATAGTCATAGATGCCGCTGTCCGTGACCGGCTCCAGCCCCGTCAGCCAGCGCGCGAAGTTCAACACTCCCAGGGCCCCCGCCTTCGCCTCCTCGCGCAGCGCGCCCTCGGCATAGGGCGCTTCGGCGGCGGGGACTTGCGCAAAGAGCGTGTCCTCCGGCGCGGCGGGGATGGCCGCCCAGGCGGCGCGCACCTCGTCCCGGGTGTGGGCCGCCTGGGCGCTTTTTGCGGCGAGGAGAATCAGCAGCGCAGTCACAAGCGCCGTCTTGCGGAAGGATGGCATGGCGTCATTCCCTTTCTCGATATTGGCAGGTTGAGGGGCTTCAGCGCGGGCGCGGCCCAAGGGGCGCCGCGTCAGCGCCTGGATCCGGGCGGGGAACAGCGTCAGTATTCCCAGTGCAGAACGCCCACGGCCAGGCCCACCAGATGGGCGTTGCCCACCTCGTCGTCCATGTAGACCTGCGGCGGGTGGCTGGGGTTCTCGCTGAGCAGCTGCAGCCCCCGGGGCATGTGATAGACGCGCTTGAGCGTCACGCAGTCGTCCAGGCAAACGGCCGCGATCTGGCCGTCCGCGACGTCGTCCTGATAGCGGATCAGCGCCAAATCCCCGATCCTGAACCGCGGCGCCATGCTGTCTCCCGTGACCCGCAGGGCCGCGTCGTAGTGGTGGCCGTCCTCGGGAATTTCGATGTATTCGTCATACTCCCGGTTGGCCACGATGGGCTCTCCCGCCGCCGTGTCCCCCAGCACCGGCACCCGGCGCACGCCCAGCCCCCCGCGGCCGATCAGCCCCGGTATGGCCGGCGCTTCGTCCCAGCCCATCAGGTGCGCCGGCGTGGTTTGCAGCGCCTGGGCGATGGGGCGCAGCATGGAGGAGTCCACCTTGGTGATATCCCCGTTTTCGTAGCGGTAGATGGTGGCGGGGGACTTGCCCACGCGCTCCGCAAGCTCCTCCGCGCTGATGCCCAGCTGCTTGCGCCGCTGCCTGATTCGCGTACCGATGTTCATGGTATCACCTCGCAGGGTTGATTATAGCAGATGATTTGCAAAGATGCAATACACCGGAGAAAAAAATTCGCATAAATGCAAAAATGTCATTGACATTTGCGCCCAAAATGCGTATGATATGAGTCGCAGATGTGCGAGGGTTGGGAGTGAAAAATGCATTAATGCGAATTTTGGGGGCCGGAGGGCCGACCTGGTGGGAGAGCCTGGACGGGCTGCGCGCCGCCCGGGAGGGCGTCGACGCGGCGGTGGCGGCGCTGAGGGGCGTGGCCGGCGCGGGAGAGCTGGCGGAGGCGCTGGCGGACGCGGGGGAGAGGATCGACGCCATGGCCGGAGGGCTTGCGCGCAGGATCGAGGCCCGGGACGCCCGGGATGAGCGCGCGCTGGAGCGGGAGTATCGCCGTCAGTTGCTGTGAAGCGGTCGGGAGAGTGAGGGCATGGAAAAGGTTTTTCAGGAAACGCCGGGGGCGCGGCGGGGGCTGTTGCTGTTCGGCGGGACCGGGCGCGGGGCGAGGCGGATGGCCGCGCGGATCGCGCGCAGGCTGTCGGGGCGCGGCGTTCGGGCGCTGTGGATCGACGCCGCCGGACTGGGCGGGTTGGACGCGGAGGCGCTGGGCCGCGCGCGGCGGGACATGAAGCGGGCGCGGGTGCTGGTTCTGGACGCGACGGGCGCTATGGGCGACGACGCGATAAAGCGGACATACGACGCGGTCTGCTGGCGCGGCAGGTACCGGCGGGAGATGATCGTGTGCCTGAACGCGCAGGGGGCGCGGCTGTCGGACGTGCGCTGGCGGCGGCTGCTGGCGCGGCTGTCGGAGGCGTGCCGGGCGGTCTTTGTGGAGGATTTGGCGACGGAGGGCGAAGAGGGAGGGCGGAAGCGTGAAGGCAAAGGACTATCTCATGCGGACCTGGAGGTTTGAGGCGGATATCGAGCGCAAGCTGAAGGAGCGGGAGCGGCTGCACCTGTGGCTGGCCCGGGGCCTGGAAGAGACGCCCCCGGAGGAGCGGGACAAGTGGCGGGGCGTCGAAAAGGAGGTGGCGGCGCTGAGCGCCGAGCTGGAAGGGGACGTGCTGGCGATCTGCCGCGCGGCCCGGGAGGTGAAGACCCTGATCGACGGGGTGGAGGATTTGCGCTACCGGCGGCTGTTGGAGCTGAGATACAGGCACTATATGCGCTGGGAGGCCATCGCCCAGGAGATGGATTACGAGCTGCGGCACATCTACAGGCTGCACCATGGGGCGCTCAAATGCGTGCAGGCGCGGCTGGGCGACGGGGAAGGGGGCAGGCCGTCATTGAATGTCACCCGGACAGAGGCGCATAATACAGCCGTTCATTCGGCAGGACAGTGAGGTGATGCGCTATCGCGGCTTCGGAGAGTTTGAATTGGGAAGCGGTTCGGGAGGAATATGTAACGGGCCGGGACAGCTACGCGCGCCTGGCCGAAAGGCACGGCGTGGAGCGGAGGACGCTCACCCGGCGCGCACGCGAGGAGGGCTGGTTCGGCAGGCGCAAGGCGTGGCGGCGGGAGGCGGCGGAAAACCGCGAACGGCAATCCGCCGCGGAAGCGGAGCTTGAGGACGGCGGGATCGACGCGGCGGAGAGGATGCGCCTGGAGATTTCCGGGATGGACGAGACGGCGATCGTGTCCGGCATCCGCCGCAAGGCCCTTTGGATCCTCGACAGGATGTTCGACGGGTACGCCGAGGTCACCGCGACGGAACAGCGCTTCAGCGAGGGCGGCGTGACCAACGTGCGCAAGCTGCGGGATATGACCGCCATCTTTAAGGAGCTGGCCGGCAACAGGGCAAAAAGCAACGATGTGGAGGACCTGGGCCCGCTGGAGCAGCTGCTCAGGGGCGACGAGGAAGAGGAATCGGCGGGGGGGTTCTGAGAGTGGAGATTTTTGAGTGTGGAGAGTGGAGAGTGGAGAGTGGAG
>JAFUCP010000119.1 GCA_017459565.1 Clostridia bacterium | reverse complement strand
TCCGGCCCCGGATCCAGCCCCGGCCTATCCGCTGCTCAGCCTGCCCAATGTCAAGAACAATGGCACCGTCACCCTCTCCGTGGGCGAACAGCGCCAGATCGTGCCCGCCTTTGCCACCAACGCGGGGCTGAGCGCCATGAGCTACAGCTCCTCCAAGCCCGCCGTGGCCACGGTGAACGGAACGGGCGTGCTGACTGCTTCGGCGGAGGGCAAGACCAAGGTCACCGTCAAGACCGCAAGCAAGAATGTCAATGCCACCGTGACCATCCAGGTGGTGGACCCCTACAAGCCCAGCGCCGTGGGCATCGCCCAGGGCAAGGCCGTGACCGTCTCCGTGGACCAGCCGCTTCAGCTGAACGCGGTGCTTGCCCCTGAGACCGCTCAAGCCACGCTGACCTGGACGAGCAGCAAGGCGGCTGTGGCCAGCGTGGACGCGGGAGGCTTCGTTACCCCGCTTGCCGAGGGCAAGACGAAGATCACCGTTACGACGCATAACAAGAAAAAGGCCGTCATCACCGTGCAGGTGGTGGACCCCTACAAGCCCACGGGCATCGGCATCGCCCAGGGCAAGGCCGTCACCCTCACCGTGGGACAGCCCGTGCAGCTGTACGCGGCGCTTGCCCCCGAGACTGCCCAGGCCACGCTGACCTGGACGAGCAACAAGCCCGCCGTGGCCAGTGTGGACGCAAACGGCTGGGTGGCGCCCCAGGGCGAGGGCAAGGCGAAGATCACCGTCACCACCCACAACAAGAAAAAGGCGACCATCGCCGTCACCGTGGTGGATCCCAACAAGCCGCTGGGCATTGGCATTTCCCAGGGCAAGGCCATCACGCTCAAGGTGGGCGAGGGCGTGCAGCTGTGGCCGGTGATGAACCCGGCGACAGCCCAGAGCGCGCTGACCTGGACCAGCGGCAAGCCCGCCGTGGCTGCGGTGGACGCAAACGGCTATGTCGCGGCGCTCAAGAAGGGCAAGGCGAAGATTACCGTCACGACCTACAACAAGAAGAAGGCCGTCATCACCGTGAACGTGGTGGAATGACGAATTGCGAAAAACTGCGGGGAGCCGGTTACATCGCCGGCTCCCCGATTCATTTCTCCTCTTCACCCGTCCTCCTGCCCTGGGCCGTGGCGATCCGCACGATCACGTCGATGTAATCTGATCCCTCTTCCACGCGGCTTTTGACCGGCACGCCGATTCTGGAGAGCTGACGCACGGTGTCCATGAGGGCGTTGATGACGATGCGGTTGTCTCTGAGGACATGGCTGACGCTGCGGCGCTTCGGGGGACGGGCAGCCTCATGGTCGACGCATGCTTCGAGCTGCTTGACGCTCAAGCGCTTTTCCACCGCCAGGGAAACCAGCGCCAGCTGCGCCGCCTCGTCTGTCAGCTTCAGCAGCGCCCGGGCATGGCGCTCGCTCAGCCCGCCTTCCCGCACGGCTTGCTGGACCTTGTCCGACAGCTTCAACAGCCGCAGACGGTTCGCCAGCGCCGAAGGACTCAGGGACAGGCTGGCCGCGAGGCGGTCCTGGGTGATGGGATAGGCGTCGAGGATGCTCCGGCAGGCCGCCGCCACATCCAGAAAGTGCAGCTCCTCCCGCTGCAAATTCTCAACCAGCGCGATCAGCGCGCAATCGCAATCGCCGCAGGACAGCACCGTCGCCTCCGCCCACTGGCGTCCCAACAGCTTCAGCGCCCGCAGGCGCCGCTCCCCGGCAATCAGCTCATAGCGCCCCTTGCCCGCCTCCCGGAGAACCAGTGGCGAAATCAGCCCGTGCAGACGTATGGATTCGGCAAGCTGCGCGATGGATTCCGGGGAAATGTCCCGACGGGGACGGCTGCGGCCGGGGCGTATGTTGGCGACGGGGACGCGCGTGGGCACGCCGCGGGCGGGGGAAGTGGCGCTTTGGACTTTGAGCAAGGCGAGGACCTCCGATGGCATGAATGGTGTTTCAGACAGTCATTATATATTCGCCAGCCGCCGCTTTAATCGTATCGGACACAAAAAAAGGGAGCCCTTTCAGGCTCCGAATATCCCGTAAGTGCCGTCTGTCGCTGCTTTTTCACCCGCCGCTCAGGCAGGGCGGAGACCTGCGGCTGCTTACTGTCTTCCACTGCAAACGGAGGCTTGACATCCGCACACCGACCCGGAATCCTTTTATGAATCTGTGGGTAAAAGCATTGACTAACGCACACCCCAGGATATGTTCCCTTTTCGTTCGCGGCAACGCCTTGAACTGTCTCTATTATACCGGCTGGTATGGGGAAAGTCAATGGAGATTTGCGAATTTCATGTTTTTTATTTAACATGCACAATTGCAGACCGAAGTCTGCAAAGATCGTGAAAAGAGATCATCCGAACGTCAAAAGCTCGATCTCGGGCCGCACGCATACGCGCAGCTGGATGCGGCTGGCGCCGATGCCCTTGCTCACCAAAAGGCGCATACCGTCGATCTCGTGCAGCCCTGAAATAGCGGCGGAGGCGCGGCGAGGGCGGGTGAAGCGCTCAAAGCCCACGGCATAAGGCGTCACGCCCAGCAGGTTGAACTGCCCGCCGTGGGTGTGACCGGAAAGCATCAGCTCCGGCTTTTGGGCGGGGATGCTGGGGTAGTGGGACAGCAGTATGCGGTAGTGCTTCCGTGAGGGCCGGGCGGGAAAGAGGCCGTCCGCCCGGGGGCAGCCGTGGCGATGTTCGTCCACACCCCCGATGATCAGCGTGCCGCCTGCAAGGGGCAGAGCGGCGGACTGGTTCACCAGCAGCTTGCAGCCAAAGCCGGCCATTTCCCTTCGAAGCGCCCTGTCGCTCTCCCAGGCCTCGGAATCGTTGTTGCCCTTGACCCCGTACAGCCCCAGCGGCGCGCGCAGCGCCCTCCAAGCCGCAAACACACGGCAGGCGTTTTCCCGCGTATCGCTGTAATCTCCGCCCAGCAGTATGATATCCGGCTTCGCGGCCATCATCTGCGCGGTGAGGGCGGCAAGGTCGGCATCGGTGGTGCTGTCCAGGGCGTGTACGTCGCTGACGAACAGCGCCCGCAAGCCGCGCATAAACGCCGGAATGCCGCCGATGCGGTGTTCGGCGACGGCGGCGTTCAAATGTCCTGTGCGGCCCAAATACCAGTCGGGTCGGGAAAAGTGCTGATACAACTTGGAACTCCTTTGTGCGGCTTTACGCCTTGTGCGTCTTTGTGAATTCGCGGTAGAAGGCCAGCTGGCCGGGCAGCGTTTCGAAGGGCTTGAGTCCGTAGGGACACCTCTTTGCGCAAGCGCCGCAGTGGATGCAGTTTTCTATTCTTTCCATGTTGGCCTGCCATTCAGGGGTGACCCAGCTGCGCCAGGGGGAGCGCTCCAGCAGCTGCTTCATGCGGTTGGCGTTGTTGATGGGAATTTCCGCGGGACAAGGCAGACAGTAGCCGCAGCCGCGACAAAACGCGCCCACCAGTTCCCGGCGGTCCGCCGCGATTTGCGACAGGGTCTCTTCATCCAGCACCGGCGGGTTTTCAGAGTAGGCAAGGAATTCCTCCAGCTCGCTCATGCGTTGTATGCCCCAGATGGGCACGATGTTTTCGAACTGGGAAAGCCAGGCAAAGGGGAGCCGGGCGTTGGTCACCAGGCCGCCGGACATGGCCTTCATGCAGATAAAGCCCACGTTCTTTTCGGCGCAGTGCCTGACCAGTTCAATCTCCCGATCCGTCGCCAGGTGGTTGAAGGGATACTGCACGGTATCGTACAGCCCGGAATCCACCGCCTCGAAGGCGCGGTCCAGGGAGTGCTGGGTAATGCTGATGAAGCGGATCTTTCCGGCCTCGCGGGCCTTGAGCGCCGCGTCATACAGACCGTCCTCGCCCCCCGGCACGGGCACAAAGGGCGGGTTGTGGAATTGGTATACGTCGATGCAGTCGGTTTTGAGCAGCCTAAGACTCGTCTCCAGGTCCTTGTTCAGCGCGTCGGCGGTCTTGGCGTGGGTCTTGGTGGCCAGGGTAAACTCGCCGCGGCGATGGCTGACGGCCCTGCCGATCTTTTCCTCGCTGTCGGTATAGGCGCGCGCCGTGTCTATGTAGCTGATGCCGCCATCCAGCGCCCGGTTCAGAAGCGCGTCCGCCTCCTCGAAGCTGACGCGCTGGATGGGCAGCGCTCCGAAGCCCGTGCGGGAAATTTCAAGGTTGGTCCTTCCGAGGATAAAATGCTGCATAATCAAGCCTCCTTTGGGTGTGTCGGGCGATGGCGACGGCGCGGCATGAGGCGCTACGGCACCAGCAGCGCCGCGCCGATGATCTCGGCCCGGCCGCCCAGCTCCGCCGGGATGAATTTCGCGGGGTACTTCTGGTCGATCAGAGAATGATGGCGATAGGAGGCGATCATGCGGTCCGTGAACCGATGGCCCAGATTGGTGATGCCACCGCCGTATACGAATATGTTGATATCAAATATGAGGTTCAGGCTATGGAACATGCGGCCCAGGTACTCCGCGCCGCGGTTCACCACCTCCAGCGCCAGCGGGTCGTTCATTTGCAGCGCCCGGCCAACGGCGACCATATCGATGTTGGAGAGGGTGCCCGCGTAGTCCAGTATGCGGCTCTCCGCGCCCTCCTTGATGCGGTCCATGGCATAGCGGGCCATGAACACGCCGGAGCAGATGGAATGGACGCAGCCGATGACGCCGCAGCCGCATGGATAGCCCGTGGAATCGGAGACGAACATGTGCCCGATTTCGCCGGCCATGCCATGCATACCCCGGTACAGCTGTCCGTTCAGGATCAGCCCGCCGCCGATGCCGGTAGCCAGGGTGGCATAGATCATGTTGTCGTATCCGCGGCCCGCGCCGTAGCGATGCTCCGCCAGCGCGGCCACATTGCCGTCGTTGTCCACGTATACCGGCAGATTGAGTCGCTGCTGGAGCATGTCCCGCACAGGCTGGTCGTTCAGGGCCACGATGTTGCTGCTCTCCAGCGTGAGTCCCTTTCTGGCGTCAATGGAGGAGGGAAAGGCCGCGCCGATGCCCCGCACGTCCTCAAGGCGTATGCCCGCCTTTTCCGCGAGGGCCCTGGCTTTCAAGGCGAGGAAGTCCATCAGCTCCAGGGCGGTGGCGTCCTTGTCGGTCAGAAAGCTCTGCTCGGCCAGCAGCTGCATGGCGCTGTCAAACAGGCCGAGCTTGATGTGGGTGCCGCCCACATCGATGCCGATTGCGTAGTCATGCATATTTCTGCCTCCTTCAGTTTCCTAAATGCTTATCCTGCCCATTTCCATGGCGTCGTATTTCGCCAGGATGGGATCGACGGTCTGCGTGAGGAAGC
Source organism: Clostridia bacterium (assembly GCA_017459565.1). GTDB lineage: Bacteria > Bacillota > Clostridia > Christensenellales > Aristaeellaceae > UBA2862. Next base: position 11,578 of record JAFUCP010000119.1, on the reverse strand, counting down.
GCTCTGTCTGTTCACAGGCCCGGCCGGTATATTTCTCCGGAGCCAGCAGCGCCGTGAGGCTCTCGGCGCTCATGGGGAAGGCCGGGTCCGCCGCGATGCGCTCCAGCAAATCGCTTTCCAGTCCCTCGGCCTTCATGCGCATGGCCGCGGCCTGGGAATGTACGCGCACGCGCTCGTGAATCTCCTGTCGGTCCGCGCCGTTTTTGACGGATTCCATGATGATGTCCTCGGTGGCCATGAAGGGCAGGTTCTCCATCACGCGCTTTTCGATCATCTTCGGGTAGACCACCATGCCGTCGGCAATGTTGGCGTACAGCTCCAGCACCGCGTCCGTGGCCAGGAAGGCCTCCGGAAGGGAAAGACGGCGGTTGGCAGAATCGTCCAGCGTGCGCTCAAACCACTGGGTGGCGGCGGTCATGGCGGCATCCTGAACCAGCGCCATCACGTGGCGCGACAGCGCGCACATCCGCTCTGAGCGCATGGGATTGCGCTTGTAGGCCATGGCTGAGGAGCCGATCTGGCTCTTTTCAAAGGGCTCCTCCACCTCGCGGAAGGATTGCAGCAGCCGAAGGTCCTGGGCGAACTTATAAGCGCTCTGAGCGATGCCGGACAGAGCGCCCAGCACCCGGGTATCCAGCTTGCGGGGATAGGTCTGCCCCGATACGTCGAACACGGCCTCCATGCCCAGCTTTTGGGCAATGCGCCTTTCCAGCTCGTCCACCTTTTCGCCGTCGCCCTCAAACAGCTCCATGAAGGAAACCTGCGTGCCCGTCGCGCCGCGGTTGCCCAGCAGCTTGAGGGAGCCCAGCGCGAAATTGACCTCCTCCAGGTCCATGGTCAGATCCTGCATCCAAAGCGTGGCGCGCTTTCCCACGGTGGTCAGCTGCGCGGGCTGAAGATGGGTGTAGCCCAGGCAGGGGAGCGAACGGTACTCCCAGGCGAATTTGCGAAGGCGGCGCAGCACCTCCACCAGCTTTTGCCGGATCAGAAGCAGCGCGTCCCGCAGCATCAGTATATCCGCGTTGTCGGTGACATAGCAGCTCGTCGCGCCCAGGTGGATGATGCCCCGGGCGTTGGGACACACATCGCCATAGGCGTGGACATGGGCCATCACGTCGTGCCGGACCCGCTCCTCGTGCCGGCGGGCGTTTTCATAGTCGATGTCGTCGATATGGGCCTTCAGCTCGTCCACCTGTGCCTGCGTCACGGGCAGCCCCAGCTCCATCTCGCTCTCCGCCAGCGCCACCCACAGCCTGCGCCAGGTGGTGAACTTGCGGTCCGGGGAGAAGATGAACTGCATCTCCTTGCTCGCGTAGCGGCTGTTCAAGGGGGTTTCATAGGTACTCTTGTTCATGACGGCCTCCTGTTGCCTGATATCAAAGCCCTTATCGGATGATCAACGCCTCGCGCCGGGCGCCCACGGACACATATTTGATCGCACAGCCCACGCGCTCTTCGATGAACAACACGTAGTCCCGCGCCGCCTTGGGCAGCTCTTCCCAGCTGCGGCAGCCGGAAATGTCGCATTTCCAGCCGGGCAGGGTTTCGTACACCGGTTCACAGTCGTACAGGTCGGGAGTGTAGGGGAAGCGCTCGGTCGTTTTTCCGTTGAGCCGGTAGGCCACGCACACGGGAATCTCATCCAGATAGGAAAGTACGTCCATCTTGGTCAGCGCCAGCGCTGTCGCGCCCTGGAGCTTTGTGCCGTAGCGGGTAGCTGGAATATCCATCCAGGCCACACGGCGGGGCCTGCCCGTGGCCGCGCCGTATTCCGCGCCGGCCTCCCGCAGGTTGTGGGCGGCGTCACCGTCCAGCTCCCCCACAAACGGGCCCTCGCCCACGCAGGTGGAGTAAGCCTTGGTGACGCCTATGACCGCGTCCACCTTGATGGACGGCAGCCCGCAGCCCACGGGGGCTTCCGCCGCCAGGGGAGAGGAGGAGGAGGTGAACGGATAGATGCCGTACTGAATGTCCCTCAGGGCGCCCAGCTGCGCCTCAAACATTACGCTTTTGCCCGCGGCGGTCATGCTCTCCAGCAGCTCTCCGGCGTCGCACAGGTGGGGGACCAGGGGATCGCCCCAGGTGTGGATCCAGGCCAGGGTTTCGTCAAAGTCGATCCTGTCCTGGCCATAGCCGGACACGATGGTGTCATTTTTCCAGTCGATCAGCCGGTGCAGGTGCTTTTCAAGCGTGGCGGGGTGCTTCAAATCGCCCAGCATGATCGCCTTTTTCATGTATTTGTCGCCATAGATCGGGCTGATGCCCCGAAGGGTGGAGCCGAAGTGGTCCTTGCCCAGGCGCTGCTCCTCCCACTTGTCCTGATTGGGATGGATGGGCAGCACCATCATGGCCCTGTCGGAGATTTTCAGGTTTTCGGGGCCGATGGAGACGCCCTTTTCGCGCAGGCGGCCCATCTCCTCGTTGATGTGCTTCAGATCGACCACCACGCCCGGGCCCAGCAGGTTCACGGCGTTTTTGTGGAAGATGCCCGAGGGCAGCAGATTCAGCGCGAATTTGCCGTATTCGTTGATGACGGTGTGGCCGGCGTTGTTGCCGCCCTGATAGCGGATGACCACATCGAACTGGCCGGCAAAGTAATCCACCATGCGGCCCTTGCCTTCGTCGCCCCAGTTGATGCCGACGATCGCGGTATTGGACATGAAAATTCACCTCATAAATCGTATAATGGTCGTATGACGCCTCATGCGGCTGAAAAAGCGCGAATTGCGCCGCTGTCATTCATTATAACAGGAAATCGGAGCTTTTTCCACATAGAATAGGTAAACATGTGCGATAAACAGGCGCAATCAGGCTGTCTGAATATCGCAAAACAGGTTGACCGCGGCGCGTTTTCAGATAAGCGCCCGCGCTGTTCACCGGCTGTTCCTGGGCGATTTGCCCGTGTGCTTCTTGTAGAGCCTGTAGAAGTTGGAGCTGTTGGGGAAGCCGCACTCCATGGCGATTTCATAGATGCTGCGCCCCGTGGTTTCCAGCAGCTGGCGGGCCTTTCGCATACGGCGCATGGTCACGTAGTCGCTGAAGCTGATGCCCGTGGCGGTGTGGAAGAAGTGGGAGAAGTAATTGGGGCTCATGTAGACCCGGTCCGCCGCCTCCTTCAGCGTCACCTTGCCGCAATAGCCCGCGTCGATGTACTCAAAGGCGCTCTTGAGCCGCATGAGGGCCTTGTTGCGGTCCCAGCCATCTGTCAGGCTGTGACCTTCATCGCTGTAGTGGCGCAGCAGCATCGTCAGGATGCGCAGCACATCCGCCTTGATCATCAGCGCATAGCCCGTGTGCCTGTCCGCCCATTCCGCGGCGATTTCCGACATGATGGCGTTGATCTCGCCGGCGCAGGGCTCGTCCCTGCCGATGCGGTTTTTGAAATTGCTTCCGCGTTCGATGAAGGGGCGCAGGTATTCGATATCGGAAACCGCGCCGTAGCCCGCCACCAGCGAGGATGTGAACACCATGGCCAGCACCTTCATTTCACTTTGCAGCACCTGCCAGCCGTGCAACTCGCCGTTGTTGAAAATCACGATATCTCCGCGCTCCACCTCAAAGGCCTGGCCGTTGGCAAAGTAACAGCCGCAGCCCTCAAGGATGCAGGTGATTTCAAAATAGCTGTGCCAGTGAAAGGTGTCGTCGGCGTTGTCATCAGAGCTGAGCGTCACCTCGTTGATCTGGAAGGGGAAGGATTTGTCCAGCTCGAGATTGTCACGGTATTCGATCACGTACATACCTCCAGCACATCGTTTTAATAAGTATAACACGTTTCAGAGGCATAACGCAATAAAAAAGCCGGGACATATTGGATGGTGTACATATAGAATCGTAAAAAAACACACAATTACAGCAAAATAATGTATTTCAATATGACGTTAATTTTGATAAAATTCAGATAGGCTTTGGCGTAAATGCTTTGTTTTGCGCCAAAGGAACGATAAGGAGGAATGGAAAGATGAAGAAGCTGTTGTGCGTCATGCTGTGTCTTTTGCTGGCGATGAGCCTGGCAGTGGCCAGCGCGGAGAATGTGGTCATCGAAGCCGTGCCCAACGAGGGTCAGTTCGAAGGCCAGGAGCTGAGCATACTGGTGTCCGCCGGCTGGATGGACAACCGCTATGACGACACCATCGCCCGCTTTGAGGAAACCTACGGTGTGACCGTGGATTTGCAGACCCTGCCCGCCGACCAGTACTTCAACGTGCTGACCAGCGACCTGGACAACGGCACCTGCCCGGACGTGTTCTGGACCCAGTCCAACCCCGCCGGTATGCTGATTTCCATGATCGGCGATCCTGAAAACCGCTGCATCGACTTCACCGGCGCTGAATGGCAGAACGTGATGCCCGAGGCGCGCCAGGCGGCCTGCATCGCCTATGGCAAGCTGTTCGGCCTGCAGATCTGGCACAACAGCCCCGAATACGTGATGATCTACAATAAGACGCTGTTCGACGAGCTGGGCATCGAGAGCGTGCCCACCACCTATGAAGAGCTGAAGGCCGACTGCGCCATCATCAAAGCGGCGGGGATCACCCCCTGGTTTGTGCCCGGCAAGGACGGCTGGCAGCACCAGCTGGCCTTTTTCCAGATCGGCGGCGTGTACGAGGAGGCCCAGCCCGGCCTGTTCGAGGCGCTGAACAACAACACCGCCACCTTCGCCGGCAATGAAAAGATGCTGGAGGTCCTGGGTCAGTTCAAGGAGCTGAACGACCTGGGCTACTTCGAGGAAGACTGGATCGCCACCACCTCCGACAACATGGCCAATGAATTCGGCGACCGTACCATTGCCTTCGCCATGGCCAACTCCAGCTACATCAAGCAGCTGCAGGACGAGCTGGACACCGAGGATGAGTTCGGCATGTTCCTGATCCCCCTGGGCGACAACACCTGGTTCCCCACCAGCCCCGCCGGCCCCACCATGTTCGGCTACAAGGGCACCGAGCATGAGGACCTGGTTCGCGCCTGGTTCCAGTTTGTCTGCACGCCGGAAAGCCTGCAGGAGATCCTGGACAACAGCCCGAACTACACCAACCTGCACGTGAACGTGGACATCGAACAGCACTGGCTGCCCGAGGAGGAGACCTTCGTGGAGAGCATCCCCGCTGAGAAGATGAACTGCTGCGTGCTGCAGAACGGCACCAAGTACACCAATGACTATTGGATGGATTTCGGCAATGACATGATCGCTTATGTGCAGGGCACCATGGAAGCCAACGACGTGCTGGCCCACATGGACGAGCTGCGCGCCGAGGACGCCAAGACCGTGGGCGACGAGAATTGGCAGTAATCCCGCGCCGGTTTAAGCTGATTCGGCGTTGACACGCTGGCCGGGTATCGAAGGGTCGGTGCCCGGCCATTCGCTATATCGCGATGAGTTCCCGTGCTTTTGGGTGGGCGCAGGCGCACCTTTAAGCATGGGAACCCGTCAGATTCAAAGGGGACGGTGATTGCATGAACAAGAAAAAGGTCTATCCCCAGTGGTTTCTGCTGGCGCCGCTGGCGCTGTACGTGGTGTTTTTCCTGTTTCCCAGCCTGCTGGGCCTGTTCTATTCCTTCACGGACTGGAGCAAGAATACCCCGAAGGCCGGCCTGCATTTCATAGGACTTGATAATTACGCGGAGATCTTCACCTCCAGCAATAACTATGCCTTCGGCATAGCCAATACCCTGAAATTTACCGTCGTCTCCAACATCGTCAAGATCGTCCCGGCCCTGTTCCTGGCCATCATTCTCTTTGAAGGGCTTCGGGGCATGGGGGCATACCGCACGATCTTTTATATGCCCTCCATCATACCGTTTGTCATCATCGGCATACTGTTTACCTCGGTGTTGAACTTCAAAAACGGTATGCTCAACAACGCGCTGGAGGCCATCGGCTTGGGGACGCTGAAGCAGAAGTGGCTGTCGGACCTGAACGTGGTGTGGAAGTCGATCTACATGGTGGACGCCTGGCGCGGCATCGGATACGTCATGACCATTTTCATGACGGGACTTTCCACCATCGACAAGACCTACTACGAGGCTGCCAAGGTAGACGGCGCGAACTTCTGGCAGCGGCTGTGGCATGTGACGCTGCCGATGATGCGCGGCGCGATCATGATCAACCTGGTGTTCGGCATCACCTACGGCCTCAAGGTGTTCGACATCGTGTATGTGCTGACCAACGGCGGTCCCGGCCATGCCACCGAGGTCATGACCACCTATTCGTTCCAGCTGTACGGCGCAGGCAAGTATGGCCTGTCCACTGCCTTCAACTCAATCCTGCTGCTGATCACTGCCATCGCGGGTATCGTGATCGTGCGCGTGATGAGCCGAAAGGGGGAGGTGTGAGCCGTGAGAACGCCGAAAGAACTGAGAATTCCCCGACAGCGCAAGCCCATCACCCTGCAGGGCATACTCAAGCAGCTGCTGTGCCTGTTTTTGTCGCTGCTGGTGCTGGCGCCGCTGTACCTGGTCGTTGTCAATTCCTTCAAGACCAAGAACGATTCCGCGCGCATGAACCTGAGTCTGCCCAAGGAATGGCTGTTTTCCAACTACGCCGACGTGTTTGAAAAGGCCAATCTGATGACGGGATTTTTGAACAGCATGATTTATGCGCTCGTCTCCACCACCATCGGCGTGCTGCTGTGTTCCATGGCCGCCTATGTGCTGAGCCGCAAGCGCACAAAGCTGAACAACTTTGTCTATTATTTCTTTGTCTGCGGCCTGTTCTTCCCGGTGAATTACATCACCCTGGTGCGCGTGTTCCAGTGGATCAACCTGACCAACACCCGCACGGGCATCATCCTGGTGTTCACCAGCGCCATGATTCCCTTCTGCGTCTTTACCATTTACAGCTTTGTGGAGACCATTCCGAGGGAGCTGGACGAGGCCGCGGTCATCGACGGCGCATCTCCCACCCGGCTGTTTTTCCAGGTGGTGCTGCCGCTGCTAAAGCCCACGATCTTTACCTGCTTTGTCCTCCAGTTCATGGGCGTGTGGAATGACTTTTTGACGCCGCTGTATCTGTCCAGCAAGAGCAAGCTGTTCCCCATGACTATGTCGGTCTACCAGTTCTTCGGGCGCGAGAGCAGCCATTGGAACTATGTGTTTGCCGATATTGTCATGACCATTATTCCCGTGATCGCGGTGTATGCCATCGGGCAGAAATACATCATCGGCGGCGTTACCGCCGGCGCGGTGAAGGGCTGATTCGGCGCGTGGAGCAAGGAACCAAACCCGGCGTATGCCTGATTGAAGGCCGGCTGTGATACCGCTTCAACCGGCAAACGCGAGGGCTTGTCCCGGCTCCACGCTTTGCTTTACAGGTCGGGAGAATGTTATGAAATTCAATTATATCAAAAAAAGACATAACCGCTTTTCACAGCCACCCCGGCTGGTGCCCGCGGGGGGCGTGGACGTGTCCGGCGGCGGACGCTGGCGGATATGGGCGGGGGCGGGCACGAAGATCGATGCGCCGATTCTGGGCAACGGCGATCTGATCAGCGCCTTTGCTGGGCCTCCCCGTTGGCCTCAGTTCTGGCTGACCACCAATGATTTCTGGCAGATGCAGTCCAACCCGAACTACGTGTTTTTTCATGACAACGCCGTGGCGCGGCGTGACCCGCCGGTGTCGCTGGGCAGTCCACGCCCGCTTGGGAGGATCGTGTTCGATATTCCCTGCTTTGAGGGCGCGTCCTATGAGGCGTGGCAGAGCTTTGAAGACGCTGTCACCCACGCGCGCTTTGCACTGGCGGATGGCCGCGCGCTGACGCTGGAGGCCTGGGTCGCGGCGGGGGAGAACGAGCTGATTGTCAGCTTCGATTCGGACGTCGCCTGCGATATCGGCTTTGAATTCCGCTTTCCCAACGAGCCGGGCAGGGGCTGCGATGACGGCGTGGACTGCATGGGGGACTGTGAGGACGACGAGGTCCTCGCCGGAACCTATAAGGGCCTCGCCGGGGCCGCGCCGCTACAGGTGCGCAACGAAAAAGACGGGCTGCTGTGGGGCTGGCGGGCTTTTACGGACGCGGTGGACGTGCCCACGAAGCTGGGCTTTGCCGCGCGCTTCATCGGCGCCGATTCCACGCGCATCCATCTTGAAGCGGGCGAACGGGCGACACTTGTCTGCGCCGTGCGCAGCTGGGACAAGACTGCGCGCCCGGTGGAATACGCTCGCTCCCGCGCCCGGTGGATCACGGAGGCGGATATCGCCGCGCTGCGTGAGGCACACGTCTCCTGGTGGCGGGACTTCTGGGGCGTCTCCGGCATATGGGTCAAGGATGAGGCGCTGATGAACGCCTATTGCCTGTCCCAGTACATGCTGGCAAGTCTGTCCCGTGACGCGGATTATCCGCCGAACATACTGGGCATATCCACCTATGACCGCATGGCCTGGAACGGCAATTACAAGATCAATTACAACCATCAGTCGCCCTATCTGGGGCTTTTGGCCTCGGGCCACTTTGAGCAGGCGGATCCCCACGACGCGCCATATCTGGCCATGCTGGACGTGGGACGGGAGATGAGCCTCAGGCTCCTGGGCCACCCCGGCGTATACCTGCCCCTGGGACTTGGCCCAAAGGGCATGGTCAGCGAGGCGCTGCTTTTGCACATGAAATCGCCCGCCGTACACGGCGCTCTGAACATGCTGTTGCGCTGGCGGCTTTCCATGGATAAAGACTATCTTCGCCGCGTGTATCCCTTCCTGCGTGCCGTGGCGGAATTCTGGGAGCATGACCTGGTGGACCGCGACGGCGTTTTGCATGTGGTGGGGGACGGTATGCATGAGCGCACGACCCGGGACGTTGAGCAGCACGGTCAGCCGGAGGACCCTGCCAATACCCTGGGCTATCTGCGATCCTTCTTCGGGGATATGCTGGATGCCAGCGCACAGCTGGGACTGGACGCAGACAGGCGAGAGCGGTGGTCGGACATATTGCGCCGCCTCGCACCCTATCCTGTGGGCACCATCGATGCCATCGGCGAAAACCCAACGCTGTGGAACGAGGGCGAGCGCTCCATTGGGGACTTGCTTCCCCCGGAGCTTCGCCGCGTACCGGTCTATCTCAACGAAACCGTGGGCGGCAGCTGGTCGCTGAGCTTCCCTGGGAACATCATGCACATCTATCCCGGCGGGGCCATTGGGCTGGATTCGCCGCCGGAGGCGCTTGAGACTGCCCGAAACACCGTTGCCGCGCTCTCGGAGATGGAGCGCGCGCTGGCCGGGGCGGGGGACGACGAGGGCGCTCAGGTGCGTCCCGCTGGAGCCTGGAACGCCACAAACCTCGGCTGTCTGTTCTTTCCGGCGGCGGTGCGCGTGGGCTTTGACCCGGAGATCATACTCGACCGGCTTCGGGACAAGCTGGCACGCACGGGGCTGCCCAACGGGTTTGTGGACGGCAACCCCCACGGCATCGAGAACCTCTCCACCGTTCCCAACACCCTTCAGGAGATGCTGCTGCTGTCCCATCAGGGCACGCTGCGCGTATTCTGCGTGTGGCCGAGAAGGTCGCTGCCAGACGCCGCCTTTTTCGGGCTGCGGGCTCGGGGCGGATTTGTGGTGTCGGCGCGACTGGCGGACGGCGAGGTGGTGCGGGTTGAGATCGCGTCGCCATGCGGCGGAGCGCTGCGGTTAAAAAACCCGTGGCCGGGAAGGGACATGTGCGTAAACGGGAAAAGGGTCCCGGGAGAATATCTCGAACGGCAGACAGAGCGCGGGGATGCGTTCACCGTCGAACCCGCACAATAAACGGCGCGGAGCGAAACCAATATCGGATTCGCTCCGCGCTGTTTACTGTGCATGACGGTCAGCTCTGCGTATGGAAGATGAGCGTCAGGTTGTTCAGGTTCAGAGAGTAGGTATACCGTATTTCGTCCGACATGGCCGAAACCAGGCGCAGGCCCAGGTCCTGCTCGCCGGAACTGGGCACATAGCTTACGGGGTCAAAGGCAGAGCCATCATCCCGGAAGCGCAGCACCCATCTGTCGCCCTTGTTCTGGATGCGAATGGACAGGTGGTTCTTTTTATTGTCGGAAAAGCCATGGGAGACGGTGTTGCTGGCCATCTCCTCGATGCACAGCGCCAGATGGTTGCTGATGCGGTCATTCTGGCCGTGACTGCGGCAGAATTCCCGGGCAGCCTGGGCCGTCTCGGTCACGTCCTCAAGAGTGCGGATATCCCGCTCCAGCAGCTGCTCCGGCGGCACGCCGAAATCGCTGTTGAGCATCAGGAAGTCGTCGGCATTCAGGCTGACGCGGCGGGCGCGCAGCCACACCTTGCCGCACAGCCCCAGCAGGGCCAGGGCCTCGCCCAGCATGAAATACAGCCACACACCGGTGGTGCCCATAAAGCGGCTGAAGATCAGCGCGACCAGGGTGGGCAGTACCGCTCCTTCGATGAGGGAGAAGCTCTCCATGAGATAGACGCGATCGGTGCCCAAATAGATGTTCTTGAGCTGCGTATTGATGCAGCAGGGGATGAGCCCGCCCGCGAACAGCCGTACGCCCAGAATGGCCATCGTCTGGGTCGGTCCCGCCTCAGGCAGGAACAGCTGCACGAAATAGGGCGCGAAGACCATCAGCAGTGCGCCCATGCCAACGCCCAGCAGTATGGAGCGCGGGGTGAGCAGCTTGATCAGCTCCCGCAGACCGGTGCGATCCTCCTCGTTGTACAGTATGCCGGATAGCGTCAGCGCCACGCCGCCCATGCCGGTGGCGATGCAGTTGCTGGCGTTGCCGATGGTGGTGATGATCGTGAAGGCCGCGACGGCGGCCTTTCCGCCGGTGCCCAGCAGGATCTGGTTGACCACGAAGATCAGTATGACCGTGGAAACCATGGTGAATATGCTTGGTATGCCGCCCTTGATCAGTTCCATGATCTTCTGACGGGTCACAAGCTTGAAGGAGAAGCGGAACACGCATTTTTTTGACAGGAAGTAGATGCCGCCCACGAGCATGGCGACGTAATAGCTCAGCGAGGAGGCAAGGCCCATGCCAAACATGCCGCCGTGAAAGACCAGCACGTTGAGCAGGTCCAGGCCGACATCCGCTACGGTCATGCTGAGAACGGCGGCGATCAGCAGGTTGCTCTGGCCCGCCATCTGCATGAAGGGCACCAGGATCAGCGCGCCCATGGAGCCGGGAGCGCCGATGATAAAGCCGGCCAGGTAATTACGGGTATCGTTGTAAAGCGCGCCTTCAGAGCCGGCGCCCATCATGGTGGCGATGGGATTTCGCAGCAGCAGCACCAGCAGCAGAAAGCCCAGGGAGACGCCGCCGGCCAGCGCGATGGCAGAGGAAAAGCCCGCGTTGGTGCCCTCCTGGGAGCCCTGTCCCAGGGACTTGCTGCACGCCACCTGGATGCCCGCGGCCAGCATACTGCCAAGGGCGCCGATGATCAGCAGCACGGGGTTGGCCAAACCGTAGGCGGCCACGGCGCCCTCGCCCAGAAAGCGCCCGATCATGATGTTGTCGATCAGCAGGCATAGGGATACCGTCAGCGCGGACAGTATCTGTGCCGACAGCATTTGACGCACGATTCGCTTGATCAAAACTCAGCCCTCCCATGATACCTTACGCATGTATCCAAATCATAAAC
>JAFUCP010000017.1 GCA_017459565.1 Clostridia bacterium | reverse complement strand
TTCATTTCCCGGTGCGGCGACTTTTCCCTTGCATCCCTCGCGCCGAAATGATACAATGAAAGAAAAAACGCTGAAAGGATGGAACACATGGCAAAATCCCGCGAGGAACTGCTGAACCTTTTGAACGCCGAAAACGGCCTTGAAAACCTGAAAATGCTGCTGAAGAGCGAGCCGCTGCCGCCCGTGGGCCGGGACGTGAACAACCACATTCACACCACCTACTCCTTCTCCCCCTATTCCCCCACGGCGGCGGTATACTTTGCCCGGGCCGCCGGGCTTTGCACCTGCGGGCTGATGGACCACGATTCCATCGCCGGCGCGGAGGAATTCCTGGCCGCGGCGAAGGCGGCCCACATGGGCGCGACCATCGGCATGGAGTGCCGCGCCAGCTTCGCGGGCACCCCCTTCGCCGACAAAAAACTGAACAACCCGGACCAGAAGGGCATCGTCTACATGACGCTGCACGGCGTGCCCCACAACCGCGCCGGGGAGCTGAACGCGCTGTACGCCCCCTATCGGGAAAAGCGCAACGTGCGCAACCGGGCCATGGTGGACGCCATCAACGGCATGATGGGCAAATATGGCGTGTCCATCGATTTTGACCGGGACGTGCTGCCCCTGTCCAACTTCGCAAAGGGCGGCTCCGTGACGGAGCGCCACCTGTCCAGCGCGCTGGCCTACCGGCTTCTGGAGGTGGTGGGCAAGGGCGACAGGCTGGTCGGGTTCATCAAAAACGAACTGCGGCTGCCCATCTCCGGCAAGGTGGAGAGCTACCTGATGGACGAGGCCAACCCCCACATGATGTACGACCTGCTGGGCTGGATCAAGAGCCAGCTGATCAGCCGCTTTTACATCGACGCCACCGACGAGTGCCCCGATGTGAAGGAGCTGCTGCGGCTGTCGGAGGACATGGGGGCCATTTCCGCCTATGCCTATCTGGGCGACGTGGGCGACAGCGTGACCGGCGACAAGCGGGCCCAGAAGTTCGAGGACGACTTCCTGGACGAGCTGGTGGCATACGTGTCGAAGCTGGGCTACCGTGCCATCACCTACATGCCCAGCCGCAACACCCGGCAGCAGCTGCGCCGCCTGCGCGCGCTGTGCGAAAAGCACGGCCTGTTCCAGATCAGCGGCGAGGATATCAACCAGCCCCGGCAGAGCTTCGTGTGCGAGGCACAGCGCGATCCCGAATTCGCCAACCTGTACGAGGCGACCTGGGCACTGATCGCCCATGAGTGGCGCGCCACCAAAGACCCCGCAGACGGCCTGTTCAGCGCCCGCAGCATCGAAAAATGGCCCGACCTGAACGCGCGCGTGAAGGCCTTCGCCTCGCTTGGTGAAAGCGGTGAATTCTGATTTGCGGGGGCAGGAGAGCGAAAGCTTTTGAGCGTGGAGAGTGGAGACAAATTAACCGGGGCATCCCGGAAATAGAAGAGATTTGGAGAATGGAGCTTCAAAGTAGAAGCAGGATGGAGGCCTTACGAAAGAAGTAGAAGCGGATTTGAAGTCTTAAGAAAAAAGTTGCAGCCGGTTGGAAGCAGGAGATACAGAGGAAATCCTTGCGGATCTCCCGTCCGATCTTTGGAATGTTATAAGAGAGGCGGAAGGCGACCTCATCCGCCTCGCTTCGCCCGGCGCCTTTCCCGGAGGAGAAGGCTAAATATCCTCTCTCCGTCCTGCTATTCCCGAACCAGCTTCATCTACACTCTCAACTTTCAAAAAGCGCTCTCACGGTTCCCGGGCCGGTAACTTCAACTCCACGCTTCACTCTCCACACTCCACACAAAAATCTCCACCCTCCACATTGAATCCATGAAACCACAGCTTGAAATGATTGCTTCGATGGCGATATACGGGACGCTGTCCCTGTTTATCCGCCATATCCCGCTGGCCTCTTCGGAGGTGGCGTTGCTGCGCGCCGTCATCGCGCTCGGCTGCATCCTGCTGGCAAAGGGCATCATGAAAAAGCCCCTGCCCATCAGGGACATGGGCCGGGACGCGCTTATGCTGTTCCTGTCGGGCGCGGCGATGGGCTTCAACTGGATATTCCTGTTTGAGGCCTACAAATACACATCGGTATCGGTGGCCACGCTCAGCTACTATTTCGCGCCGGTGATCGTGACGGCGGCCTGCCCTCTGCTGTTCAAAGAGCGCATGACGGCTCGCCAGCTGATCTGCTCCGCGGGCGCCACGCTGGGGCTGGTGCTGGTGATCAACCCCGGCTCCCTGGAGGGCGGCGACCCGGCAAAGGGCGTTATGTTCGGCCTGGCGGCGGCGGCGCTGTACGCGACGGTCATACTGCTGAATAAGAAGATCACCCGCGTTTCAGGCATCGACCGCACGGCGCTGCAATTCGGGGCGGCAGCCATCGTGCTTGCGCCCTACATCCTGCTGACGGGCGGCTTCGATTTTTCGGGCATGAGCGCCTCTGGCTGGCTGTACATGCTGGCGGTAGGGCTGATCCATTCGGCACTGGCCTACGTGCTGTACTTCTCGGCGCTGCGCAGCCTGCCGGGACAGGAGACCGCGGTCCTCAGCTATTTCGACCCGCTGGTAGCGGTGCTGATCTCACTGACCGTGCTGGCAGAGCCCGTGGCGCCCGTACAGCTGGCGGGCGGCGCGATGATCCTGGGCTTTACGCTGGCAAACGAAATAAGGCGATAGAGCCTGCACATCATGACAGGCCGTTGAGAAGCCTGCAAGACAAGGAAGGACAGCCTGCAAATGAGGGTGCTTACACAAATGTAAGTAACCGCATTTGCAGGCTGTCCTGACGCAGGAAGCAGAAATTTCAACCGTACAAGCGATATTGCAAAAATTTCCGCGTTTGCGGGCTTTGTCAGCGGTCTGCTGACGGGGATGCCTCACGGCATCCCCGTCATGGCTTATCCCATGCACATCGTCACCAGCAGCGTGCCCTCCGCCACGGAAATCTCGGCGCAGTCCCCGGCGAAGGCGTTGCTGACGCCCAGGGGAAAGGCGTTGGTGAGGGTGATGTCCTCCGCGGCGTATCGCGTTCCCCGGATACACACGCCCCGGCAGGTATCGCTCAGGGCGAACACCGACAGCTTGATCCCCTCCGCCCCTTCGGGCGCGGGCAGCCGGATCGCGCCGTTTCTGATCGCCGTCGCCCAGCGTTCGCCGTCCCGCATCTCCACCCGGGCACGGCGCGACGCCGCGTAGTTGAGCGCCTGGAGGTTGGCCAGCGTGTGGTCGAAGCGCCCGCCGAAGCCTCCCACGATCAGAAAGTCATCATAGCCCATCGCCAGCCCCCGCTTCAAGCAGAGCATGGTATCCGTGTCGTCCTTCTCCACGGGCACGCGCACTGTGGGCGCGTCCGCAGGCTGGCTGGAGGAATCGAAATCGCCGATCACGCAGTCGGGCTCCACGCCCGCGGCGCGCGCCAGCTCCCAGCCGCCGTCCGCGCAAAGCACGCAATCCCCCGACCTGCCCTGATAGGCGCGCTTCACATCCCCCTCGCACAGTGCGGTGAAGATCACGCAGCGGCGGGGTGCTTTGTCCCAGGGGTGCCGGCGCGCCATTTGGGTAAAATCATCGATGGAGCCGTCCGCCAGGGCGTCAATGGCCGCGCGGCTGTGGGCGGTGGCGGCGTCCCGCACGGCATAGGCGCGCATCCCCGCCCGCTTCGCGCCGGTGATGCCCTCCAGCACATCCTCGAACACAGCGCAGTCCCCGGGCGCGACGCCCAGCCGCGACGCCGCCATTCGGTACAATGCGCCGTCTGACTTGCTCACGTTTCCCACCTCGGCGCTGGTGCAGAAGGCGTCGAACAGCTCCGCCGCGCCGCAGCGCTCCAGCGCGGGCATGAAAAGCTCCGGCCGGTTGGCGGTGGCCACCGCCAGCTTCACCCCGGATCGCTTCAAGAGCCGCAGATAGTCCAGCGCCCCGCGCTTCAACTCCACGCGGCGCGCGTATTCCTCCCCGGCCATGCACATCCATTCCTCCATGACCGCCTCCACGGACTCCCGCAGGCCGTAGAGCCGCACGCTGTAGGCGGCGGCCTCCCGAAAGCTCATGCCCTGCACGGCCCGGGCGTATGCGTCGTGGTCGATGGCGATGCCCCGCGCCCCGAAAAAGCGCCTGTCCACATCGTGCCAGACATAGGCGCTGTCAAGCAGCGTGCCGTCCAGGTCAAATATCGCGCCCAAGAAGCAATTGACGTCCGTAAACATACTCTTACTCCTGAATTACAGTGATTGATCGTTCCGGGTCAGTTCACAGATCGCCGCCTCCGCGCAGCGGATGCCGTCCACGGCGGCGGACATGATGCCCCCGGCATAGCCCGCGCCCTCGCCGCAGGGATAGAGCCCGCGGAGGTTTGAACTGCACCGCTCGTCCCGCTCCACGCGCACGGGAGAGGAGGAGCGCGTCTCCACGCCGGTCAGCACCGCGTCGGGATGGGCAAAGCCCCTGAGCTTTCTGTCCAGCAGCGGCAGCGCCTGTCGCATAGCGCCGGTGACAAATTCCGGCAGGCAGCCGTCCAGCGCGCCCCATTTCACGCCCGGGCGGTAGCTGGGCACGACAGATCCGGGCCCTGCGCTGGCCCTCTGCGCCAGGAAGTCCCCCACCCGCTGGGCCGGGGCGCGATAGTCCCCGCCGCCCGCCAGGAAGGCCGCGCGCTCCCACGTCCGCTGGAAGCGCACCCCCGCCAGGGGATCCTCGCCGCCGAAGTCCCCGGGCAGCACGTTGACCAGCAGGGCGCTGTTGGCGTTGACGCCGTCCCGGGCGTACAGGCTCATGCCGTTGACCACCACGCCGCCCGCCTCGCTGGCGGCGGCCACCACCTGCCCGCCGGGGCACATGCAGAAGGTATACACGGAGCGTCCGCTTTCCAGATGCACGGCCAGCTTGTAATCCGCCGCACCCAGCGCGGGATGTTCCGCGGCCGCGCCGTACTGGGCGCGATTGATCGCCCGCTGCAAATGCTCGATGCGCGCGCCGATGGCGAAGGGCTTGCGGGACATGTCCGCCCCCGCCGTGCGCAGCATCTCAAAGGTATCCCGGGCGCTGTGGCCCACGGCCAGGATCACGGCGTCGGCATCGAGGGTGTACGCGCCGCCGGGGCCCTGCAATTCTGCGCCCCTGACCGAGCCGTTTTCGATGACAAGCCCCGTCAGCCGGGTCTCAAAGCGCACGTCGCCGCCCAGGGCGATGATCTGATTGCGCAGGCCGCGCACCATTTTTTTCAGATGGTCGGTGCCCACATGGGGCCTGGCCTGCCAGAGGATGGACTCCGGCGCGCCCGCGCGGACCATCTCCGCCAGCACGCCGCGGCAGCGCGCGTCCTTGATGCCGCTGTTGAGCTTGCCGTCGGAAAAGGTGCCCGCGCCGCCTTCGCCGAACTGCACGTTGCTGGCGGGATCAAACGCGCCGCCGGCCCAGAACGCGGCCACGTCCCTCTCCCGCGCCTCGACGCTCTTCCCCCGCTCCACCACCACGGGCGCAAGCCCGCATCGGGCCAGCGTCAGCGCCGCGAACAGCCCCGCAGGGCCCATGCCCACCACCAGACAGCGCCCGGCGGGGGCGTTCGTCCCGCCGCGCAGCTTCGCGCCGATGGGGGCCTCGTCACCCATGGCGCTCATCTCCTGCGCGTTTTTGGGCAGGCGGACGGGCCGGACGGTCTCCACGTCCAGCGTCAATGTAAAGTGAACGTCGCCCTTGTCCCTGGCGTCCACGGATTTGCGGGCCAGCCGCACCCGGCGTATATCTTCCCGCTTGACGCGCAGCACCCGGGCCGCGACCTCCTCCAGAGGCAGCTGCCAGTCGTCCAGCCGCTGTCTGAGCTGGGAAATGCGTATGATCATGCTGTTTCTTCCCCAATCGTCATTGATGGATTCGACAATCCTTCGCCAGAACCGAATCGATGCCCTCCGCAGCCATCAGCGCCGAACTCCAGGCCCATTGCAGGTTGAAGCCGCCGCAGTCGCCGTCCACGTCCAGCACCTCCCCTGCGGCGAACAGCCCCGGCGCGCGCAGGGACTGCATACAGCGGATATCGAAGTCCTTCAGAGACGCGCCCCCGGCGGTGACCTGGGCCTGGTCGAAGCCCTGGACCCCCGTGACGGGCAGCGTCCAGCCGCCCAGCGCGCCGGCCAGACGGGCGATCTGTTTGTCCGAAAGCCGCTTCGCCGCAAGGCTCATTTCCAGCCCCGCCGACTTTGCCAGCGCCTGGCCCAGCCGTCTGGGGACGATGCCGTTCAGAAAGTCCTCCATCGTTCGCTCGGGCAGCTGCTTTGCCCTGTGAGAAAGCAGCGCGGCGGCATCCAGCCCCGGCGCAAGGTTCAGCCGCACCTCGCAGCGCCCGCCCCGGTTCATGACCTGCGTCGCCAGCCGCGCCAGCTGCATGGCCGCGATGCCGGACACGCCCGTTTCCGAGAACAGCGCCTCCCCCGCCTCGGTGCGCAGCGCCTCGCCGTCCGCCAGCAGCGCGATTTCCCCCTCGGCGCGGATGCCCTTGAGGGCGCGGACGGCATCCGGGGGCGTCTTAAGCGCCGCGATGGCGGGAAAGCGGGGCGTGACACGGTGGCCAAAGCCCTCCAGCAGCCGGTAGCCATCGCCGCACGCGCCCAGCTTTGGGGCCGCCAGCCCGCCGGTACACACCAGCGCACAGCGTCCACTCGCCGCGCGCCCGTCCGCCGCGCGGGCCTCAAAGCCGTCCCCCGGGCACACAAGGGACGAAACCGCAAAGTCCGTGCAAATCTCAACCCCCGCCTCAGCGCAGCGCAGCCGCAGCGCGTCCAGCACGGAAGCCGCCTGGCGGCTCATGGGATACACCCTGCCCGCCTCGTCCGGCACGCACGGCACGCCCAGCCCCTCAAAAAAGCCCATGACCTTCTTCGGCGGCCATGCCTTCAGCGCAGCCTGGGCTGCGGCTCTGGCACCGTGATAATCCCCCGCGGACGCGCGAAGGTTAGTCAGGTTGCAGCGCCCGTTGCCGGTGCTGAGCAGCTTTCGACCCACGCGCGGCTGCTTCTCCAGCAGCACAACGCGCCGTCCCCGCAGGGCCAGCGCGCAGGCAGCGATCAACCCGGCGGCCCCGCCGCCGACGATGATGGCATCATATCGCATATCCAACACACCTCAAACCGGCGCTTTGATTTCCCGGAGCAGACCGCCCCCCACCAGCAGCGCCGCCGCGTGCAGCGCCCGGGAGGCAGCGGTGTACAGCCGCCTTCTCTCGTCGCCCGTGAGGGGCACGTCCGGCCAGACCACGATCACGGCGTCAAACTCCATGCCCTTGGTCAGATGGTAGCAGGCCACCACGTTGTCACCGGCTTCATAGTTCAAATCGGCTTCGCCGCCGTCCAGCCGGTATACCTTGTCCAGCTTCGCCGACAGGGAATCGGCCTGGGCCTGGCTGCGGGTGATCACGGCGATGGACCGGTGCCCCGCCCTGCGGAAGTCCTCCAGGGTCTTTTTAAGCAGCGCCTCGGAATACTGGGCCAGCAACGGCTCAGCCCCCTCGCGTCCAAAGGGCTCCAGCGCCTCGCCTTCCGGCAGGATGCGGTTGCACAGCTGGGCGATGGGCAGCGCGGAGCGGTAACAGCGGGTCAGCGGCAGGATGGGCGCCTCAGGCATACCGAAGCACGCGCCCCAGCGGGCGGGGTCGCAGGCCTCCATGCCCGGGGTCGTGCGCTGCTTGGGATCGCCCAGCAGCGTCACCTGGGCGTTGGGATAGTAAGCCCCCAGCATGGCCAGCGCGGCGTCGGCATAGTCCTGCGCCTCGTCCACCAGCAGATGGTACACGCTCTTGTCCGGGGCCGCGAAGCCCAGCCGCACGCTCAGATAGGCCTCGGCCACGGCGTCCTCCCACCAGGTCACCCCGGCGGCCTGGTTTTCCGCGTAGGCGTCCCGAAGCTCCCTGGGCGCGCCGCGCATCAGCCGCGAAAGCAGCGCGCCGCCCTTCAGCTCCAGCATACTCCTCAGCTGGGCGCGCACGGGCTGCAGGCGCTGGGCGACGGCCATGTTGCTCACCTGGCGCAGCTCCCGCTGGCCATATCTGCCGGAAAAGCTCTTCTCATACTGCTTGTAGAGCCGCTCCTCCCAGCCGGAGAGCCGGGTTTGCAGCGTGGCCGCCATGCGCATCAGCTTCTGGGCCGGCGTCAGCAGCGACAGCTCACCCCGGTACATGCGGGCCAGCTCCTCCCGCTTGATCAGCACCTGGTCATCCAGCCGCACGTCCCTGAAGGCTGGGCCGTAGACGGCAAAATCGTCGGCAAAGCGCTTGAGCATGTCCATGAATTCCGCGCCGCTCTTCGCCGCCACGGACCGGCGGCGCAGCGCGCTGTCCCCGTCCAGCAGCGCCTCCAGCTGCCGGTAGGGCTTCTCCACCTTCTTGCCCAGCACATCCTCCACCACCTCCCGCAGCGTGCGGGCGCGAATGTTCTCCTCTCCCAGCTCCGGCAGCACGCCGGAGACATACTCGGAAAAAGCGGTGCTGGGCGAAAGGATCAGGATTTTGCTGGCGTCCAGCACGTCCCGGCGGCGGTACATCAGATAGGCCGCGCGGTGCATGGCCACGGAGGTCTTGCCCGAGCCCGCGCCGCCCACCACGCACACAACCTGGGCATTCTCCTGCCGGATGGCGGCGTTTTGCTCCGCCTGAATGGTGGCGACGATCTGGCGCATGTGGCGACTGGTGGCCCCGGAGAGGATGTCCAGCAGCATGGAATCGTCGATGCTCAGATGGGTGTCCACATAGTATTTGAGGCGGCCGTTCTCCATGCGGTACTGGCGCTTGAGCGTCAGCTGTCCCCATATGTCCCCGGAGGGGCTGGCGTATTTGGCCTCGCCGGGCATGGCGTCGTAATACAGACTGCATACCGGGGCGCGCCAGTCATGCACCAGCAGCTCTCCCTTTTCATCCTTGAGGCTGTACAGCCCAATGACGATCTTCTCCGTCTGCGTCTCGCCCTGCTCGACAAAGTCCACCCGGGCGAAAAACGGGTTGAGCAGCATCCGCCGGGAGCGCTCCGCCAGGCTGTCGGCGAACTGCCGCCGCACCACAAAGCGGTCCACCTCAGTGGAGAGCTGCTCCAGGTCCTCCTCGGACAGCGCCGTGGGCTTGACGCGCAGCTCCTCCCAGGCGTCGGCCACGATGGCGTGAATGGATTGTAGATGGTCGCTGGAAATGACCTGCGCCTGCTCGATCAGCGCCAGCAGCAGCTGCTGCACCCGCACGGTATAGGCCTGCTCCTGCGGCAACTCCCGCAATTGATCCCTCTGATCCATGATAAACCCCTTTGATTCCCCGTGCGGCGGCGCGCCGCACAATGCTTACCACCGGGCGCGCCCGGATAATGGATAAATCATTATAGCATAATGTAAGGAAAAAGAAAAGGCCTTGCGCATTTTTCCAGCGTGCGATAAAATAGGATGCGACACCACAGAGCGGAAAGGGGCGATGAAAATGCTTCCCAGCCAAAAACCCATCTGGCAGCGGCTCATGCTGATCGTCGTCGGCGCGACGATCTACGCCGTGGGTCTGGTGTGCTTTGCCCGCCCCGCGGGGCTGTTCCCCGGCGGCTTTACCGGGCTTTCTCTGTTGATCCAGGAATCCTGCCAGCGCTACCTGGGCTTCACACCGCCCTATTCGCTGTTCAGCCTGACGCTGAATTTCATCGCGGCGGCGCTGTGCTTCCGCTACATCGGCAAGCGCTTTGCGTTGTTTTCCATGCTGGCCGTGGCCATCACCAGCGTGCTGACGGACCTGATCCCCGTCTATGCCTTCTCGTCGGACCCCCTGCTGTGCAGCGTGTTCGGCGGACTGGTAAACGGCCTGGCCATCACCCTCTGCCTCCAGGCGGACGCCAGCACCGGCGGCACCGACTTTATCAGCATCTACCTGGCCGAGAAGAGCGGCAAGGACGCCTTCAACATCATACTGGGCGGCAACGTGGCCATGCTGACGGTGGCCGGGCTGCTGTTCGGCTGGGAGCGCGCACTGTATTCCATGATCTTCCAGTTTTGCACCACCCAGGCGCTGCACACGCTGTTCCAGCGCTATCAGCACCGCACGCTGTGGATCGTCACCGATCGGCCGGATCAGGTCTACGCCATCATACGCGATTCCACTCACCACGGCGCGACGCTGTTTCATGGCACCGGGCTGTACCGCAATGAGCCGCGTTCCATGATCTACACGGTTCTCTCCGGCGACGATATCCGCCGGGTGGTGCATGAGGTGCGCGGCGTGGACCCCCATGCCTTCATCAACACCCAGCGCACCGATTCCCTCACGGGCCGCTTTTACCGCAGGCCCCAGGATTGACCGGGTCCCCATACTTGCATCAGGAAGTGTCCCATGCCATGAACAAATCCCGCCTCGGGGCGCTGCAGGTCGCGCTGGCTGCCATCAGCTGGAGCTTCGCCGGCGTGTTCAGCAAGTCCCTGCCCTGGAATTCTCTGACCATCAACGGCGTGCGCTCGCTGATCGCGGCGGCGCTGCTGGCCCTGTCCCGGGGCACGCCGAAGGTAAAGCTCACCCGGGGCACGCTGCTGGGCGCCGCCGGCGTGACGCTGACCAGCATCCTGTTCATGTCGGCCACGAAGCTGACCACCTCTGCCAACGCCATCGTGCTGCAATACGCCATGCCGGTGTTCGTGATCCTGTTCTCCTGGGCTTTCTACGGCCAAAGGCCCACCGCCCGGCACCTGGTCATCACCCTGTGCATCATGGTGGGCGTGGTGCTGTGCAGCTGGGGCGGGCTTTCCGCGGGCAACCCGCTGGGCGACGCCCTGGCCCTGCTGTCCGCCGTCACCTACGCGCTGGTGTTCTTCTGCGCCCGCATCCCCGGGGCGGACCCCCGGGACTATTCCTACCTGGGCATGATCTTCAGCGCGCCGTTCGCGCTGTGCGGCTTCTTCGATCCCGGCATGTCCCTTGAGCCGGTCCACTGGCTGATCGCCCTGGGCCTGGGGGTGTGCCTGGCCGGGGGCTATTTCTTCATCTCCCTGTCCATGAGCAAGGTGTCTCCCATCTCCGCGGCGCTGCTGGCCAACCTGGAGCCGATCCTCAACCCCTTCTGGGTGTTCATCTTCCTGGGAGAGCGGCCCGGCGCGCTGACCATCGTCGGCGCGGCCATCGTGCTGGTGACGGCCACGGTGTATGCCCTGCTGCCCGCGCGGGAGGGAGATTAGACTGTCCTTGCGGGAGGGGAGATTGGACCACCTTGTATTTTGCCCCGGAATATGTTAAACTTAAATCCAATTCAAGCGAAGGCGGTATGACAACATGAGCGAACTGAACATCGTATGTCTGGATCTCGAGGGCGTGCTGGTGCCGGAGATATGGATCGCGTTTTCCGAAGCCAGCGGCATCCCTCAGCTGCGGCGCACCACCCGGGACGAGCCGGATTATGACAAGCTGATGCGCTGGCGGCTGGGCATATTGAAGCAGCACGGCCTTGGCCTGAAGGACATACAGGCCACCATCCGCACCATCGACCCGCTGCCCGGAGCGAAGGATTTTCTGGACGCGCTGCGCGCGCGGACCCAGGCGGTCATCCTCAGCGATACCTTCACCCAGTTTGCCCAGCCGCTGATGGAGAAGCTGGGCTGGCCGACGCTGCTGTGCAACGCGCTGGAGGTCGCGCCCGACGGGGAGATCACCGGCTACAAAATCCGCACCGCCCAGTCCAAGCTGAGTACCGTGAAGGCGCTGCAATCCGTGGGCTTTGACACCATCGCCTGCGGGGACAGCTACAACGACCTGGGCATGATCCGCGCCAGCAAGGCCGGCTTCCTGTTCCGCTCCACGGAAAAGATCATCGCCGACAACCCGGATCTGCCCGCCTTTGAGCGCTTTGACGACCTGCGCGACGCCATCTTCGCGGCTCTGTAACCGGCCATGGGCTCCAACTATATCAGGATGCGCGACGCCTCCCGGGCGCTGTTTATGGAATATGACCAGGAGGAAATCATCCGCCGCTGGGATCTCAGGCACGACGAGGCATACCTTTATGCCGATTTCATGGGGCAGGCGCTTAAAATCGACCGCCGGACCGCCGAGGTATCCCACGTCGCCGCGCCCGCGCCCGGGGAATATGTATGCGGGGATTTCATCAACGAATCCATGGCGCTGTTCGACCTGCTGACGCGCTCTCCCGCGCGGCCCCGAGCCTTGGGGCAATGGAGTTCGATCGGCACGCTGGGCGGCATCATCGGCGCAGGCCACGACCGCACGCTGAGCAACGAGCCCACCGCCGAGCTGTTCCGCGGCCGAACGGAGGCGCTGGCCAGGGCCTGCGAAAGGCTGAACGGCGTCCCCGCCGGCAAGGCCGACGTGGGCTATGCCATTCCCGTGTTCCGGGATTTTCAAATTCTGTTCCAGTTCTGGGACGGCGACGACGAGTTCCCCGCCAGCATCAAGTATCTGTTCGATGCCAACGCACTCCAGTTCATGCACTATGAAACGCTGTGGTATGTGATGAACTGCCTTTCGGAGCGGTTGAAGCACTACGCAAAGCGGCAGGACGGCCCCGCATGAGCCGTCCTGCCGCTTTGTCAAATCCCCCATGCCATCACATCACCGGCGCAAACACCTTGAGCAGCCAGCCCACGACGCGGGTGCTGAGCCTGATCTTCTTCAAATCCTCCAGATGAATTTCCTGGCACCGGGCGGCGGTGGCCTGGAAGTCCCTCTCCACATCCATCACCGCGGGCACATCCCGCAGGTAGGCCGCGCACTCGAAGTGCAGGTAAAAGCTGCGGTAATCCAGGTTGATGGTGCCCACCACGGCCTTGCAATCGTCACTGACAAAGGTCTTGGCGTGGACAAAGCCCGGCGTGTATTCCAGGATGCGCACGCCCGCCTGCAAAAGCTCCCGGTAATGGGTCTTGGCCAGGGCGAAGGCGTATTTTTTATCGGGAATATGGGGCAGCAGGATGCAGACCTCCACGCCGCGCCGGGCCGCGAAGCACAGCGCCACGGTCGTCTCCCGATCCAGAATGAGATAGGGCGTCATGATGTGGACATAGCGCCGGGCACGGTTGAGGATGTCCGCATAGACCATCTCCCCCACCTGCACGTCGTCCAGGGGACTGTCGCCATAGGGCAGCACCCAGCCCGGCGCGCCCCGGTCGGCCTCGGAAACCGGGACGTTCAGGAAGCGGGCAAAGTCGTCCCCGTTCTCGTTCACGTTCCACATCTGCAAAAACATCAGCGTGAAGCTGCGCACTGCCTCGCCCGACAGCCGGACGGACACGTCCTTCCAGTGGCCGAAGCGGGTGATGTGGTTGATGTATTCATCCGCCAGGTTCACGCCGCCGGTATAGGCCACCCTGCCGTCCACCACCAGGATCTTCCGATGGTCCCGGTTGTTATAGTGGGTGGACACCATGGGGCGTATGGGGGCAAACATCTTGCACTTGATGCCCAGCTTTTTCAGCATTTCGGGATAGCGATAGGGCAGCCGGAACACCGCGCATGTGCCATCGTACATCACGCGCACCTCCACGCCCTGGCGCGCCTTTTCCTCCAATATCTTCAACACCCGGCCCCAAAGGTAGCCCTCGTCGATGATGAAGAACTCCAGGAAGATGAAGTCCTTCGCCCCCTCCAGGTCCCGCAGCATGGCGTCCATGGAGGCCTCGCCGCTGTCGAGATAGTCCACGCGCGTATTGCCGTAGAGCGGGCAGCCGCCATGCTCCCAGGTGTATTTCGCCAGCCCCTCAAGCTCCGGCGTCCGGCGCGCCGCCTCCGGGATCTCCGGCTGGCGGGGCAGGAAGGTGGAGGTCTGCTTCATCAACTCACTCAGCCGCCGGTTCAGCACCCGGTGACCAATCTCCGACTCCACAAAGGCATACAGCGCCAGCCCCAGCGCCGGGGCCATCACGATCAGCAGTATCCAGGTGATCTTGGAATAGGGTTCGGAGGGCTTGTTCACCAGGTGCAGCAGCATCGCGCCGTACAGCACCAGCAACAGGCCATAGTAGTACGGCATCAAATTGCTCAGCGAGCTGAACAGCCCCGCCAGCAGCAGAATCTGCGCCGCCAGCATCAACACCACAAGCATCGTCCGCCCGAACACGACGTTCAGTATGCCCCGCTTGCTCTTTTGCAGCAGCAGTCCTTCGTCCTGGCCGTGGCCGCTGTTCTGCCTGATCTGCTCCTTTTCCCTGTCCATGGTTCGCCTCGATCCATCGGTCGTTGTGAAACAAAATCCCCTGTCTACTATAATCCATTTCACTGGAAAAATCAAGCCATAAAAGGCGGAAGACGGTCGCTTCGTAATATCGGCATGTTGTTCCTCGACGACCTCATCCGCCTCGCTTCACCCGGCACAATGGAGCCTGCCGGCCCGGCCTCGCTGAAAACAATCCACCAGACTGTTTTCGGGGCTCTGCAGCCTCTCCTTTGGAAAAGACTTAAACAGCAACAGCATAAACGCAGGGGCGCCGACGCGGCCCCCGCCCGGGTACGAATCGAATCGTAACCGGCGGAGGGCGCGTCGGCGCCCCTGCAAAAGGATATTTGCCGTAAGACAGGCTTACAGCCCTGAATGTGTCACTCCAGCGCCCCCATCAGCTTGTACAGCAGCGCGTACAGCTCCGCCGCGTCCCGGGGGTCCATGCGTATACAGCCGCCCATCTGCGCGGGGATGGCCGCGGCGCGGCGCTTGAGCGCCTCCCCCGCCCCGGTCAGCGTCACCAGCAGGTTGCGCTCGTCGTCCCTGGCGCGCTCGCGGGTGACAAGGCCCTTTTCCGCCAGCTTTTTGATCACCGGCGTCAGGGTGCCGGAATCCAGGTGCAGCTTTTCGCCGATCTCCTTGGAGGTGGCCGATCCCTTCTCCCACAGCACCATCATGGTGACATACTGGGTATAGGTCAGGTCGATGCCGTCCAGGAAGGGCTTGTACTTCTTCACAACCTCCCGGGCACAGGCATACAGCGGAAAGCACAGCTGGTTTTCCAGCTTCAGGGCGTCGTAATTTTCGCTGTCCATCGTCAGGTTACCCCGAGGATCTTGATCTGCTTCTTGGCAAACTCCGCGGCATCGGCGCAGTCCTTGTCGTTGGGCCGGTTCTTGTTGAAGAACATGAACGCGCCCTTGCACTGGAAATACATCTCCGCGGTCTTGACGCCGCAATCCGCCGCGGCGGCCTTGATCTGCGGATAGGTGGACTTGCTGGTGCAGGCGCTGCCGAACACCACGATTTTGCCGATGTTCTTGCCGTTCTGCCGCACAAAATTGGTCACGGCCGCGTCGGGCTTGCCGCCGTATACGCTGCTGCCCAGGAACACCACGTCCGCGTACTTTTCAAGCGGCGCATCCACGCTCTTGGCCTCGGCGCCCACGGCGGCCCCGATGGCCTCCGCCAGCTTCTTCGTACCGCCGTTGCGGCTGAAATAACGCACTTCCGTCCTCATTGTTTACGCTCCCTTCCTCTGTTCATCATATGCCTTGCGAACGGCCCGAGCCAGCTGGTCCGCGCAGGACGTGGGCCGGCGGCCGCAAAGGTTCCCCTTCAGATATTCCTCGATCTTTTCCACGGTCCAGCCGTTCACCAGCTTCGAAATCGCCTTCAGGTTGCCGTTGCAGCCGCCGACGAACTCGATATTGCTGACCACATTGTCATCCAGGTCAAAGCTGATGAGCTGGGAACAGGTCATTTCTGTGCGATAATTGTAGCGCATGGGTGCAGCCTCCTCGCTGAAAGCGTCAATTTGATTGTTTCAAATTAATTTTATAAAACCAATTATACCGGCATATCCCCGTGTTGTCAACCTCCAGACGCGTTGTGATTGTGTTAACGCGCGTTAAAACGAGCTGATGGGCAAGCTGTCGTCATCGCTGCCCTTCTGGATATCCAGGATGCGCACGGTGTACTGAATGTCGTCGTTCACCCGCACCAGCGCCCTGTCCCCCACCCGGCGGCCCATTACGGCCTTGCCCAGGGGGGATTCTTTGCTGATGATGCCGTTTACGGCGTCCTCGCGCAGCGTGGTCATGAGGGTGATGGTTTCGGTGTCGCCATCCTCCTCATATTCAATGGTCACGCGGTCAAACAGGCCGGCCACGCCCTCGCGCCCGTCGGCCTTGATCACCCGTGCAGTGGCGATCATGCGCCTGAGATAGCGCAGGCGGCTGTCGCAGCGGCGCAGCTCCTGCTTGGCGGCCTTGTATTCATAATTTTCACTGAGGTCGCCGAAGCCGCGGGCGGTCTGAAGGTCCTCAATGCACTTGGGCCGCACCACCTTCATGCGGTAATCGATCTCCTCCTGCATCTTGCGAATGTCCACTTCCGTCAATTCGTTGTACATACGCGCCCCCGACTATCTGATGAAATTGGTGAATACGCCCTTTTCACGCTCGGGCAGGCCGTACTGTGCCTTGCCCAGCGCGATGCTCTTGACCAAAAAGGCCATGTTCCGCGCCAGCGTGCGCATGGTTTGCAGGCCCTCGTCGTCCTTTTCCGCCTCGCCGGGCGCGCCGCCGTGGACGCTGTTCCAGTATTGGCTGGAGGCCACCGGCATACCCGATATGGTGAAATACTTGTTCAGCCGGTCAAACGCGGCGGACGCGCCGCCCCTGCGACAGACCACCGCCGCCGCGCCGACTTTCATGGTCTTGTCAAACCCTGTGGAATAGAAAAGCCGGTCCAGCAGCGCCGTAAGGGTGGCGTTGGGGCCCGCATAGTAGACCGGGCTGCCCACCACGATGCCGTCCGCCGCCTCGAATTTGGGCGCAATCTCGTTCACCGCGTCGTCAAAGGCGCACCGACCGTGCTTTGCACAGTAGCCGCAGGCCACGCAGCCGCGTATGTCCCGGTTGCCCACGTGGATGGTCTCCGTCTCGATGCCCTGCTGCTCAAACACGCGAGCCATCTCCGAAAGCGCCATCGCCGTGTTGCCCCTGGCCCTGGGACTGCCGTTGATCAACAATATCTTCATCTTCTTCAGCTCCTTTGCATGATTGTTTTTATTATAATACGCCGCGCACGATCCGTCAAACCGTTGCAACCCATTTGCGAAAATGGTATGATAGCAGCGGCGGAACCATACCGAAGGGAGGCGCGGATATGCGCGCAGGCGAGCCCGAAGTCATCGTCATCGGCGGGGCAGTGGCGGATATTCCCCTTGCGCCCGTGAACAGGGCTGTTTTCGAGGCGGGCTCCTGGCCGATGGAGCGCATCGCCATGCGCACGGGCGGCGACGCCGCCAACGAAGCCGTGACCCTCTGCCGGCTGGGGCACAGCGCCGCGCTGGTGAGCAAGCTGGGCGCAGACGCCGCCGGGGATTTCGTGCTGGGCGAACTGAGGCGCGCGGGCGTGGACACCGGCTGCGTAAAGCGAGAGGCAGGGCTGGACACCAGCATCAATATCGTGCTGGTGCGAGAGGACGGGGAGCGCGGCTTTATCACCAGCCGCAGCGGCAGCCTGCGCCGGCTTTCCCTGGCGGACATACTGCCAGCGCTGAGCGCGCCGCGCCTGTCCCGGGCGAAGATCGCCTGTCTGGCCAGCCTGTTCGTCTCCCCGGCGCTGGACCTTTCCGATACCGCGTCGCTGTTCGACGCCCTGCGCGCCCGCGGGCTTCTGCTGTGCGCAGACACCACTCGGCGCAAAAACGGCGAGACGCTGCGCGAGGCGGGCGCGGCGCTGTCCCGGCTGGACTACTTTTTTCCGAACCTGGAGGAGGCCGCGCTGCTGACGGGCCGGGACGACGCGGACGCCGCCGCCGACGCGCTGCTGGATGCCGGGGTCGGCCACGTGGCCATCAAACTGGGCGGGCGGGGCTGCCTGCTCAAAAGCGCCCGGGAGCGCCACCTGGTCCCCGCCTGCCCCGGCGTTCGCTGTCTGGACACCACCGGCGCGGGAGACACCTTCGCCGCCACGTTTATCGCCGCGCTGCTGGAGGGAAGGTGTCTGCGCGATTGCGGGCGTTACGCGAACGCCGCCGCTTCGCTGTGCGTAGAGCGCCTCGGCGCGACGGAGGGCGCGTGGAGGCGCGGGGACGTGCTTTCGCGGCTTGCGCGCATACCTGAATAGACGAAGGCAGCCCCGGCCACAACCGTTTCGGTCGTGCCGGGGCTGTCCTCATGCGGGAAACGGGCGCTTACTTTTCCAGCGCGCGATAGGTCACGGCGGCGAGGGCAGCGCCGACAAACGGGCCAACGATGAACACCCACACGCTGGCCAGAGGAGCAGTATTGCCGCCGATGGCCGCGACGATGGCGGGGCCGACGGAGCGGGCGGGGTTGACCGAGGTGCCCGTCAGGCCGATGCCCAGGATATGCACGCCCACCAGCGCCAGGCCGATCACCAGGCCCGCGAAGGAGCCGTGCTTTGCCTTTGCGGAGGTCACGCCCAGGATGCAGATGACGAAGATGAAGGTCAGCACGATCTCCACCAGCAGGCCAGCCAGAGCGTTTTCGCCGACGCCCGCCAGGCCGTTGGTGCCGAGGCCGCCGGTCATGTCCGTGACGTTGCCGGTCTTGAAGATGAGCGACAGCAGCGCGGAGCCGCACAGCGCGCCCGCGCACTGGGAAATGACATAGCCGATAAACTCATTCAGCTTCATGCCGCCCGTCATCAGCACGCCCAGGGAGACCGCGGGGTTGATGTGGCAGCCGGAGATGTTGCCGATGGAATAGGCCATGCACACGATGGACAGGCCGAAGGCCAGTGCGGTGAGTATGTACCCGCCGCCCGCCGCGGCGTCGCAGCCCACCAGCATGGCGGTTCCGCAGCCCAGTATGACCAGCACGGCCGTGCCGATGGCTTCCGCAATGTATTTCTTCATGACAAATTCCTCCTTGCCTTATATCTGGCAGGGAAATTATACCTCTTTCGACCTGCCGGCACAAGCAAATGTCACAGTTGTTAATAGCTTCTTCCAACGGCGGTCTAATTTCAACTCCGCGGCGCAAAAAAGGAACCGCCCCGTTGGGACGGTTCCGAAATTGACCGCAAGCGCTCAGCCCGCCTTGGACAGCGAACTCTTCCTCACATAGCCGCCCTTGCCCCCCAGCGTCTTGATATAGGCCCAGTTGCCCTTGACCTGGTAGACGATCACGTGCTGGCCCTTGCCCAGCGTGGTGACTCGGCTGCTGCCCGAGGATGCCTTTTTATAGACCTTGGCCTTGCTCCTGGCATAGTAAATCTGATCCTTGTAGGCCGCGCCGTAGGAGGCGAGGTAATCCCTGAACACATAGCCCTTCGCGCCATAGGACGTGCAGACATAGCAGAAGGAATCCTTCTGCTTGTCCAGATAGAACACCTTGCTGCCCTCATCCAGACTGGTGAGGATACTGTGTTCCGAGGAGGGGCCGCTGCGCAGGCGCGCGCCATCCACCGTCACCTTCAGAATCTGTACCGTGGACCTGGCGGCATAGGCGCTCATGGGGGCCAGCACTGCGGTCAGGACCAGCAGCGCCGTTATAATCAATACCTGCGTTCTGCGCTTCATAACAACCATCTCCCTTTTGCCAGTCCATTTTAACATACAATATCGACAAAATCAACCCTTAAAGTCACATTTCTGTCGTTATTTGTCGGAAACAAATCAGTTAAAATATACCAGCTCCTCCGCGGGGGCGGAGGCGGGGGTGACCTTTTCCTCGATCAACACGATGGCGTCGGTGTTATGCAAGGGACTGAAGCTCTTTTCCACCTTCGCGTCCACGAAGACCCAGTCGTTGGTCTTGGGCGGCTGGTCCTTGTACCGGCACAAAAAGCCGATGCCGCCGATGTCCTCGGCGCAGCAGGTCATCACGTGGCGGCCGAACACATAGCAGTTTTTGGGCATATCCTCCATGCGGAAGGCACGGCCCCGGGCGTGGATGCGCTTGCCGTCGTAGCGGTCGGGATGCTCCAGCGCATCCAGATAAAAGGTGCCGAAATCCTCGTCGGCAATCACCACGGGGTCCGCCTTCACATCGTAGGGCAAATCCTCGTCGGCCACGCCGTCATCGGTGGTGCCGTCCAGGTTTTCAAAGAAGATGCGGGTGCCACTGTTCAGGCCCTTCACCGCGCGCCGCCAGGGGCTCTTGCGGCTGTTTTCATCACAGCGGTTGAATATGACCAGGTCAGCCTCCTTGAGCCCGTCCGCCATGTACTTGCGCATGTTCTTCAGGTAAAGCTCAAAGGTGGAGGCGTCCACCAGATCGATGATCTGCGCCAGCGCCCAGCTCTCCGGCTTTTCGGCGGCGTAGAGGTTCTCCAGCAGCCAGGTGGCGTTGTATTCGATGATCACGCGCTCAGGCTGGTATTCGCGGTTCATGCGCAAAAGCCGCTTCCCGGCGATCTGCTTGACCTCCTCAAGGTTGACCAGCGTGGTGTTGCTGTTTTTCAGGATCTCGGGGTCGTACTCGTCCTCCCCCTCCTCGCAGCACAAAAGCAGCGTGCGCTCACCCTCGCTGAAGCCCTCGTCGGTGAGCATATCCGTGATGAACCGGGTCTTTCCCGCGCCCAGAAAGCCGGTGACGATATAGACAGGTACATTCATGGCTAAAAACTCTCCCGATTCATCACAGTTCAAACAGCTTGCGGATGGCGTCCTGGTTGATCTTCACGCCGATGACGCACAGCCGGCCCGTATAGTCCGCCGCGCCATAGCGCACGTCCGATTCGCCGGGCACGTAGTCAAAGTGCAGCCAGCGACCGTCGTTCAGCGGCAGGATGCCCTTGGCGCGCAGAATCTGGCCGTACTCCGCGCCGTTGCCGTCGTCCAGCTCCTCCAGGGCCCGGCGGATATCCGCCTCCTCGAAGCGCTTGGGCGTCTCCACGCCGATGTTGTCGAAGATCTCGTCGGCGTGATGATGGCCGTGGTGGTCGTGGTCATGGCCGCAGGCACAACCGTGGTCATGGTGATGCTCATGCTCATCGTGATCGTGGTCGTGGTGATGCTCATGCTCATCGTGATCGTGGTCATGGTGATGCTCATGTTCATCGTGATCGTGGTCATGGTGATGCTCGTGATCATCGTGATCGTGGTCGTGGTGATGCTCATGCTCATCGTGATCGTGGTCGTGATGATGCTCATGCTCATCGTGATCGTGGTCGTGGTGATGCTCATGCTCATCGTGATCGTGGTCATGGTGATGCTCGTGATCGTGGTGGTCCGCCTCGGGCAGATCGTCGATGGTGAGCAGGAAGGTGGGATGCTCGATGGTCTCAAGCACCTTGGCGCTGTCCAACTCGTCCCAGGGGGTGGTGATGATGCGGGCCTTCTCGTTGTGCTGCCGCAGCAGCGCCACGCACTTTTCGATGCGCTCCGGCGTGGTGGTCTGGGTGCGGCTGAGGATGATGGTTTCGGCGCTTTCGATCTGGTCGATGAAGAATTCGCCGAAGTTGTGGGCATACATGCGGCACTTGCCCACGTCGGCCACGGTGGCGCAGCCCGCCAGCTCCACCTCGTGGGTCCTGGCGATATCGTCCACCACGCGGCGGATATCCGACAGCTTGCCCACGCCGGAGGGCTCGATGAGGATGCGGTCGGGATGGTAGGTATCGATCAGCTCACCCAGCGCTTGGGTGAAGTCGCCCACCAGGGTACAGCAGATGCAGCCGGAGTTCAGCTCCGTGATCTGTACGCCGGTGTCCTTCATGAAGCCGCCGTCGATGCCCACTTCGCCGTATTCATTTTCCAGCAGAACCACCTTTTCGCCCTCGAAGGCGCCGTCCAGCAGCTTTTTGATCAGCGTGGTCTTGCCGGCGCCGAGAAAGCCCGAAATGATATTGACCTTTGTCATTGTCTTTCACCTGTCCTATAGCTTTTATTTGACGCCGAATTGGCTCGGCGGAGTTGGAAGGGTCGCCCGCGCCGCGGGCCACTTTACCATCCTTGATAATACCCCTTTTGCGTGAATTTGTCATGCAAAAGGGCGTGATTTCACCAAATAATAACATGTGCGCGACACGGAAAAACCGGGGGCGCCCGTCCCCCGGCTTCCTGTGTTCAGCCGTCACATAATGTTGTCCAGCCCGGAGCCGTCCGCGAAGTGCGCGAACTTTATGCCGATCATATCCAGCTCGTCCCGCAGCTGCGCCAGCGTGGCGGCGTCCAGGTTCAGAAGATCGTACTTCACCTCTTCGGGGCTGTTTTCGACGAAGATCATGGGCTCCGTGCCCATGGCCAGCAGGCCGGAAAGCTCCACGGCTTCCTCTCCCTGGGCCAACGAAAGGGTAAACGTCTGAGCGGATTCGCTGTAGCGGAAGCTGATGACCACGTCCTCCTGCCCGGCCTCCAGGCGCGCGCGCAGCGCATCCAGGTCCAAATCGTCGGCGCTCTCCATGCCCTCGCCCATGGTCAGCAGGCCCTGCGTCGCGCCGGCAACCGATTGGGCGGGCAGCGTCAGCTGGAACAGCCGGGAGCCGTCCTCCGCCTCCTGGGTCACGGAGCGCAGCAGCAGCTCCGGGTGGGTGGCAGTCAGCGCCATCACGCCGCCGACGGTCTGCGCGATCAGCGCCCCGCCTTCGGGGCTGAGCGCGTTCAGATCCAAGGCATAGATGCCGCTGATGCCTCCCATGGAAAACTGGATCTCGCTGTCCACCAGCTGCACCACGGCGTCCACCAGCTGGCCCTGGCCATTGTCAAAGGTGCCCTGGAGCGTGGGCATGCCGTTCGGGGTCCCCAGCGCGAAAAACAGGCTGATGCCCCAGAAGTCCACCCGCCGCGTGCCGGCGGGCGTCACATGGGAAAGGGAAAGCTGATCAAGCCGCAGCGTGCCGGCGCTTTCCTCTGCCATGGCCCACGGCGCAAGCATCATCCACAACGCCAGCGCAAGGGCCGCCATCCTCTTCATATCCGCAACCTCCCAACCGCGCCTTGCGCGGGTCAAGCAGGGGAAAAACAGTTTTCGTAATATTATCACACCGTGGGTTTCCTTGTCAACGCAACAACCTTAAAGGCGCGTAAAAAGGCTGCGCACATAAAACATGGGAAGCCGCTTTCGCAGCTTCCCATCAGGTGTCTTTGCTTACGCGGCGGGTACCGTGGTGACGCTGTTGAGGTAGTCCATCAGCACGCCCTGAGCGGTGTTCATCTCTTCGGCGTACTGTTCGTCCTGGGTGGCTTCCTCGATGGCGATGGCTTCCTCGGGGCTGGGGATGCCTTCCAGCTGGATATCGGAAATGACCTCCTCCACGTCGCCGGAGAAATCAAAGTGCAGGCCGGCAGTATCGGAGTCGACCAGCACGGCGATGGCGCCCACCTTGCCGCCGTTGCCGTCCGACTGCATGATATCGGTCACAGAAGCGGTGATCTGGTTGGCAACCTCCAGGAACAGGGCGGTGTAATCGCCTTCGTCCTTCGGGCCATAGACGGCGGACAGGTCCACGTGCTGATCGCCGGGAGAGAGCCTGAAGTCGATGTTCTGCAGGCCGTCATTGTCCTTGTACAGGCTGACCACCAGGCCGAACTGGTTCATGAGAAGCATGGTGAAATCGGTCCTGCCGGTTTCCATATCGGTATACACGCTGCCTTCCGCGATTTCGACGCTGTTCCCGCCGTTGTTGGCGGTGACGACGATATAGTCCTCGTTCTCGGCGGACTCGAAGTGCAGCGAGCCTATGGCGTCTCCCATGCGCTCGCCTTCGCTGACCATGAACAGGCCCACATCCATCACATCGCGGTCGCCGTCGTTCTCAACGGTGCCCTCCAGCTGGAAGCCGGAGTTGGTCTCGGCCATCTGATCGACTGTGTCGAACAGGGGATTCACATAGGCGGCGAACTGCTCGGGAATCAGGCTCCTGTACATGGAGAGCATGCTCAGCAGGCTGTTGATCGTCTGATAGGGAACGGCAAAGGCGGAGCCGTTGGTTTCCGCTCCGAACATGGCAGGAAAGGAGACCAGATCGAGCTTCGGAATGGTGATCACGGGAATCTCGGGCAGCTTCGTCTCCAGCAGGGACTCGGGGTTGGCGAGCATGGATTCCAGGGTACTCTGGAACATCGCGCCGAACGTGCCCGCGTCCGCGTACACGGCCTTGCTCACGCCGTCCACCTGCATCAGCACGCGACCGTCCACGCACTGCACATTCAGGCCGTAAATCTGGCCGTCGGAGGTGTTGCACTCGACGCGCAGGGTGGGCATCTCGTTGGCCAGGCCGGCAGCCAGGCAAATTTCAAGGTCGGACAGATCCGTATCCGCCTGTTGGCCTTCCTGAGTGGCATTCATCTCTATGTTGGAGATCCTCCCCACATAGGTACCCTCGGCGCAGGCCGCGGACGCCAGCAGCAGCATCAGAGCCAGGGCAATCGAAAGCAGCTTCTTCATGGAATGATTCCTCCATCTGTTGATGTGCGTACCATTGCCCAATGCTTGTAAAATGTCCGGCCTTCGGGTATAATCTACAAAACAGGTGTTCCTCTTGGGAGCGATTTCTCCAATCCGATCCGGAAGGAAGGCGAACATTTTGCAATTCACAAAGATGCATGGTATCGGTAATGATTTTATCATACTCGACGGTATTCGTCAAGCGATTAAAGACCCATCAGAGCTGGCCAGACGCCTGTGCGACAGACATTTCGGCATCGGCGGCGACGGGCTGATCCTGGCGGAGCCGTCCGACGCGGCCCACGCGCGTATGCGCGTATTCAACAGCGACGGCAGCGAGGCGGAGATGTGCGGAAACGGCATACGCTGCCTGGGCAAATTCCTGTACGAGGGGGGTCTGTGCCAGGAATTGCCCATGCGGCTTGAGACGGGCGCCGGGATATTGACGCTGACCATGGCCGTGGATGGCGGACAGGTCAGCAGCGTCACCGTGGATATGGGCGCGCCGTGCTTCGACCCCGCCCGGATTCCCGTCAGCGCCCCCACCAACCGCGTAACTCTCGAAGCCGGCGGGCACAGCCTGCGCTTTTTCTGCGTGTCGATGGGCAACCCCCACGCCGTGACCTTCGATCTCTACCCGGACGGGGAGGCGTTTTCGCGCCTGGGCGCGCTGCTGGAACGGCACAGCGCCTTCCCGGCCCGGGCCAACATCGAATTTTGCCGTCTGAACGCCGACGGCGGCGCGGACGTGCGCGTGTGGGAGCGGGGCGACGGCCCTACCCTGGCCTGCGGCACCGGGGCCTGCGCCGTGCTGGCGGCGGCGGCCAGCCAGGGCCTGCTCCCCCGCCGGGCCCTCATCCGGCTGCCCGGCGGCGTGCTGGACATACGCTGGGAGGCGGACGGCCATATTTACATGACCGGGCCCGCCGAAACGGTTTTCACCGGCAGGCTGTAGCCATCCAAAAAAATGGTCGACGCCATTCTTCGGATGTCGCCGACCCGGAAAACGTTCCGTTTTCTTAATCATGTCCAATTCCAACAAAAAACGGGAAACGCGCGGTTCCCCGTTTTTTGTTCTGTCCGTCAACCGAATATCCGCCGTCCCCAGCTGAAGGTACGCTTGTAATAGCCGGAGCTGAGGGAGCTGAGAATGACCTTCTTCGCCGCGGAGGAGGCGTGTATGAAATAGCCGCCGCCCAGGTAGATACCCGTATGGTCGCAGGCATCGCCGTCGCTGACGGTGTTGAAGCACACCAGATCGCCGCGCTTGAGATTGTCATAGCTGATCCTGGCAAAGCTGTCGTCATAGCCCTGCTCATAGGAGGAGCTTTTGATCACGCCGCTCTGCGCCTTGCCATAGCAGTAATAGCAGAACTTGGCGCAGTCAAAGCTCTTGGGCGGGTTGGCGTTACTGGCATAGGGCGCGCCCAGCAGATTCTGAGCGACATAGATCGTGTATTCCACCTTGGAGCCCCCGGCGGAGGAGGTGGTGGAGCGCAGGGATTGGGGCATGGCATCCGCTGCGGAGCTGCCGCCGGACTTCACCTGGTCCGGTTTGCTGCCGGACAGCGCGCTGCCCTTGATGTAGGCCGTCTGACTGCCGGATTTGTTCTGGATGCGCACATAGCTGCCATCCACGCCCACCACATACACCGTCGTGCCCGCCGGAACCGTGGTCAGCCTGTCGGAGCCCTCGGCATCCCGGTACACGCCGGTGCTTTCCGTCACATAGGCCCTGACGGGCTCCACCCTGTCCAGGTATTTCAGCCGGATATAGCCGGTCCTGCCCTTGTAGGACAGCTTGCCCCAGCCGTCGGAGTATGCCTTCAGCGTAACCTTCAGGCCCTTGGGCGCCTTGACATAGCGCGCTGAGGTGGAGGCCGACTGATAGATTCTCGCGGTTTCGTTCAGCTTGACCTCAATGGACTCCGCCAGCGCGGACGCGCCGATGAGCAGCGCCAGCGCCGTTATCAAAACGGCCCGCAGGACACGGAAAACCGATTTGGACATATCCTACAATCCTCCAGATTATGCTATGCTACCATTATATGGGTCAATTGTGGCAGAAGCAACGTGCTTTGTGATAATTTTTTACAAAGCCGCGCCTTTTTTTGACGTAATTCGGGCGTTTTGACCCGAAAATGACGATTTT
This sequence comes from Clostridia bacterium, assembly GCA_017459565.1. Taxonomy (GTDB): domain Bacteria; phylum Bacillota; class Clostridia; order Christensenellales; family Aristaeellaceae; genus UBA2862. The sequence goes on along the minus strand of JAFUCP010000017.1, from coordinate 6,426 downwards.
CACCCCACCGCGCTTGAAGAAGCGGCCCGCGGGGCGTATAATAGCTTCGACAGACCAACCGTTAACGAGCGCCCGGGACCTTTGCCCAAAGGCGCGGAAAGGCGGACGCCCATGGCAAACCTCCGTCCCCGCTGCGCGGTGGTGGGCGCGGCAAACATCGATATCGGCGGCTTTCCCGCGGGCCGCCTGGCCATGCAGGATTCCAACCCCGGGCGGGTGACGCTGTCCGCCGGGGGCGTGGGAAGGAATATTGCCTGCAACCTGGCGCGGCTGGGCGTGGAGACCCATCTGGCCGCGGCGCTGGGCGACGACGCCTTCGCGGACATCGTTCGCTCGGACTGCGCCCGGGCGGGCGTGCTTACGGATCTGTGCTTAGCCTTTGCCGGCGCGGCCAGCTCCGCCTATCTGTTCATCGCGGACGCCGGGGGCGATATGCAGCTGGCGGTCAACGACATGGCCATCTGCCGGCGGCTGACCCCGCAGGTCCTCGAGGGGCGCCTCGGCGCCCTCAACAGCATGGACGCGGTGGTGCTGGACAGCAACCTGTCCGCCGAAACGCTGGACTTCCTGGCGTCGCGGCTGCGCGTGCCGCTGCTGGCGGACGCGGTCTCCATGGCGAAGGCCCCGCGGCTTATGGGGGCCCTGCCCCGCCTGCGGGCCGTCAAGCCCAACGCCCTGGAGGCCGAGACACTCACCGGCATCCCCGTCCACGACGCCGACTCCGCCCGGCGGGCAGCGCGCCGGCTGATCGAAATGGGCGCGACGCGGGCCTACATCACCCTGAGCGCGCACGGCGTGTGCTGCGCAGAAGGTGATTCGACGCTGCTGCTGCCCGGCGCGGCGGTGCGGCTGGTGAACGCCACGGGCGCGGGCGACGCCTTCACCGCGGCGCTGGCCTGGGGCGAGCTGCGCGGCCTTTCCCTGCGGGAGTGCGCCGTGGCGGGGCTGGCCGCGGCCTCCATCGCCGTTGAAAGCGTGCCTGCGGTGAACCCGGCGCTGGATGAGGCGTCCCTGCGCAGGCGCATGGCGGCGATCGACGAGGCCTGCGCGGCGCGCTGAGGCTTATATCCTGTTTTTCAAGCAATCATGAAGGAGGCTCACTATGAACAAATACCTTGAAATATCCCCCGAGGTGCGCGAGGCGCTGGCCGCGGGCAAGCCCGTGGTGGCGCTGGAATCCACGATCATCTCCCACGGTATGCCCTATCCCCAGAACGTGGAGACGGCCCTGAACGTGGAGCGCATCATCCGCGAAAACGGCGCGGTCCCGGCCACCATCGCCATCATCGGCGGCAGGCTGAAGGCCGGGCTCTCCCGGGATGAGATCGAATACCTGGGCAAGAAGGGCTATGCCGTCACCAAGGCCTCCCGGCGCGACCTGCCGGTCCTCGTCTCCCGGGGCGAGGACGGCGCGACCACCGTGGCCACCACCATGATCATCGCGGCCATGGCGGGCATCCGCGTGTTCGCCACCGGCGGCATCGGCGGCGTCCACCGGGGAGCGGAAGTCACCATGGACATTTCCGCTGACCTGGAGGAGTTGGCCCAGACCCCTGTGCTGGTGGTATGCGCCGGGGCAAAGTCCATACTCGACCTGGGCCTGACGCTGGAATACCTGGAAACCAAAGGCGTGCCCGTGATCGGCTACGGCACCGAAGAGCTTCCCGCGTTTTACACTCGCAAAAGCGGCTTCGGAGTGGATTACCGGCTGGACACCCCCGACGAGGTGGCCGCTGCCTTCCGCGCCAAGCTGGAGATGGGCCTTTCGGGTGGTATGCTGGTGACGAACCCCATTCCAGAGCAATACAGCATGGACCCCGACGTGATCAACCGGGCCATCGACGAGGCCGTGGCCGAAGCCAACGCCCAGGGCATCAAGGGCAAGCAGACCACGCCCTTTTTGCTGGCGAAGATCAAGGACATCACCGGCGGCGACAGCCTGGCCAGCAATATCCGCCTGGTATACAACAACGCGGCCCTGGCCGCCCAGGTGGCCGCGAGGCTGTAAAAGGCGGCACAAACGCCGCCTTTACAATGCTTTTTTCAAATTCAGTTCCCGTCAAAACGGCGCTTCATCCGCTTCCGCCGCCGCGCCGGCAATGGCGATGTTCACCCCATTGACCTCCACGCCCTCGTCGGCGCGGATGAGGATGTACTTGAAGCCGTCGATCACGCGGGTCTCGATCAGATCGCTGCGCTCCGGGTTGACGTGGACCACCACGTCCGGCGTGCGGACCTCAAACTTCTTCGGCTCGGCGATGTTCACGGCGCTCAGGGAAATACCCTGGCCGAACTCGGAATCATAGCGCTCTTCGAAGGCGGTCAGCTTTTCCTCCGGCACGCCGCAGGACTGGAGCATACCCGCCACCTCCCGCTTGGAGACCACCAGCTGCTCGGCGCTCTTGTCCTGCGCATGGGACTCGATCATCTCCCGCAGCTGCTCATGCACCGTCTGGGCCACCTCAAAGCTCAGATCCTCGTCCAGCGATTCCTCCAGCACCGCCTGGAACACCTCCCGCTGCTCGGCGGCGGGCATGGGCGCGTCGCAGTGAAACACCGCGTCGATGAATTCGTCGTGTACGTCGGCGGCGTCCTTGCTGAAATACAGGGCGCTGTAGATGTTGGCGGCGCGGTCATCGAAGGTTGGGAACATGAAGCCCAGCTCCGGCCCGGCCACGACCCAGTCCTGCTCCCGGCTGTGGAAGGCGTTGTCGTCGCTGAAATAGCTGAGCGCGGGCTTGGTGAGCTTCACTGGGCACACGCAGACCATGATGTATTGAAAGACCTCTTCAGACACAACATCCACCTTGTTTTCATCCGCGTGCCTGAAGGGCACGTCGTAGGCGTCGTGCATCATCAGGATCAGATAGTTTCCCTCCATGGCCAGGTTATCGATGATCCTCTGGCACAGCTTTTCCACGCCCACATCCACGGTCAGGGCCGTGTTGCGCAGCCCCATCAGCAGCTGGTGCGCCTCGTCCTCCATCACCTGGTCGGCCCGGAACTCAATATCGATCAGGTTCTTGCCCGGCACGCCCGCCAGCGTGCGCTTGAATATGGACAGGTACTTCTCCTGCTCCTCCTGGGGAAAGCTCATCAGCGACCTGTTGAATGTGGCCACGATTTCCCGCTTTTCATTCACATAGCAGCCCCGCACACAGCTGATGGCGTTCTTGTCCGGGTTCATACGGCTGCGGATCTCGGCAATTTCTTTTCTGTTCATGCATGTACCTCGAAAAATAGTATGGGCACGCGCGGCGCGCGTGCCCGAATATTATATCACGTTTCTCCCGTATCAATCTTGACAAGAATCCGGCATTTCATCGCAAAGTCGTGCGACGCGCCGCCGCCCCTCAATCCGCGAGGGGCGCGTTGACCATTTCGCCGTCCTTCAGCGTCAGGCCCGTGAAGTTGAAGCCCGCCGTGACCACCTTTTCGGGCAGCTGGCTGAACATGGAGTTCACGGACTGATAATTGTAGAAGCGCATGATGGTTTCGGCGAACATAGGCGCGACGGACACCGTGCGGAACTTGCTCTGGCCGATGATGTTGGGGTTTTCCACGGTATCAGTGGAATAGACGGCCTTGATGGGACTGGCGTTGATGCGCTCGACGCCCTGGGCGGAGATGATGTTGTGGCTGAGCATGGCCGTGATCTCCTGGGCCCCGCGGGCCTGGAGGGACTCGGCCAGGTTCACCAGCGTGCCGCCGGAGATGGTGAAATCGTCCACGATCAGGCAATTTTTGCCCTTCACATTGCCGATGACCTCCAGCACCTGGGCGTTTTCGTGGTGGTCGGTGCGGGTTTTGTCCCCGATGGCAATGGGCAGGCCCAGTGTGTCGGCGAATTTGCGCGCCTGCTTGGCAAAGCCCGCGTCCGGCGAGACGACCACCATATTCTCCGTGCCCACGCGCTTGATGATCTCGCTGAGCATCGGCATGGCGATCAGATGGTCCATGGGGCGTTTGAAGAAGCCCTGGAGCTGCTGTGCGTGCAGGTCCATGGTGACAAAGCGGTCCGCGCCGGCCAGCTCCATGCACTCGGCGCAGACCCTGGCGCGGATGGACACGCGGGGCTCGTCCTTCTTGTCCCCCTTGCCATAGCCAAAGTACGGCATGATCAGCGTGCAGGACAGCGCGTTGGCGCGCTTGAAGGCGTCCATCCAGAACAGGATCTCCACAAACTCGTCGTTGGAATGTAGGCCGATGGGCTGAACCAGAAACACATCGCGGTCGCGCACAGTCTCATTGACGCGCACAAAGGTATTGCCCTCGGAAAAGGTAATCACCTCGGAGGAGCCCAGCTTCTTGCCCATGTACCTGCACATGCGCTCCGCAAAGGTTCTTCCGCCGCTGCCTGCGAAAATCGAAATATTCGCGGTTTCAAACATGTCCCAAAACACTCCTTCGCTATGCCGTTGATTTGTCTTGCCGTATAAAAAAACCGTTATTTCAGGGCGGCGATAAGCTCCACCTCGATTTGAGCGCCCATCGGCAGCGCCGAAACCTGCACGCAGCTGCGGGCCGGATAGTCCGGGCCGAAGTACGCCGCGTAGATTTCGTTCACCTGGGGAAAGGCTTTCAAATCCGTCAGAAACACGGTTGTTTTAACAATGTCCGCCATGGAGAGTCCCATTTCCTCCAAAACGGCCTTTATGTTTTCAAAGACCTGTCGGGCTTGCCCCGCCACATCCAAAGCCGCCAACGCTCCGCTGGCCGGATCGACGGGAATCATGCCCGACAGGTAACAGCTGCCACCCTGTATGACCGCCGTGGAATAGGGCCCGATGGCCTTGGGACCTCGCCGGGTCAAAAAGCATTGCTTCACGGTATTCCCTCTCTTCCTGATGTTTGAACGGGGCGGCACGGCTATGTGCCGCTCTCCTGTATTTTTTCCGGGTCCACGACGTTGCCCTTGGAATCATGCACGCCGCGCCAGTAGACGTTCACGCCGGCAACATAGACATCATAGCTGATCTGCTCCCGGCTGACCTCTTTCTTGGTGTCCCAGTCGTAGGCCACCACCCAGCCCTCGCTGTGGCAGCTTCCGTGGCCCGCCGTCTTCAGCTTTGGCGTATCGGTGATGTAATATACGTTCTTGCCGTCGTAATCGTTCTCATAGCGCTTGCGGTCCGACTTCTTTTCGTCGATGATCACCGACACCAGCTCATAGTGGTACTCCGGCCGCGTGCCATAGATGGTCACAGTGGCGTTTTCCTTGTCCACGTTGGTATAGATGTAGATGGCGTGTTCGGTGTCGTTGCGGAAGATAAAGTCCTTGCCGTCCACGCCGTACTCCACGGCGGCGTCCTGGCTGGGCTCCACATAGGAGACGGTCATGTTGTGGTTGGAGCGCTGCAATATTGTCATGTTCGCCATGATGGCGGCGTTGTACAGCGTGGTGGATGCCTGGCAGACGCCGCCGCCGACGCCCTTCTTCAATTCGTTGCCCGCATATTCGGGGGCTTCCTTGAAGCCGCGGCCCTCGGTACGCGGCCCGACCACCTCGTTAAAATCGCAGGTCTGGCCGGGATAGACCACATAGCCGTTGAAAAAGCCCAGCGCCAGACGAACGTTGGAGCGGCTGTCCGCGCCGCGGAAGCTGACGTCGGTGGAGAACTTGGCCACCACCTTCATCTCCATGTTGTCGGAGGTGACGGCGGGCAGCACCTCCTCCACGGGCAGCGCCGTGTCGCCCTTTCCCGTGGTGATCAGCGCCGTGAGGTTGGCGAGGGTCTGCTCCTTGTCCAGGGCCACGCCGTTTTGCGAGGCCGTGATGATCACCGGCTTTTCCTCGGTGACGGCCACCTCCGCGTCCACGGGAGCCACGTCGATCTGACTGGCCAGGTTGTCCACAAAGGACTCAAGCGCCGCCTCGTCATAGGACAGCTCGCTGTTGAACTCTGCCGGGGCCTGTCTGAGATTCTCCACCACCTGCCTGCGGGTCTTGCCGTCGCCCACGTGGCCAAGGTTCCAGGCATATTCCATCTCGGTGGCATATTCCATCTGCATGTTGAAGTCGGCAGGCGAAAACTGCCACGAATTGGTGCCATAGGTCAGCGTATAGGTGGCATTGATGCGCTCCTGCTTCATCTGCGCCATCAGCGCCAGGCCCTCTTCATAGGTATAGCCCTCCAGAGGAACGCCGTTGACATATACATTTTCCACGAAGCGCTCGATCTGCGCCTCCCGCACGCTGCCCACCAGCTTGACCACCCCAAAGACAGCCGCCGCGGCCGCCACGGCGCACAGCGCCAGACGCAGCCTGGGCGGGATCCCCCGCCAGCCGCGCGATGAATTCGTCCAGCGCCGCCTCGTCGTAGGTCAGGGTGCTGTTGAATTCGGCGGGGACCTCCTTCAGGTTCTTCACGATCTGCCGGCGGGTGGCGCTGTCGCCCACGTGGCCCAGGTTCAGGCGCGCTCCAG
>JAFUCP010000118.1 GCA_017459565.1 Clostridia bacterium | reverse complement strand
ACTTGATTTATATTGCAGAGGTATCCTGTTATATGAAGCGTTGGTTACAGTGGACAGGCGCGGTTTGCGCGCTGGCGATGCTGTTTGCACCCGGTTCGGCGCTCGCGGAGCAGGCGGCCATCACCGTACAGGTGACGCCCGCCCCCGCGGAGGAAACGCCCGTTGCCATAGATACGCCCGTGGTCGCCGATACGCCCGTGGCCGTAGAGGCGCCCGTTGTCGAGGAGACGCCTGTGGTTGCCGATACGCCCGTGGCCGTAGAGGCGCCCGCTGTCGAGGAGACGCCTGTGGTCGTAGAGGTGCCCGTGGCCGTAGAGGCGCCCGCTGTCGAGGAGACACCTGTGGTCGTAGAGGTGCCCGTGGAGCAGGCGCCCGCCCCGCAGCAGACGTCTGCCGCGGTGGAGGAAATGCCCGTCGTCACAGACCAGCCCCTGACCGCCCGCGAGGTGGCGGAGGTCGTCACCGATCCCACGGAACGGATGAAGCAGGCCCAGCTGATGCTGACCGATCTTCACCTGTATGCCGGGGCCGCGGACGGCCTGCTTGGACCGCAGACGGCCCTGGCCATCCGCACCTTTCAGGAGCGCTGGTCCCTTGAGATCACCGGCATGTTGAACGATGAAACCTTTATCGCCCTCAACGAAAAGTCCGCCGAGGCGGGCTCTGCCAGGCGCATCCAGCAGCGGCTGATCGACCTGTGCTATCTGCGGGGCAAGGCGGACGGCATATTCGGCGAGCGCTCCCAGGCGGCTTTGAAGCTGTTCCAGACCATGCACGGCCTTGCGGCCACGGGGGAGATGGACGCGGCCACCGAAAGCGCGCTGTTCTCCGATGGCGTCGTGGCGCTGCCCGAGCGGCTGACCCGGGGCGACAAGGGGGAAGCCGTGCAGCGCCTCCAGGAGAAGCTGAGGCAGTTCGGCTTTTTGACCGACAAGGCGGACGGCAATTACGGCCCCGCGACCGCGACGGCGGTCAAGCGCTTCCAGAACCACCTGCTGGCGCAGGGCGTGGACGCCGGCCTGGGCATCGCGGCCACCGGCGAAGCCACCTCCGCGACCCAGGCGCTGCTGTTTGACCCCGCCTATTCCACCTATCTGTGCGATATTGCCCAGGGCCTTGAAGGCAGCGAGGCGCTTCGCGTGGAGCGCCGGTTGAGCCAGCTGGGCTACATGGACATGCAGCCGGACGAGGTCTTTGACGAATACGCGGCCAGGACCGCCGCGGCCTTCCGGGACGCGGCGCAGCTGGGCCAGGGCGACAGCCTGGACAAGGCCTGCGTCGACGCCCTGTTTTCGGACGCCGCGCCCGTGGCGGCGCACTATGTGCTGCACGACATCGCCTACAAGGACCGGGGCACGGCCGTGCGGGAGATGGAGACGCTGCTGGTGCGCTATGGCATGACGATCAAGCTCCCCGACGGACGGTATGACGATTCCTTCCAGAAGGCCGTCGCCCAGGTGTATGAGTACCTCACGGCCAAGGGCAGCGGCGGCGCGCAGCTGTTCGCCGATTCCACGCGGCTGACCGTGGCGGCGCAGGAGGCGCTCAACAACGGCGCGCTGGACAATGTGGGCGTCGTCAACCCCGCGGAGGCCGCCGATTTGAAGCGCATACAGCGCCGACTGCACACGCTGTATTACCTGGACAAGAACCTCATCGACGGCGTGCCCGGCAGCGTCACCACAGAAGCCGTTTCCACCTTCCAGGCCACGAACGGTCTGAATGTCACCGGCGTCGCGGACGCGGCCACGCTGAACCTGCTGTTTTCGGATGCCGCGGTCTACAAGCGGCTGCCCTACCGGGTGGAGATCAGCATTGACGATCAGCGCGTGTACGTCTATGAGCTGAACGCGCAGAATGAATATGAGCGGACACAGGAGTTCAAATGCTCCACCGGCTTGGGCAATTCCACGCCCCGGGGCATCTTCCTGGACTGCTACCCCTGCGATGTATGGCACTATTTTGAGAAGTTCAAGTGCTGGGCCAAATACGCCTTCGAGGTCGAGGGCAACATCATGATCCACTCTGTCATCTTCAGCGAGGCCAAGGAAAGCACGCTGCGCGAAAGTTCGCTGTACGGGCTCGGGCAGAAGGCGTCCCACGGCTGCATCCGCCTGAAGGTCTCAGACGCCTACTGGCTCTACAGCCACTGCAAGCGCGGCACCCTCGCGGTGGTCATCTATTGACGCGGACATGGACCAAACGGCGCTTCGCCCTGTGCGGAGCGCCGTTTGGCTGTTGCTGCACGGGTGATTTGACAAACTTTGATGCCCCGTGCCACTTTACTGTAAACAAAATGTGTAGTACAATGGGATGGATGGGAAACGCGACGCCCGACGGTGGAGCGCGCCGCGAGGAGAGAAAGGATGGTTTGGATGCGTAGGATCATGGTTTTCATGCTGGCCTGTATGCTGGCGCTGGGCGGCGTCTCCGGGAGTGCGGAGGCGAATGAGCCGCTGTATCACTCCGATTTTTCAAGCGGCACGGACGGCTGGTACGCCCGGTCCGCGGGCGCGGCGAAGGTCAGCGTGCTGCCAGAGGGCGCGCTGCGCATCCAGGGCCGCACCGCCAGCTGGAACTCTCCCGGACGGGATTTTGACCTGATCCCCGGCGGCAGGTATGCGCTGAGCGTGCAGGTGCGCCAGGACGGGGCCGACAGCGCGGGCTTCATGATCTCCGTGGCCCATTCCGTGGACGGCGCGGAGAGCTATGAGAACCTGGCCAGGGGCGCGGCGAAGCGGGGCGAGTGGACCGAGCTTCGCGGCGAATACGTGGCGGGAGACTTTGACCGCTTTGTGCTGTATGTGGAGACCACGGACGCCTCCGACCTGGACTTTGACATCCGAAACTTCGTCCTCGACGCACCGGACGGCCTGCCCGAGCCCAAGCCCACGGCAGAGCCCATGGTCATCGAGGCGGCGGAGGACCTGCCCTCTTTGAAGGAAGTGTACGCCGGCAAGTTCGATATCGGCATCTGCGTGGGCAGGCAGCTGGTGTCCGTGGGGGATGCCATGGCGTTCATAGAGTCCCAGTTCAACATCCTGACCCCGGAAAACGAGCTGAAGCCCGATTCCGTGCTGGATCTGGGCGAGAGCCGCCTGCTGGCGGAGCAGGACGAAACGGCGGTGGCCGTCCACTTCGACGCCGCCGAGCCGCTGCTCAGCTTCGCGAAGGAGCATGGCGTAAAGGTCCACGGGCATGTGCTGGTGTGGCACTCCCAGACGCCGGACGCATTCTTCCGGGAGGGCTACAAATCCGGCGCGCCCATGGTGTCCCGAGAGGTGATGCTGGGCCGCATGGAGAACTATATCCGCCTGATCATGGAATATATGGAAGAAAACTATCCCGGCGTCATCGTCAGCTGGGACGTGGTGAACGAGGCCGTGGACGATTCCACGGGCAAGCTGCGCGCCTCCCCGTGGCTTTCGGTGGTGGGCGAGGACTACCTGCTCAGGGCCTTTGAGTTTGCCCGCAAATACGCGCCCGAGGGCACGCTGCTCTATTACAACGATTACAACACGGCTTACTACGGCAAGCAGAACGGCATCGTGAAGCTGCTGGAGGAGCTGATGGCCGAGGGCAACATCGATGGCTACGGCTTCCAGATGCACCACGGGCTGACCCAGCCCTCCCTGGCCCAGATCACCGCGTCGGTGGACCGCATCGCGCTGCTGGGACTGCGCCTGCGCATCAGTGAGCTGGACGTGACCGTGGGCAACAACAGCGAGGACAGCTTCATCCGCCAGGCGCAGCTGTACGCCGAAATCATGAAGCTGGCGCTGGCCCACGCCGACCAGTTTGAGGCGGTGCAGATCTGGGGCCTCACCGACAGTATGAGCTGGCGAGCCTCCCAGTACCCGCTGCTGTTCGACGGCCACCGCAACCCCAAGCCCGCCTTCTGGGCCGTGGCGGAGCCGGAAAAATACTGATTCAGCGACAGGAGGATATTGCCCATGCGACACAGGGATTTGGCCCAGGACGCCTCGGGATTCGTGCTGCTGTCGGACGTGGTGCCCCACATCGTGCAGGAGATTCGCTATTTTTCCACCTACAATTTCGTGGGGGAGCGCATTGACGGCTATGAGGCGCCCGTGGCGCTCATGACCCGGGAGGCGGCCAGGGCGCTGAAAAGCGTCAGCAACGAGCTGATGGTGCAGGGCTACCGGCTCAAGATCTTCGATGCCTACCGGCCCACCACGGCGGTGAAGCACTTCATCCTCTGGGCCATCGAGGACGAGGACACGCGCATGAAGCCCTACTTTTACCCGGATATTGACAAGCGGGACACCTTCAACCTCGGCTATATCGCCCGGCAGTCCAGCCACAGCCGGGGCAGCGCCGTGGATTTGACGCTGCTGGACATGGCCACCGGCAGGGAGGTGGACATGGGCGGCCCCTTCGATCTGTTCGGGGAGCTGTCCCATCCCGACTACCGGGGCATCACCGACGCGCAGTATGAAAACCGTATGCTGCTGCAAAGGGCCATGGTGCGGGGCGGCTTCGAGCCCTATGAGTGTGAGTGGTGGCACTTCCGGCTTGCGGATGAACCCTTCCCGGACACCTACTTTTCCTTCCCGGTGACGGAGGCCTCCTTGCGCGCCTGAGGAGGGCGCGCCGGCATGGACACAGAAAGGGAGCATCGAAAATGGATTACAGGAAATTCGGCGACGCCTGCTATATTCGCGTGGACAAGGGCGAGGAGATCATCGAAGCGCTGCTTCAGGTGTGCCGCCTGGAGGGCTTTGCCTCGGCGACCTATTCCGGCATCGGCGGCTGCGCCAGCGCCCAATTGCAGGTGTTCAACCCCCAAAAGGGCGCGTTTGACACCCAGGGGATCGAGGGTATGCTGGAGCTGGTCAGCTTCACGGGCAACGTCATCACGGACGGCGAAGGCCGGCTCTGCCACCATACCCACGCGCTGTTTGCCTTTGAACAGGACGGGGAACACAGAGTTCGCGGCGGGCACCTGAAGGCCGCCACCGTGCTGTATACGGCGGAGATCGAGCTGCGAGCGGTGCTGGGCGGGGCCATTGGCCACAGGCTGGACCCCGAGACCGGCACGGGCTTCTGGCATTTTGACTGACGGATCATCACCTTCGCGGGGAGGGCTTTTGAGGCGCATGGAGGGTCAGAAGCTGGGCTACATCAAGAGCAGCGTGTTCCGCAGGCTGTTTCTTTCCTATGTGCTGATCATCGTGCTGTTTGTGGCCGGGTTCTGCGCCTGGTACCTGTATTCCTGGCGCGCCAACTACAGGGCCATGGCCCGCAAGTCCTGTCTGGAGAGGGGAAACGCGCTGTGTACGCGGCTGGACCGACAGCTTTTGATCGCCCAGGCGCTGTGCAATGCCATGAACAGCTCCGAAAGCGTGCGGGAGCTGTACCAGCTGGCCTATGCCGAGGGCAAGACCGTGGATTCCATGCAGCTGTACCGCGTGCTGACAGAGCTGAAGCGCATCAAGGCATCCTCAGGCAGCTTCGATGTCTACGCCATATTGCTGGGCTTTGAGGGAGACAAGCGGCTCTATACCCCGGGCACGGTGATCGCCCTGGGCGCCAGCGTGAACGGCCCGGGCCGCGCGCCGTGGCTGGGGGTTTCCACCGCGGCGGAGCTTCTGTCCCTGTATGGCGAAAACAACATCCTGCTGAATAAGCGCTTTTGGATTTATGCCGACGAATACAGCGGCCAGGTGGGCGGCTCCTCCAAGGGCACGACCCTGGTGCTGATGGAGGAATCGGCGCTGACGGGCGGCATCGAGGAGGCCGGCGACGCCATCGGCGCCCTGGAGATTCGCCGCCAGTCCGAGGCGCTCTATGCCACGGGTCCCCTGGACGGCTCCGGCGAGGTGTTCGAGGTCGCCAGCCTGATCGGCGGGGGCATCAGCTATCGGCTGCAAATCGCCGACGGCGCGCTGGAGGCGCCCTTCCCGCTGACGGCGCTGGTGCCCGTGGCGGCCACGGTGCTGCTGGGCGCGGTGTTCATGGCCTTTGCCTACCGCTTCTCCCGCAGTCGCTACCGGCCCATCGGCGTCATCTCCCGCATGGTGGCGGGCGGTCCGGCGGCGGGGCAGAGCGGCGATGAGATGGGCGATATCGTGCAAGGCATCGCCGATCTGATTGGCGAGCGCAACGGCTACCGGGAGCGCATGATCACCATTTCCCCCTATGCCAGCCAGGGCGCGCTGCATCAGCTGCTCAACGGCAGCGTGGGCGACGCCCAGGTGCTGCGGGAGGAGCAGTTCTGGGAGCTGCGCAGGACCTACTTCGCCGTGGGCGTGGTGGACATCGCCATGCCCGAAGCGCCCGGCGCGTCGGAGCAGCGCAGACTGGACGCCCGCGCGCTGGCGGCGCACGCCTGCCGACAGCTGGCGGACGAGGAGCGGGCCGTGGTTTGCAGCGCGCGGGACCTGAATACGCTGTATGTGGTGGTCAACAGCGACGACGAGGGGGACATGGAGACCATGTTCTATGAGCTGCTGCCCCGGATCACCGAAGCGCTGGACGACCCCGCGATCGCCGTGACCATCGGCGTCAGCGCGCCGCGCACGGAGCTGGAGGGCCTGCGGGACGCCTGCGACGAGGCGGAGCGCGCGCTGGAGAACATGCTCACCGGCGGCAGGGGCAGCATCTACTTCGAGGAGCGGGACGCCGACGGGGCGCGCCGGGACTTCGATTTTCCCCGGGACGCCCAAAAGCGCATCGCCAGGGACCTGCGGGAGGGCAACCGGGAGGATCTGGACGCCTTCCTTGACGAGGTTTGGGAGGCCAACTTCCACCGGGCCATGCTGTCGCCGGAGGCAGTGCGCCAGCTGGTGGACGAGCTGCACAGCGCCCTGAGCGGCGCGCTGCGGGACGTGAGCGAGCAAAGTACCACCCACATCCGCGCACAGCGCGTTCGGGAGCCTGCCACCATCGAGGAAATCTTCGATTACTATCGCCGCCTGCTGGCCGGGGCCGTCAGCGCCTTCCAGAGCGAGGTGGCGGGGGACGCGGGGGGCGAGGCGCTGGAAAAGGAGATTTGCGACTACATCAACGCCAACCTGCTCAACCCGGACATGTCCCTCTCCGGGGTGGCCGACCGCTTCGGGGTGTCCGGCAAGCTGGTGGGCAATGTGTGCAAGAATACCTTCGGAAAGACCTACCTGCAATACGTGCGCGACTGCCAGATCCAGCAGGCGGTCAAGCTGCTGGAGGACACGGACCTGCCGCTGGAGGAGATCGCGGGCCGCTGCGGCTTTACCAATCTTTTGACCTTCCGGCGCAACTTCAAGACCGTGATGAACATGAATCCCAGCGATTTCAGAAAGTAGGCGCCGCGCCGCTTTGAATCGCCGCCCTTAAGGGCGGCGATTCAGACCGCTGACAAAGCCCGCAAACGCAAAAACCCCTGCCAAACAAGCAACATGGCGGGGGTTTTGCTTGTGGAACAAGGGGGCGGTTCTTCTGTCCCACTTTATACTAATCCCTGACTAAAACAGGACATCCTGCCGGTTCTTTTCCGCGCTGGCGGCGTTGAAGCCCCTTGACTTGCCGCCAGCAAGCCTGCGGGACTTCGCCTTGCCAGCACAAAAAAGTTCCCGGCAATCTTGTCCTCTT
>JAFUCP010000117.1 GCA_017459565.1 Clostridia bacterium | reverse complement strand
GCGATGCCGTCGGTCATATCCGTGGCCATTACGGAGACATAGGCCTCCAGCGCGTGGGTCATCACGTCGATGCCCGAGGCGCTGGTCAGCCCCTTGGGCTGGTTCATCATGTTGTCCGCGTCCACAATGGCCATATTGGGCATCAGCTCATAGTCCGCCAGGGGCCACTTGGTGCCGGTGGTCGCGTCGGTGATGATGGCAAAGGGCGTCACCTCGCTGCCCGTGCCGGAGGAGGTGGGAATCGCCACGAAATAGGCCTTCTTGCCCATCTCCGGGAAGGTATAGACGCGCTTGCGGATGTCCATAAAGTCCATGGCCATGTCGTCAAAGTTGACGTCGGGATGCTCATACATCACCCACATGATCTTGGCCGCGTCCATGGCGGAGCCGCCGCCCAGGGCGATGATGACATCCGGCCCGAAGGCGCGCATCTGCTTGGTGCCCTCCTGGGCGCATTGCAGCGTCGGGTCGGGGGCCACGTCCCAGAAGCAGGCATACTGTATGCCCATCTGGTTGAGCTTGTCCTCGATGGGCTTCACATAGCCGTTCTGGTAGAGGAAGGTATCGGTGACGATAAACGCCTTCTTCTTATGCATGACCGTGCCCAGCTCGTCCAGGGCCACCGGCATACAGCCGCGCTTGAAATACACCTTCTCAGGCAGTCTCAGCCACAGCATATTCTCTCTCCTCTCCGCCACGGTCTTGATATTGACAAGGTCCATCGCCCCGACGTTGTGGGACACGGAGTTGCCGCCCCAGGAGCCGCAGCCCAGCGTCAGAGAGGGCGTGAGGCGGAAATTGTAGATATCGCCGATGCCGCCCTGGGAGGACGGAGTGTTCACCACGATGCGGCAGGCGTGCATCCGTGCGGCGTGTTCCGCCAGCTTTTCCTTTTCGGTGGTGTCAATAAAGATCGAAGCCGTGTGGCCGGGGCCGCCGTCCATCAGCAGCTGCTCGGACATTTCCAGCGCCTGCGCGAAGCTATCCGCCCTGTACATGGCCAGCACGGGGCTCAGCTTTTCGTGGGCAAAGGGCTCCGAAATTTCGGTGGAGGTGACCTCGCCAATCAGTATCTTGGTCTTTTCAGGCACTTCCACACCCGCAAGGCTTGCGATTTTGTGCGCGCTCTGGCCGACGATCTTCGCATTCACGCCGCCGTTGATGATGACGGTATTGCCGACCTTGCCAATCTCATCGCCCTTCAGGAAGTAGCAGCCGCGCCTTTCAAACTCCGCGCGGACCTCGTCATAGATATCGGACAGAACCGTCACGGACTGCTCCGAGGCGCAGATCATGCCGTTGTCGAAGGTCTTGGAATGGATGATGGAGTTGACCGCCAGCTTGATATCCGCGCTGCTGTCGATGATGACGGGCACGTTGCCCGCGCCCACGCCCAGCGCCGGCTTGCCGGAGGAATAGGCCGCGCGCACCATGCCCGGGCCGCCGGTGGCCAGGATGCAGTCGGCCTCCTTCATCACCAGGTTCGTCAGATCCAGGGAGGGCTCGTCGATCCAGCCGATGATGTCCTTCGGCGCGCCGGCGGCGACGGCGGCTTCATAGACGATGCGCGCCGCCTCGATGGTGGATTTCTTCGCCCTGGGATGGGGGCTGATGATGATGGCATTGCGGGTCTTCAGGCAGATGAGCGTCTTGAAGATGGCCGTGGAGGTGGGGTTCGTGGTGGGAATCACGGCGGCGATCAGGCCGATGGGCTCGGCGATCTTCTTGATGCCGTAGGCCGCGTCCTCCTCGATGACGCCGCAGGTTTTGGTGTGGCGATAGGTGTTGTAAATGTACTCGGCGGCATAGTGGTTCTTGATGACCTTGTCCTCCACCACGCCCATGCCGGTCTCCTCGACGGCCAGCTTCGCCAGCGGAATCCTGGCCTTATTGGCCGCCATGGCCGCGGCGCGGAAGATGCGGTCCACGTCCTCCTGGCTGAACCGCCCGTATTCCCGCTGGGCCCGTCGCATCACGGCCAGCTTGGCCTGCAACGCTTCAACAGTGTTCACGATACTCTCGTTTGCGTTCATGGGCATATCGTATCCTTCTTTCCCGCGCGATATATCAAGGCGCTTGCATATTATGGCATGATTGTCGGCGTTTTGCCCTTTGCAAGCCGCCGACCCGGAAAACCTGCCGTTTTCCTAACCATTATACCATGATTGTCGGCGTGCTGCCCTTCGGGGCCCGCCGACCCGGAAAACGTTCCGTTTTCCTAATCATTATACCATGATTCCCCGTTCCGGGAAATATAAAAATGCGTTTTTGCCATATTAAAACTGATATGGCAAAAACGCTTCCGTCAGCGGCCGCAATGGCTTGCGACAAATTCGATAAAGCCCGATTCGATCTCATTCAGCAGCCCCGGTGCCACAGAGATGACGGCATTCTGGTATTCGACGCGGTTGTCCGACACGTCCCTCTGGACGAGGCCGCGGCAGGCGAGCTGCTCCGGGAGCATGGAGGTCGTCCACATGAACGCCCCCGGGATGCGCTGCAAAAGCGTCAGCTGCGCCTGGCGATCCACGGAGTATATGTGCCTGCGGGGCGCATCGTCCTCCTGCCGCTGGGTCCGAAAGGTATCGCCGTGGGTGATTTCGGTCAGCGCCGCCAGGTCCCGGACCTTGAGCTGCGCCTTTTCGGCCAGGGGATTGTCCCCGCGAATGACGATGCGATACCGGTAGCTGTTCAGCTCCCTGTAGCTCAGGTCGTTTGCCAAGGCCTGATCTTCGAAAAAATGCTGGTACTCCCTGCGAAAGCGTATGACCGCCAGGTCCGCCTCGCCGGAGGCGATGTATTCGAACGACTGCCTGACGTGACATTCCCGCAGCACGGCGTCCAGGGGCCGGTCCGCAGGCAGCGTGTTCAGATACTCCGCCGCCAGATCGAGAATCCCCGCGGAGCGCGGCATACATATATGAAAGCGCTCCGCGGCCCGCTTGCCGCTTCCCAAACCCTCGATGGCCGCCACCTCGTTGAGGATACGGCGGGCGTGCTGCATGAAGCCCACGCCCGCCGGGGTGGGCCGCACGCCGCGGTTGGAGCGCTCAAACAGCGCAAAGCCCAGCTGCTCCTCCAGCTCATGGAGAATCCTGCTCAGACTGGGCTGCGACATATACAGGTTCGCCGCCGCCTGGGTGATTGATCGGGTGCGGTCAATCTCGATCATGTACTGTAGATAGCTTGTTTGCACGTTCAACGTTCCTTCACATAATCCACATGGAGCAGCTCATGCACCTTGCCCTTCATAACGCCCTCGTACAGCTCCTTCATCAGCGGGTTGTCCTGGCTGCGCTTGATGGTGCTGATGCGGTCCGCGCGGTACAGGCCCTCGCCCCGCTTGCCCCGGTGCCGGTGGGAGATGTAGGGCTGGCCCGCGCCGCTGATGCAGCCGCCGGGACAGGCCATGACCTCCACCAGATCATAGTGGACCTCGCCGGAGCGAATTCTCTCCAGCACCGCCTCGGCGTTGCCCAGACCGCTGACAACGGCGATTTTGAGCGTCTTGTCCCCGAAGGGGATATCGGCCTCCTTTACGCTGTCCATGCCCCGCACGCCGGTATAGGTGATCTGCGCCAGCGTGGTGCGGCTGTTGTCGCTGGAAATCTTTCTGAGAACCGCCTCGGTCACGCCGCCGGTGACACCGAAGATCATGCCCGCGCCGGACATGGTGCCAAAGGGCATGTCCACGCTCTCGGGCTCCAGCTCCGTGAACACGATGCCGGATTCCCGGATCATCTTGATCAATTCCTGAGTGGTGATCACATCGTCGGTGCCGGGGCCGTCCTCCGTCCTGAATTCGGAGCGCTTGGCCTCGAACTTCTTGGCCGTGCAGGGCATCAGCGCCACGTGATAGTGCCGCTTCTTCCCCTCGGGCAGCCTATCCCGATAGAATTCCTTGATCACCGCCGCGAACATGCTCATGGGACTGCGGGCGGTGGACAGGTTGGGCAGGAATTCCGGGAACTTCTTTTCCACGAACTGCACCCAGGCGGGACAGCAGGAGGTGAACAGCGGAATGTTTTCACCCTGTTGCACGCGTCCAACGAACTCGTCGGCCTCCTCGATCACGGTCAGGTCCGCGCCGGTGGAGGTGTCATATACCTCGTCAAAGCCCATGCGGTGCAGCGCCGAAACGATCAGGCCCATGGCGTTGTCGCCGTCGCCCAGCCCCAGCTCCTGGCCGATGCCCACCCGCACAGCGGGGGCGATTTCGCAGGTAACGAAGGTTTCCGGGTCGTCGATCCTGTCCCAGACCTTCGATGTGTCGTCCCGCACGATGATCGCGCCCGTGGGACAGGCCACCGCGCACTGGCCGCAGCCCACGCAGGGCGATTCGGACAGCGGGATATCAAAGGCCGTGGAGATGGTGGCCCTGCTGCCGCGGTGGGCAAAGTCGATGGCCCCAACGTGCTGCACCTCGTTGCACTCCCGCACGCAGTCGCCGCAGAGGATGCATTTGCCCGGTTCCCGCACGATGCAGGGCGAGGAGGCATCCCCGGGCAGGTTCACCCGGCTGTTGGGGAAGCGGATATCGTGGATGCCGAACTGGGCCGCCAGGTTTTGCAGCTTGCACTTGCCGGAATTGCCGCAGGTGGTGCAGTCCCGGCAATGCTCGGCCAGCAGCAGCTCCAGTATGTTCTTGCGGTACCGTCTGAGCCGCCCGGTATTGGTGCGGATCTTCATGCCCTCCTCGGGCAGCGTGGAGCAGGCCGCCAGCAGCCGCCCACGGTCGTCCTCCACCATGCACATGCGGCACGCGCCGTAGATGGAGAGATAGCTGTGATAGCAGAACACCGGCATGATGGTGCCCACCTTGCTGATGACCTCAAGCAAATTGCGCTCGCCCTCGATCATAACGGGCACGCCGTCCACCGTCATCATGTTTTTAAGCTGCATACGTTACGCCTCCTCCCTTACAGCATCGAACGAACAGTTGGTCTTGCACGCGCCGCACTTGATGCACTTGTCCTGGTCGATGGTGAAGGGCTTCTTCACCACGCCGGTGATGGCGTTCACCGGGCAGTTGCGGGCGCACTTGGAGCAGCCCTTGCACTTCTCCGGATCGATCACGAAGCGGCGCAGCTTGCTGCACGCCCCGGCGGGACAGCGCTTTTCATAGATGTGGGCCTCGTATTCGCTCCTGAAGTTCTTGATGGTGGAGATGACCGGGGAGGGCGCGGTCTTGCCCAGGCCGCACAGCGCCGTGTTGGAGATGGTGTCCGCCAGCTCCTCCAGCAGCTCGATATCCCCGTCCCTGCCCTGGCCCGCCACAATGCGCTCCAGGATCTCCAGCATCCGCTTGGTGCCCTCGCGGCAGGGCACGCATTTGCCGCAGGATTCGTTCTGGGTGAAGTTCATGAAGAAGCGGGCGACCTCCACCATGCAGGTCTTGTCGTCCATGACCACCAGGCCGCCGGAGCCGATCATGGCCCCCACCTTCTTCAGACTGTCGAAGTCCAGCGGGATATCCAGCTCCTTTTCCGTCAGACAGCCGCCGGAGGGCCCGCCGATCTGCACGGCCTTGAACCTTCCGTCGCCCCGCATACCGCCGCCGATATCAAAGATGACCTCCCGCAGCGTGGTGCCCATGGGAACCTCGATGAGCCCGGTATTTTTGATGGTGCCCGTCAGCGCGAAGGCCTTTGTGCCGGGGCTGTTCTCCGGGCCGATGGACCTGTACCAAGCCGCGCCGTTTTTGATGATCATGGGCACATTGGCATAGGTCTCCACATTGTTCAGGTTGGTGGGCTTGTCGAACAGGCCATGCTCCACCGTGCGGGGCGGCTTGACCCTGGGCATCCCCCGCTTGCCTTCGATGGAAGCCGTCAGCGCCGATCCCTCGCCACAGACGAACGCGCCCGCGCCGCGGTTGATGTGCATGTGGAAGCAGAAGCCCGTGCCCAGGATGTTGTCCCCCAGCAGGCCGATTTCCTCCGCCTGGGCGATGGCCATGCGCAGGCGGTCCACCGCCAGGGGATACTCCGCGCGGACGTAGATGTAGCCCTCGGAGGAGCCGATGGCGATGCCCGCGATAATCATGCCCTCGATGAGCCGGTGAGGGTCACCCTCCATCACCGAGCGGTCCATGAACGCGCCGGGGTCGCCCTCGTCGCCGTTGCAAACGATGTAGCGGGGCGTCTCCTTCTGTCGGGCGCAGCTCTTCCACTTGCGGCCCGCCGGGAAGCCGCCGCCGCCACGGCCTCGCAGATTGGATTCGGAAACTTCGTCCAGGATCTCGCCGGCGCTCATGTCAAACAGCGCCTTTTCCAGCGCCTCATAGCCGCCCACCGCAAGGTAGTCCTTGATGGAGGTGGCGTTGATATGGCCGCAATGCTCAAGCACCACGCGCTGCTGCTTGGCATAGAAGGGAATCTCCTCCTGCTTGCGGTATATCTCGCCATTCTGGGCATAAGCCAGCCGCTCCACACATTCGCCGCTCAGGACAGTCTTTTCCACAATCTCCTCGCAGTCGTCCAGCTTTACCTTCGTGTAAAGCCAGCCCTGGGGCTCCACCCGCACCAGCGGGCCCATCTCGCAGAAGCCGTGGCAGCCGCTCTTCTTCAGGCCCACGGAGGGGATATCGCCGTGGGGCTCGTCGGCCAGCTCCACCGACACGGGCATATCCCGCGCCTCCAGCAAGGCCTTGAGCCTGTCGTAGATTTCAAGGGAACCGCCCGCCACGCAGCCCGTGCCGCCGCAGACCAGTATCTTCCTGGTTTCCAGCGACAGGGCCTTCTGACAGACGCTGCGCAGGTTTTGAAGGTCCTGCCGACTCATCAGCCTCGTCATGCCTGCGTCGCCTCCTTTTCGATTTCCGCCTTCAGCTCAGCCAGCAGCGCGCTGGCCTTGTCGGGATTCATGGCGCCATAGACGACGCCGTTTACGGTCATGGCCGGGGCCAGGCCGCAAGCGCCCAGACAGGACACCGTCTCCACGGTAAAGTTCAGATCGTCGGTGGTCTTTTTGCCGTCCGACAAGCCCAGCTCCTGGCGGAGCCTGTCGAGGATCGGTATGGAGCCGCGCACGTGGCACGCCGTGCCGTCGCAGCAGCGGATCACATACCTGCCCTTGGGCTCCAGCGAGAAGTTTTCATAGAACGTCGCCACGCCGTACAGCCGGGCCTCCCCCACGCCGATGGCCTTCGCCACGTAGGGAAAAACCTCGCGCGGCAGGTAGTGGTAATGCTCCTGAATGTCCTGGAGGATGGCGATGGTGGAAAGCTCGCTTCTGGGGTAATTGTCCAGGATGCGATCCACCGGAGCAAAGTCGAATTGCCTGGTCATTGTGCCGCCTCACCCTTTCTGTGGTATGATGGTTGTCGATTACAAAAAACAGGACAGCTCGAGCGCGCGTGTTCGGACATGTCCTGCAAAAATGTGTACAGCCATAGCGCCGAACCCAGCGTCCGGCGTCTGGCGGGGCATATCGCTCTCTGGTCCGAAGAGCAAGACATGTTTCTTCACAGGCAGGTCTTCTGACTCGGCTTCATCGCCCCGGCCCCTTCTCGATCCTGGGATCAATGGTTCATGGCTTTGGCTCCGCCTCACAGCAGCGGTCCTGTCGGAGACTTCCACTCCGTTCCCTATTGTCCTTTCCCGCGCATGGGAAAGGCACCTGTAAATACCCATTATATTCTTTTATAAATTTAGTATAGCATTTAACAAAGCCAATTGCAACAATTAATTGTCATTTACATTAAAAAGGTTTATTATTGGAATCGACTGCCGGCGCGGCCGGCGCGAAAGAAGGGATGATCGTGAATCGGGACCTGACCGTGGGCAAACCGTCAGGCGTGCTGTGGCGCTTCTGCCTGCCGCTGTTTGGCAGCGTCATCTTCCAGCAGCTCTACAACATCGCCGACAGCTTTGTCGCCGGGAAATTCATCGGCGAGGAGGCGCTGGCCGCCGTGGGCAACAGCTATGAAATCACGCTGATCTTTATCGCCTTTGCCTTTGGCTGCAACATCGCCTGCTCGGTGGTGACGGCGCGCTGCTTTGGCGCGAAGGATTACGCGCTCGTTCGGACCACGGTGTCCACCACGCTGATATCCAGCGGCGCGCTGTGTCTGGCGCTGATGGCGCTGGGCTTTGCCTTCAACCGGCAAATGCTGTCGGCCATCCACACGCCGGAAAACATCATGGAGCCGTCCCGGCTGTACCTGGTGATCTACATTTTGAGCCTGCCCGCGGTGTTCTATTACAACGTGGCCACGGGCATCTTTTCGGCGCTGGGCGATTCCAGGACGCCCTTTCTGTTCCTGGCCGCCTCCTCCACCGCCAACATACTGGTGGATATACTGTTCGTCACCGCCTTCGACATGGGCGTGGCGGGCGTGGCCTGGGCGACGCTGCTGTGCCAGAGCGTGAGCATGGCGCTGGCACTGCTGGCGGTGTTCAGGCGTCTGAAGGCAATGCCCGCGGACGGCGAAGCGCCCCGCTTCTCCCCCGTCATCTTCCGCCAGCTGGCGCGCATCGCCATTCCCAGCATCCTCCAGCAAAGCTCCATCTCCGTGGGAAACATCATCATTCAGGGCATCATCAACGGCTTCGGCTCCAGCGTCATCGCAGGCTATTCCGCCGCCATCAAGCTGAACAACATGGTAATCACATCGCTGACCACCCTGGGCAACGGCATTTCCAGCTACACGGCCCAGAACCTGGGCGCGAAAAAGCCCGAACGCGTGCGATCGGGCTTTTGGGCCGGCATCCGGCTGGTCTGGCTGCTGTGCGCGCCGCTATCGGCGCTGTACCTGCTGGCGGGCGGCGCGCTGGTGGGCGTGTTCCTGAAGGACGCATCGGGGCTGGCCCTTGAATCCGGCGTGTCCTTTTTGCGCATCGTCGCGCCGTTTTACTTCGTGGTGGCGGCGAAGCTGGTGTCCGACGGCGTGCTGCGGGGCTCCGGGCTGATGAAGCAGTTTATGATCGCCACCTTCACCGACCTCATCCTTCGCGTCGCCTTCGCGTTTCTGCTGTCCGGCGGCATGGGCTACCGGGGCATCTGGTCCGCCTGGCCCGTGGGTTGGATCATCGGGGCGGCACTGTCCGTCGCGTTCTTCACCTCTTCCCGGAAGCAAGCGCGGCAGGCGACGGCTTGAACGGTGGGATTTGCAGAAATGGACGATCAGAACATTCTCGCGCTGGCGCGGGACGATATCTTCAGCTCGGTGGCGCTGGTGGGCATGGACAGGGTCGTGTTCGACGCGGCCTTCCGGCCCTACTGTGAGCAGAACCTTTGCGGCAAGTACGACGCGAACTATTCCTGTCCGCCCGACTGCGGCACGCCGGAGGAGATGGAGGCGCGGCTGCGGCGATACGGGCGCGCGCTGGTGTTCCAGAGCAAGTGGGACATAGACGACTGGTTTGACGACCGTCAAATCAGGCTCGCCAAGAAGGCCCACAACGAGGCCATGCTGCGCGCGATTGCGCGGATAAAGGCGCAGGGGCATCCGGGGCTGATGGCCGGAGCCAGCTGTTGCAGTCTGTGCCAGCGCTGCGCCAAATTGGATGGGACCCCCTGCCCTTTCCCCGAAACGCGTTTTTCCTGCCTGTCCGCCTATTGCGTCTACGTCAAAAGGCTGACCGACGCCTGCGGCATGGAATACACCTGCGCGGACGGCAGGCTGGCCTTCTTCGGGCTGTACGCCTTTGAGGGCTGATCACAGCGATCCTTCGGTCCCCTTGCGCAACAGGCTTTGTACCGCCAGGGTCAGGAACATGAAGTTGGAGGAGCCGCCGCCCAGCACATACTCCGTCTGCTGCCACAGAAAGGGATATTCCAGCAGCTCCGGGAAATCCGGGCGGATCAGCGCCGTGCCGGAAATCACGCCGCCGGGAATGAAGGACCAGTCGGCCCGGTTCGCGCCGTAGGCCACGGTGGCGGATCTTGTTCCCACGCCGGAGGCGAAGGAGGCCGTATTGCTCCCCGGATGGCAGCCCAGCACGAAGTTCAGGGCGTTCTCCAGCGGCGCGCGGTCAAACGTTTCCGGGAAGGCGCGGTGCAGGAAATAGTATCGGAAGGCCATGGCCTGGATGCCCCAGCCCGCGCCCCAGATGTAGGGCCGGTAAGGGATGCCGTAGGGCGTCTCGGCGCACTGGGCGTCCAGCTGCGCCTTCAATCCGGGCAGCGCCCGGCATATTTTTTCCGCGAAGGCCGCGTCCTCCAGCGCGTCCGACACCCGGGCGGCGATCCAGCCGACCTTGTCCATGTGGGCGGCGGCGAAGTCCGCTTCATCGGAAAGCCAGCGGCGGTACACCTCGCCCTGCGTGGTCAAAAACAGCTCCGCCGCGGCGTGCAGCTTCGCGCCGCGGACGCGCTCGTCGTCCATGGGGCAGGCCGTTCGCGCGAACACCGCCTCCGCCGCCGCAAGCCCCTGCCGGGCCAGCTCGTCGTTGAACCCGGTCATCGCCCGCGCGCCCGCGGCCAGGTGGGCGGCGCAGGTCAGCTCCCGGGCGGGGTTGTCCTCGGTGAACACCCAGCGGTCGTCCCCGCTGGCCACGCCGTCGGTCATGGCGGCGGCGTCGCCCAGCAGCACGTACTGCCTCAGGTCGTTGCATATGATGCCCCGGTATAGCCGCCCCAGAGCGTTCCAGCCGCCCACCACGGACAGCATACCGTGTTCGACCTGCTGCAACAGGTCGTCCCGGCCGTCGGGCTGGTGAATCTCCACAAGCCGCTTTTTCTGGTCGATGGTGGTGGCGTCCCAGGACACGCCGAAGCACTCCCGGGCCAGCGCCAGGATATACACCTCGCCGGACTGGGATTCCACCCGCAGGTCGTAGTCTCCGGCATCGTGCCAGCCGCCCACGTTCAACCCTGGCACGGCGTCTCCGGGCCTGAAGCGGGTGAAGGTATCGCCGCCCTGGGCATAGCCGTCGAAGTGGTTCAGGTTCAGAGGGGCCATGCGGGCATCGTCGTTGTGGCAGAGCCCGTGCCAGACGCGATATTTCTCCTGAACCCGCATGTGGCACATCTGCACCGGCAGGAAGTATTCCAGCACCGGCTGCCAGACGCCGCGGTCATACACATCCCGGGCGATGCGGAACAGTGTGGACAGCGCGCCGCCGCAGCGCAGGCGATACAGCCCCTCTTCCCTGAAATCGGTAAAGTCCGCGCGGGCATACCGATAGCGCAGGAACCGGCCCCAGGCCACGACGGGAACCCTGCCCACGATTCTCTCGCCTCCGGCCTCTGTTTTCAAAATCTCCGCTTCCTCCGGCAGCTCGCTCTCCGGGTCCAGCTCCAGCACGGCTTGCTTTTGCTGGTCGGGATGATAGCCCACCTGGGAGAGCTGTATGACCGTCGGCGACCGCCAGTCGGGAATGGCGTTGGGCGTGATCCGCCAGCGCAGCGCGCCGCGGCTAACGCCGACAGGAATCTCGCTCGACACGACGAACCAGCCGTTGTTGTGGTTCATGCGCCCGTCGCAGAGCTTCAGCTCCGTCCCCGGGGACAGGCACTGGACCGTCAGGCGCGTCGCGTCGTCATCGGGGCAGATTGTCAGCGTCCGTCCCCGGGCGTAGGGCTCGGCGATCCAGTCGTCAGCCACGATGGGGCTGTAGGCGCCGCCGTCCCCCGCCAGCCGCCGCACATCGGCAAGCGGGCCCCGGCCCATGTCCGTCTGACGGTGGCCGGAGCGCGGAAGGTTGGGGCGCTGCGCCCTCACCGGGCCGTTGGGCTGGCGCGGGAAGACGCCGCAGCTGCCGTCCATGATCCAGGGCCTGCCGAACATCGCGCCGGGGAACAGCTCCAGGTTGAAGCACAGCTTGCCCGCAAACGCCTCCGGCGCCGGGCGGTCCAGGTCCACCTCCACCAGCGCCGATTCGCCCTCGCCCCGCACCGTCACCCTGTAATTCAGCTCCGCATCGGGATAGATCATGGGATTGATGCCCCGCAGGCTCCTGTCCTCATCGGGATAGCGCAGCTCGGCGACGATGGCGTTGCCCTCCGCGTCCAGCGCGCGCCGCACCTGCCTGGGCACCGGCTGCCACTGGCCCGGGGTGGACTCGAAGCGCAAATCGCCGCAGGTAGCGATCCGACGCCCGTGCATGATGACGCTCACACCGGACTGGTGCCCTTCGGGGTAGATATCGTCAAAGGCCATGATGTTGACCCCGCCGTTGCGGAAATAGCCCAGGGCCTCATCCAGCCTCATTGTCCCTCTGTTTTCCTTCATGTCGGCATCCTCCTGCCCGTATCGGCGTTGAAGTGCTGTGCGGAGACTGTCGGCGCGGCCCATCCGACCCGTACAGCCGGGTTTCCGAGCCGGCGATTTTTGTAAAGAAAGCAACCTTTCGTTTACACATTATAGAAAACGAAAGGTCACATGTCAAGGCTCCTGTTCAGTTTTCAGCGTCCTTACGTCAAGTCAAGAGGACTTGACGCAATCAGGGCAAAAAAGATGCCTACAGAATTGCTGGATTAAACGGAGTATCATCCTTCGCCCCGCCTCGCCAGTCGCATGGTGACCAGCAGGCCGCCCATCATCCACATATTGCCGATGCTCAGCCATCCGGCGGTCAGGGCGTTGCGCAGCGCCGTCTCCGGTGCAAGCTTCATAAGCATGGCCAGCGCCTGTCCCACGGGCATTGAAAACACCCAGCACCAACGGGGATAGGGCGTCAGTCCCTTTGAAAACGCGGCGATATGCGCCCAGGAATGGATGACCCAG
The DNA here is from genome assembly GCA_017459565.1 of Clostridia bacterium. Classification (GTDB taxonomy): domain Bacteria; phylum Bacillota; class Clostridia; order Christensenellales; family Aristaeellaceae; genus UBA2862. The sequence goes on along the minus strand of JAFUCP010000117.1, from coordinate 4,501 downwards.
GCGATGAGGAAAAGGATCATCGCCGGGAGCAGGAAGTACAGGCCAAAGCGGTATGAAAGCTCCAGGGCGTTTTCCGCTCCCAGGCGGGTGAGGTGCTTGTACACATACACGCAGGCCAGGCACGGCACATGCACGCCGCAGGCGGCAAAGATGAGATAGCCGAATATGCCGCTGCGATATATGTGCGCGTACTTTTCAGATCGGGAGGCGATCAGCCGGTAGATGGCGAAATCGCACAGCCCTTCCAGCGGGATGCCCGCCAGCCCCAACAGCGCCGACCAGAAGATGCGGCTGTCGGAAAGCTCCAAATACGCGGAAAGAAAGCCCTCCAGCCCCGATTTGCTTGTGTCATGCACTCCCAGCCCAGCAGCATATCCCCTGCCAGCACGAGGCACCCCGCCAGAAAGCCGATGCACATCAGCTTGCGGATGCGCGGCCAGTCGAGTGCGGCGTCGATACCGATATCGTTGTACTTGCTCATACGCTCCCTCCTCAAAGCAAAGACAGCAGTCCCAGGAACATGACCGCCCCCGCCCAGTTGCCCGCGCCGCCCACGCGCAGCGGCATAAACGCCAGCATCAGGGGCAGTATGTTGAACACGCAGGCCCATTGGGGCAGCGGCGTCGCACCGGATACCACCGGGATAAAGAGGGCGACGCCGAAGATCAGAAAACCCAGATAGCACACGAACATGGTCAGCGATGTCTTTCTGATAAATTCGTTGATGATCTCCAGGGCCTGCTGCGTGCGGCCCAGGCGGACATACAGCCATTCCGGCGCGCCGCATAAAACGTGGTGGGCCATGCCGAAGGTGAACAGCAGGGCGCAGCCCGCCAGCATCAGCAGGGCGCAGGGTCTGGAATAGACCCGCATCCAATCGCACAGCGCCATGTAGCCGAAAAAGAACAGGCACATGGCCAGACAGCCCAGCAGCATGGCCAACAGGGGCTGCCTCGGAGACATTCCCTCGAAGGCTGCGGACAGCCTTTGATTGTCCTTCATGTCCTCAAACCGAAAGCGGCCCCGGGGCAGATAGGTCATCATGCAGTCGGTGACCCCGCAGAGCAGGTGCCCAGCTATGGCCATAAGCAGCATCACTTTCATCGCGCTCATCCCGCACAGCTCCCTTCACACGTTCTCCCCGCATCAGCGGCGCCGCGCGGATTTGCAGGGCGCCGTGTCCGTAGCGCGGGATCAATTGCTTTTCTAAACGCTGCGGCTGCGCTCCCAGCCGTCGCCCGCGTCGGTATCGTGACGGATGAAGTCGAAATCGCAGCAGTCGCCGCCCTGGCACAGCGTCTTTGTGCGCTTGAAGTCCGTATAGGGCAGCCGACCGAAGTTGATCACATCCGCATGGCAGAACATGGCTCCCAGTTTCATCAGGTTTTGCTCCTGGAAGATGTGCCGGTAGACGCACTCCCGACATTCAAAGTGGAAGCGGTCCCCGGGATCGTCCGTGTGCCATTCATAGCGCCAGCCCGCGCCGGAGCCGTGCCTGAAGCCGAAGGGAAGCACCTTCTTCATGAGGGGAAGAAAGAAGGGCAGCCGCGCCAGCTTTTGATAGGTTCCGGGCGTCAGCGCCTTCCACATCTCCTCAGAGGTAACCCTGTAGGCCTCTGCCTCGCTCATGCCGTGGCGCTGCAGGGTCTGATAGAGGGCAATGGCTGTGAAAATCTGCGCCATGTGCTTGTAATTGCCCTGATCGCAGTACCGGCTCTCTTCGACGATCAGCTTATCCATGCGCCTGTGGACATCCCGCTGGATGTCCTCGGGCAGCGTCGGGATATATCGCCGGTAGCGGCTGACCGCCACCAGCTTCTCCGGCGCGTATACTTTCATGCTGCTTCCCCCTTTTCCGTCCCGCATCGGTTCACGATCTGTCGCCGTTTCGCCTCGACTCCGCGTTGCGCCGCCTATCGAACGAACAGCAGCATGAGCCCCGCCAGCGCCGCGGCGAGCAGCGGGTTGCCCACGATCACGACGAGCCACTTCACAAGCCGCGTCTTTGGAGGAATGTAGGGCTTTAAATCCTCCGTGCCCGGGATCGTCCAGGCCCGGGTGTGTTCGACCCAGTACCAGTCGATGAAGAGTCGGTCAAACAGGCCCTCCGCCATGGCGAGGGCATAGATCTGCCAAAAAGGCTGCCAAAAGCCCCGCGCGCCGTTGATGCCATAGACCGCCCAGATCACAAAGGCCAGCATCGCGCTCAAGGCGCACAGCTTGAACCGCCGCTTGTTGCGATCGATTGCCCGGCGGGTGATCAGTCCCATCCGCACCACGCGGTCCTGCACGTCCTGTTCATACAGAAAGACCGCGTTGTGGACGCCGTTGGCGATGGCCACCACGCAGGGCACGAGCAGTATGAAGCACACCACGACACATTCAAGAACCAGCGCCATGTTCAGCCCTCCCGCCATTCGGCCAGCGCCCTTTTCAGGCGCGCGTCTATGTCCATGCGCGTCCGGCGGCACGCCTCGGGGTACTCCTTCCCCGCCCTGAACATCATGGACACCAGAAGTCCCGATCCCACCGGCAGCATCATTCTGAGCATGGATTCGGGGAATACAAAGTGCGTACCGTGTTCGTAAAGCCAGCTTTCATGGGCGCATGCGGACCCCATTCGGTCGAGCCGTGCCTCCATCCTTCGGATGTAGCGGCACGTGTCCCACAGCACATCGTCCTCCGCGCCGATGAATATGAGCCGCCCGCGGATGTTTTCCACCCTGATCCGCTCTTCCTCCCGGATGGGGTGCCTGCGCTCGGATTCGTCGAACAGCTTCCGGGACGCAACTCTGTCGCCGCCCGCCCGGCTCTCCTCCTGGATCTTCTGCCAGTATTCCGGGTGCCTGTAGGCATAGGGCAGATAGGCAAGCTGCCTGCCCTGCCATGTCGCCGAGGATTCGCCGTCGCCGGGGCGCTCCTTCATGCCGTCCTTGCCGTCGCGGTAAAAGGCTTCCATCACAAAGTCGGGCGGCGAAATGGCGATGGTCAGCGAAAAATCCGGGTAATGCGCCGCGGCGAGCAGCGCCATCATGCCCGTGGTGGACGCGCCGACCACGCCCAGCTTGTGGCAGCCCTGCGCCTTCATGAAGGCGATGGCCCGTCCAAAGCGCTCCAGCGGATAGCTGTGATGCCCGTAATCCTTCTCTTCCGGCGACATGGCCATCGCATGGATCCCCTGTCGGTTCAGCCATTTGGCCGCGCTGGACGCCATGCGGTCCTCGGCGCTGTCACCCAGCATGACGATCATTCCCCTGTCGCCGCCGTCCGCCGGGTACCACGCGCCGTTGAATCCGTCCGTACCCACCCGGAACACTTGCCTTTTCATATTCCGCTCCTCCAGACGCGCTCTTTTGTTAGTTTACACTTACTATCTTACACCCTTCCATCCCGGATTGCAAGCGTCTGCCCGATAAATCAACATGCTGTTAAAGACAATCGCGCCCGGTTCAGGGCTATAGCTTCCGCTTATGTCCGCCCATCACAAATGCATATTGGACGGTTCGGCGGTTGTGTGATATCATTGCTTGTCAGAGGAGGGTACGCCATGCCACGCATATCGAAAATAGACCCGCAAACCGCCTCCCCCGAGGTCCGCGCCGCCATCGACGCGCACCTGGCGGAGGGCTATCGGCTGACAAACGAAAAGCTGACGCTGCTGCACAACGTCGCCGCCTTCAACGCGCTGGAGGCGCAGTCCTACGCGCTGGACAGGGTGTTCCAGGGCCTCGTGGGCAAGCGCGCCGCTGATTTCTTTGAATATGCCATCTCCCTTGAAAACGACTGTCTGGTGTGCAGCCGCTATTTCGCGAAGCTGCTTCGGAAAAACGGCATCGAGGATTTTGAGCATTTCGCCTTTACCGAAGAGGAGCAGCTGCTGATCGACTATGGCCGTGCCCTGGCCAGAGACCCCAAGCACATCTCCGACGCACTGTTCGATCAGCTGCGGGAGACGTTTACCGAGGAGACGCTGGTGGTCGCGACCGCCATGGGCGTATTCATGATTGCCAATAACGTCTTTAACGACGCGCTGCAAATCGAGCCGGAAAAGCCGGATTGAGCCGATGAAACGCAGGCGGGCCGGGGCACATGCCCTCCGGCCCGCCTGCGCGTCCTTCCGGAATCAATCTGTCAAATTTTCAATCCGATTGCAGGGCGTCATAGCCCTCCTCGCCCGTGCGCACGCGCACCACGTTTTCAACATCGGTGACGAAGATCTTGCCGTCGCCGATGTGGCCGGTGTGCAGCACGCGCTTGGCGGTTTCGATCACCAAGCGAACCGGGACCTTGCTGACTACGATGTCCACCTGCACCTTGGGCAGCAGCGTGACCTCCACGGGCGTGCCGCGGTAGTACTCGGGCTTGCCCTTCTGCGCGCCGTAGCCCATGACGTTGGTGACGGTCATGCCGGTGATGCCGATCTTGTTCAGGTTCCGCTTGAGGGGTTCAAGGCTTGCGGGGCGGCAGATGATGCGCACGTTGGTATAGACAGGCGCGTCCG
>JAFUCP010000116.1 GCA_017459565.1 Clostridia bacterium | reverse complement strand
TACTTTGTGCTGGAGGGGCTGATCGGCTTTGCCGTCAGCCGGATCACCGTTGGCTTCAATCCCCGGCGCCGAAGCAGCGCCGACATACTGAAGGGGGTAAAAACCGATGATCAGAATTGAGCATCTGAAAAAGGCGTATCCCAACGTCACGCCGCTGAAGGATGTGTCCGTGGAAATACATGACGGGGATGTTATTTCCGTCATCGGGCCCTCCGGCACGGGCAAAAGCACGCTGCTGCGCTGCATCAACCGCCTGGAAGCGCCCACGGAGGGCAAAATATGGGTGGACGATATCGAAATCACGGATAAAAAGTGCGATATCAACAAGGTGCGCCAAAAGCTGGGCATGGTGTTCCAGTCGTTCAACCTGTTCGGGCACAGAACGGTGATCGAAAACATCATGATGGCCCCCATGGACCTGCTGGGCAAGTCCAAACAGGAGGCCTATGACACCGGGATGCGGCTGCTGCGCACGGTGGGCCTGGCGGAGAAGGCACTGAACTATCCCGACGAGCTTTCCGGCGGGCAGAAGCAGCGTATTGCCATCGCGCGCACGCTGGCCATGGACCCGGATGTGATCCTGCTGGACGAGCCCACCAGCGCCCTGGACCCCACGATGGTGGGGGAGGTGCAGGCGGTCATACGCGAGCTGGCCAAAACGGGCAAGACGCTGATGATCGTCACCCATGAGATGGCCTTTGCCCGGGCCATATCCAACCGGGTGTTCTACATGGACGAGGGCGGCATCTATGAGGATGGCAGCCCGGAGCAGATTTTCGACCATCCCCTCCGGGAGAATACCCGGCGCTTTGTGCGGCGGCTCAAGGTGCTGGAGCTGAATATCCAAAGCAGGGATTACGATTTCCTGGGCATGGCGGGCGAGATCGAGAGCTATTGCAACAAGAACCAGATCGCGCCGAAGCTGGCCGGCCGCGTCCGACTGGTCTTTGAGGAGGCGGCGCGGCTGCTCATGCCCGCGCTGACGGTTCCCAGGCTGCAAGCCGTCTGCGAGTATTCCGAGCAGACGGAGGCCGCGGAGTGGACGATCCGCTATGCCGGGCCGCACATGGACGCCTCGCAAACCGGGGACGAGCTGGCGCTGGCGGTGCTGAAGGGTATGACGGAGAATATGGATTATGCCTTCGATGCCGAGGCGGAGTTTCCCAACCGGCTGTCGCTCAACGTCAGGCGCGCGTGATCCTGGCGGACGCGCCGCATCGGAAAGGACGGGCATCCGCTGCGCGTCGGCGTGCTGACGGGCTTCAGCGACAGGGTTGTGCAGACCGGCGCCGGCGGTTTCGCGGCGCGCAGCGCATTAAGGGACGCGGGCCGAGTTGGCCGTATCCAATTTAATATTTCGGAACAAAGGGGAGCAGGCAATGGCGATTTCTGAGTTTTCCAAAGCGTATCGGGAGAAGATGTTCCCGGGCTATGAGAGCCAACTCCTCGTCACCGACCCGGAGTTTATCGAGAGATTTGACAACTTTGCCTTTGACGAGGTCATCAACCAGCCAGGGCAGGCGTTGGACGACCACACCCGATGGATGGTCATCATGGCTACGCTGATCGGCTGTCAGGGCATCGATGCGTTCCGGGTCATGGCTCCGGCCGCGCTGAACTTTGATGTGACGCCGGTGGAGCTGAAGGAGATCGTGTACCAGGCCGTGGCGTATCTGGGCATCGGCAGGGTGCTGCCGTTTTTGGACGCGGTCAACGCCGCGCTGAAGGAAAAGGGCGTGCGCCTGCCGCTGAAGGGCCAGGCGACCACCACCATGGAGAACCGCCGCCAGGCCGGCACCCAGGCGCAGGTGGATATCTTCGGTGAAGACATGAGGGATTTCTGGCGGTCCGGCCCGGAGGAATCCCGGCACATCAACTGCTGGCTGGCGGACAACTGCTTCGGCGATTACTACACCCGCACAGGGCTGGATTGCCGTCAGCGGGAGCTGATCACCTTCTGCTTCCTGGCGGCCCAGGGCGGCTGTGAGCCCCAGCTGACGGCCCACGCCGCCGGAAATATGGCTGTGGGCAACGACAAGGCGCTGCTCATCAGGACGGTCAGCGCAATGGTGCCGTTCATCGGCTATCCCCGATGCCTGAACGCGCTGAGGTGCGTAAACGACGCGGCAAGGTGAGCGCAAAGGCCGAGGGCGCTGCGCCGCCGCTCAGATGATTTGGAAGGCGGCATCGGCGCAAATCCTGTCGTCGTTCGGAAGATATTGACGCAGCTGAAGGGCGCGGGGCTGATCAGCGCGGCCAGGGGCACGGGGGCATTGAGCTGACCCGGACGCCGGGGAAGCATAAGGGAATTGGCCCCGGATGCGACCGGCATAGGGGCTTTTGCAAATGTGCCGCGGGAAAGAGACAGGACAATGAAAGAGAATTGGAAGCAGCCGAACGGCTATATTGAAACGATACATAAGAGGCTGGCGGGTCTGCGCGACTTTGAGGGCGACGCCTGCCTTGGAAGCGGAAGCCGGGCAGAGCAGATCAGGCGGCGGGAGGCGATCGACGGGGCGGATGCCTTGGTGGTCGGCGCGGGCGCGGGCCTGTCCACCTCCGCTGGGTTGACCTACAGCGGGGAGCGCTTTGAACGGTATTTCTTTGATTTCAAAGCGCGCTTTGGCATACGGGACATGTATTCCGGCGGCTTTTATCCGTTTCCCGACGACGAGACCCGCTGGGCCTGGTGGGCGCGGCACATCTACTTCAACCGCTATATCGACCCGCCGAAGCCGGTGTACGGCCAGCTGCGCGGGCTGACGGAGGGCAAAAACTGCTTTGTCATCACCACCAATGTGGATCACCAGCTCCAGCGCGCGGGCTTTGACAAGGCGCGGCTGTTCTATACCCAGGGGGATTACGGCCTTTTCCAGAGCGTGAATCCCGCGATCCGGCAGACCTTTGACAACGAGGAATGGACCCTGCGGGCGATGGCGGCGCAGGGCTTTGTCCTGGGCGCGGACGGCGTTTTCCGGCTGCCGGAGGATGGCGGCATAACCATGCGCCTGCCCGCCGGGCTGGTACCCCGGTGCCCGGCAGACGGCGGCGGCGTGACGATGAACCTGCGCGCGGACGACAGCTTTGTGGAGGACGCGGGCTGGCACAGGGCCTCCGCCGCTTACGCGGACTTCCTGCGGACACATGAAAAGGGCCGCGTCGTGTACCTTGAGCTGGGCGTCGGCGCAAACACCCCGGTGTTTTATTCAATGCGCACCAAAAGGAAACCTACGAGAAACACGATAAAACGGCAGATTTCAGAGGGTTCGCATACTTGGATCAATGGCTTTGAAAGGCGGTGCGCCTGATGTTCAGCGGAAAAGTGGCCTATGGAAATACGGAAAACGGCATTGAAAAACTGCGCGACGCACTGGATCAGGCGGAGACGGTGCTCCTCGGTGCGGGAGCCGGGCTTTCCACCTCCGCGGGTTTCGTCTATACAGGCGAGCGCCTGGAGAGATACTTCGGTGACTTTGTGAGGAAGTATCACTTCCGGGACATGTATTCGGGCGGCTTCTATCCCTTCAACACGCCCCAGGAGCATTGGGCGTATTGGAGCCGTTACATCTACATCAATCGCTACATGAATCCACCGAAACCTGTGTATGAGGACTTGTTCAAGCTGGTTAAGGACAAGGACTATTTCGTGATTACCACCAATGTCGATCACTGTTTCCAGAAGGCGGGCTTTGACAAGCAGAGGTTGTTCTATACGCAGGGCGATTATGGCCTGTGGCAATGCTCCAAGCC
>JAFUCP010000115.1 GCA_017459565.1 Clostridia bacterium | reverse complement strand
CTGCCCGGCTGAAAGGCGCAGCTCAGAGGGCTGCTCCGGGGTGCGGCTTGCGTCCACTGGCGGCTGTGAAGGGGAGGCGTCGGGGGAGGCTGTCGACGGGATTTCGCCCGATTCGACGGAAACCGACTCCGCGGCAGGCGCCGCCGCAGTGCTTTCTGAATTGCAGACCGGAGTCTGCTCTTTTGCGACGTCGATGCCCGGTGCAGGCACGTCGGGGGAGACGGCCTCCGCCTTGGCCTCGTCTGAAGCTGTGAAGTCCGCTTTGCCCGCGGAAGAGCCGCCCGGTGCGGCGGGCACAGTCGGAGAATGTAATTCGGCGTTTGCGGGAATACAGACCACGGTCTGCTCTTTCGACGCGCCTCCTTCCGGGATTGTTTCCAATATTATGGTATCACTCGCGACCGTCCCGTCCGGCGCACCCGGTTCCGCGGAATCCATGCCCGCCGCGGCGCATACGCGCGCCCGGGAGCCCGTATATATCTTTACATCGCCCTGCATGTCATCGCGGCTCTGCTGCGCGTCCGGGGCGGGCAGATCGTCGGCGGGGGCGGCATCGGCGGCGAAGCGTTCGCACACCGCGCGCGCCAGCGCGGCGGGGTCCAGCTCCCGCGCGCCCTCCACGTTGCCGGTGAGCGCCAGCGCGCAGCCGCGGCCCGCGTCCGCCACGGCGACCCAGGCGTAGGCCTCCAGAGGACGCCCGTCGATGCTTCGGGGATCGAACTGCCACGCCAGCGTCAGCTGGCCCCGGCGATCCCTGGACAGCTCGCCCAGGGGCACGGCGTAATAGCGCCCGTCCCGCTGGCCTGCCAGCGCCGCGCGGAGCGTGCCCGCCCCCTCCGGGGCGGTGACGATGAAGTACATGCTGCCGGTCATCGTGCGCCGCTCCAGGCGAACGTGACCGCCGTAACCCTGCATGGCGGCGCGCAGCATGATGAACGCGCGCCGGTATTCGTTTCGGTTCATGGTCATCCCTCCTGAATCATGCCTATGCGTCCCGCCGCGGCATTATCCGCGCTTTGGCAGGTGGCGGGTGCCCATGCGGTCGTGGCTGCGCATCACTTCGCTGTACAGCGCATGGCCCCGGGCAGGGCGGGAGACAGCCGGGGCGGGCGCGCGGACGCCCTCCTGCGGCGCATCCTCGGGCGGTTGAACGGGGTCCCGCGGGACGGGGGACGGGGCGCTCCGGGGCGGCAGGATGGGGGAAAGGCCGCCCGCCGGGGCCGGAGCCGGGACGCGCGGCGCGCCTTTTTCCCGCGGGCAGGCCGTCTGTCTGCGCTGAATGTGCCGGAAATAATCGCTGGGGGAACTCATACCATCGCCTCCTGTGGTCAAATGCGATTTAATTGTATGCAAAATCCGACGTAATTGACCATTTCCGGCGGGATTCGTAAATATTTTTGGGCATCTGGCCCGGAGCCCTTGCAACGGGACTTGATTATAGATATAATGGATATGTATAGTTATGCCCGTAGGAATGTGCGCGGGCATGGATGAGAGGCGGTCACGCTATGAGTTACAAACGGGATATGGAGCCCTCCCTGGATTTCTACGAGTTGCGCCGCAGGCACGAGGCCTATAAGAACAGCCAGCGCCAGGCCCAGGCGGAGCCCGAGGCCGCTGCCGAGGCGGCCCTGGACGCGGTTGCAACCCGGGCGGAGGACGCGGCGCAGGCTGCTGAACGGGCCGTTGAAAACGCCGCTGCGGCCGTGACCGACGCCGCGGATGCCGCAACCGGCGCGGCTGCCGATGTCGCGGACGAGCCCGTAAACGGGGACGACACCATCCCCTCCGAAAGCGCGCGCTTTACCGTGGAGGATTTCACCCCGGATGAGGATGGGGACGCGTCGGAGGACGCGGACGCCGGGGAAGAGGAGCAGGACGCGGACGCCGTCAATCCCTTCGCTCCGTTTTTCCGCGTGTTCAAGGGCGTGAAGGGCCGCATCGGCAGGCGCTTTGGCCGCGGCGGCGCGACGGAATACGAGGATGAGGACGAATACGCAGATGACGACGCGGACCTGACGGATGAGGACGCGGATCGGACGGAAGAGGACGCGCCCGTGACGCCGGACGCCCCGGAGAACGCGGAAGCCGGTCTTGCGCCAAAGCCCGCTGCCTTTGCGCCGAAGCTGGCTGGGGACGCGCCTCAGGCGGTTGATGCCGAGGACGTGAGCGTCGAGGACGTGTTTGAGCAGACCCCCGTGCGGCGGACGCAGCCCGCGCCTGTCGCGCCCGTCGGGGACGATGAAATCGCAGAGGACGCTGATTACGGCGACGACGCGGACGAAGCGGACGAGGACGAGCGGCCGGAGCGGGTGAGCGGCTTCAAGAAATTCCTGAGGCTGTTCATTGTGCCCGTTGACGAGGATGAGGCCGCGGAGGATATGGACGACGAAGAAGACGACGAAGAAGACGACGAGGATGACGAGGACGGGGACGAAGCGCCCAGGGCCCGCCGCGGGTTGTTTGGCCGTCGCGCCGCCGAGGAAGAGGACGACGGGGACGAAGACGACGAGGACGGGGACGAAGCGCCCAGGCCGCGCCGAGGATTGTTTGGCCGTCGCGCCGCCGTTGAAGAGGATGAAGAGGAGGACGACGGGGAGAGCGCCGACGCGCGCCCGGCCGTCGTCGCGGAAGATTCGCCGGCTCAGAGCGGCGCGGATAAAATTGAAGGAGGACCTGACATGAGCGATCTGAACAATGTGAACGCGGAACTGACCAACGAGCTTGCCGCCGATCTGGGCACTGCGGGCATGTCGCGCCGCGAGCGCCGGGAGCTGGCGCTGCGCCAGGCGGCGGAAAAGGCCGCGACGGAGGCGCAAACCGCCATGGAGCAGGCCGGGGAGGTCGCGCAGGCCGCCTCGCAGACCGTTCAGGCCGCCCAGCAGCAGGTGGAGGACGCGGCGCAGAAGGCAGAGGAAACGGCGAAGAAGGCGCTGGAGCCGGATGCTGTGGAGGATGTGGCCAAGGGCATCGTGAACATTGAGCCCGCCAAGGACGCATACGACGCCATATTGGACGAGCCCACCCGGGAATACAAGGCCGTCTCCAAGCTGAACTTCGACGAGTTCATGGAGCAGGAGAAGGCCGATGCGGACGACGAGGATGACGAGGACGAGGAAGAGGAAGAAAAGCCCCGCCGCGGCCTGTTCGGGCGTCGCCGCTATGACGATGAGGAAGAGGACGAGGACGACGAGGATGACGAGGACGAGGAGGAGGAAGAAAAGCCCCGCCGCGGCCTGTTCGGGCGTCGCCGCTATGAGGACGATGAGGACGAGGACGAAGAGGACGACGAAGAGGAAGAGGAAGAAAGACATTCCCGCCGCCGTCGCTATGACGAGGATGAATACGACGAGGACGACTACGACGACGAGGATTACGACGACTACGACGATTATGACGACGAGGAGAGCGCTTCCTTCGGCCACGTGCTGCTGGGCATTCTGAAGGGCTTTTTGACCGCCGTGATGCTGCTGCTGTTCGTGGTGGTGGTGCTGAACGTGCTGAATATTTTCAACGTGGTGTCGCTGGAGAACTTCGCCCGCAGGCTGCCGGAGAAGATGGTGAACGTGATGCTGCCCAGCGAAAACATGAAGAAGCGCATGAACGTGGAAGCCGGCGCGGACGCCGCGCCTGTGCCCCAGGAGGCGCCGGTTGAGAACGCCGTGCCCGAGGTTCAGCCAGAGGCCGTGCCGGAGGCTGCGCCCGCCGCGCCGGAAGCGCCTGCCGCGCCCGAGGTTCAGCCGGAGGCTGCGCCGGAAGCGCCCGCCGAGGGTGGCGCCGTGGGTTGACAATCAGGAAAACCGAAAACGGACTGTCTGAAAGACAGTCCGTTTTATAAACAGGACATTTATAAAAGACAATCTGGAGGCAGCAGAATGAAGTATATCATCGCCCTGGACCAGGGCACCACCAGCTCCCGCGCCGTGGTATTCGATGATCAGGCGAGAATCGTGGCGGCGCACAACATCGAATTTGAGCAGATCTATCCCCATCCAGGCTGGGTGGAGCATCGGCCCCAGGATATCCTGGGCAGCCAGGTGGAGGCTCTGCGCAGGGCCGTTGAAAAGGCGAAAATCGACGTAAAGGACATCGAGGCCATCGGCATCACCAACCAGCGGGAGACCACGCTGCTGTGGGAGCGGGCCACGGGTGAGCCGCTGTGCAATGCCATCGTCTGGCAGTGCCGGCGCACTGCGCCGCTGGTGGAGCGGCTGAAGCAGGATGGCCTGGGCAACTTCCTTCGGGACCACACGGGTCTGGTGCCGGACGCTTATTTTTCCGGCACGAAGCTGCAATGGATGTTGGACAGCATCCCCAACGCCCGAAAGCGGGCCGAGAAGGGCGAGCTGTGCTTCGGCACGGTGGACTGCTTCCTGGCCTGGAACCTGACCAGTGGCCACGCCCATGTGACCGACGCCACCAATGCCGCCCGCACGATGCTGTACAATATCTATGAGCAGCGTTGGGACGACGCCCTGCTGCGGGCCATGGATATCCCGGCGCAGCTGCTGCCCCGGGTGGTGGACAGCTCCCAGATCGTGGGGATGCTGGACAAGCGCTTTCTGGGGCGGGAGATTCCCGTGGCGGCGCTGGCCGGCGACCAGCACGCCGCGCTGTTCGGGCAGGGCTGTTTTTTGCCGGGCATGTGCAAGAACACCTATGGCACGGGCTGCTTTGTGTTGATGAACACCGGCTCCAGCCCCGTGCGCTCCACCCACAATTTGATCACCACCATCGGCTGGCGGCTGGAGGGACGGCCCAGCTACGCCCTGGAGGGCAGCGTGTTCGTGGGCGGCGCGGTGGTGCAGTGGCTGCGGGATGAGATCCGGCTGGTGGGCACTGCCGCCGAAACTGAAGAGGTGGCCACCCAGGTGAAGGACAGTAACGGCGTGTTTTTCGTGCCCGCCTTCACCGGCCTGGGCGCGCCCCATTGGGACATGTACAGCCGGGGCACCATGGTGGGGCTGACCCGCGGCGCGAATCGCGCCCACATCGTGCGGGCGGCGCTGGAGTCCATCGCCTATCAGTCCTGGGATGTGATTTCTGCCATGGAGAGCGACGCCGGCATGAAAAACGCCATGCTGAGGGTGGACGGCGGCGCCAGCGCCAATAACTTCCTCATGCAGTTCCAGGCCGATATCCTCAATGCCAGTGTACTCAGGCCCCGGGTGATCGAGACCACCGCCATGGGCGCGGCCATGCTGGCCGGACGGGCTGTGGGACTGTGGAACGACGCGGACCTGGGCCGTCTCCAGGACGCGGACCGCCAGTTCAATCCCCAAATGGGCGAGGCAGAGCGCGAAAGGCTGCTGCGCAGCTGGCACCGGGCCGTGGAGCGCAGCAAGGGCTGGGCGGAGGAATGAGGATAAGGCCCTATGCGTCCGATTCAGACTTCGGGGCGCTCCGGGGCTGGATCGATGATGAGCGCACGCACGCGCTGTGGTGCGCGAACCGCATGACGTTTCCTCTTGACAGGGAGAGCTTTGAGAATGCGGTGTGCGGCCCGGGCAACCGGCCCTTTACGGCCGTGGATGAGGACGGCAGGCCGATCGGCTTCTTCTGCCTGTCCGTTGAGGCCCGGGGCGGCGAGGCACGGCTGAAATTCGTGGTGGTCGATCCCAAGCGGCGTTGCAAGGGCTGCGGCCGGGAAATGCTGGCGCTGGCGGCGCGATATGCCTTTGACGAGGCCGGGGCCCATGCGCTGCGGCTGAGTGTCTTTTCCCCAAACGAAAGGGCAAAGCGCTGCTACCTCGCCGTGGGCTTTTCCGTGTGCGGGCTGGAGACGGGCGCGTTTCGGTTTCAGGGGGAAAGCTGGGACCGCGTTGTCATGGTGAAAACAGACGCGACTTGACAGCGCGAGGGACTCAAACCCGCGCCGGATGGAAGGCAGCTGCAGAATTCAGCTCTGGGCGGGCAGCCTGCGGATAAAGGCCGCGAACAGGGCTATGGCGGTGGCACAGCACAGCACATCGGCGATGGGCGTGGCCCAGACGGTGCCATAAACGGGGATGGACCGCAGCAGGGCAAACATCATGGGAATGTCCAGCACGCCCTTGCGCAGAATCGCCAGCAGGAAGGACTTGCGCCCCTCGCCCACGGCCTGGAAGAAGGATATGATGGCGTAGGCGCAGGCGGAGAAGGGCCCGCCGATGCACAGTATGCGCAAAAACTGCGCGCCATAGGCGATGGAATCGGAAGCGTGCTGTATAAACAGCCCGATCAGCTGTCGGCTGGCCAGCAGTCCGGCGGCCATGCACAGCGTGGACAGGGCCACGGAGATGCCCATGGAGATGAACACGGCGGATTTCATGCGCCGCCGGTTGCCTGCGGCGTAATTGAAGCCGATCAGCGGCAGCACGCCCTGGGCCATGCCCCGGGTCATGCAATGGGCCAGCATGTTCACCTTCTTGGCTATGCCCAGGCCCGCCTGCGCCACTGTGCCGGAGAGGGCCATGAGGTTGTCCAGCACGGCGTAGGAGATGTTTTCGCACAATGTCATGAGGCACGCGGGCAGCCCGGTGGACAGCACCTCGCCGGGGATACACGCGCGCAGCGCCTCCCGGCGGGGCCGCAGCGACAGCACGGAGCGGCCCCGATTGGCGCGCATCACCCAAAGAAAGTACAGCGCGGCGATGAGGTTGGACAGGGACGTGGCCACGGCGGCCCCCAGCACCTCGCTGCCTCTGGGCAGCAGCGCAAACATGAACAGCGGGTCCAGCGCGATGTTCAGCGCGCCGCCCAGGGCGATGCCGAAGCCCGCCTGCATCGAATGGCCCTCCGAGCGCACCAGGTGGCCCAGCATCGCGTTCAGCGAGGTCGCCAGCCCGCCCAGGGCCACGGTCCACGTCAGGTACCGGCAGGCATCGGGATGCACCGCCGGGTCGCTGCCGCCCAGCAGGTCCACGAAGGCGTCCATCAGCAGCCAGACCCCCAGGGAATAGGCGAGGGTGACGATGACGCAGCCCCAGAAGGCAAATATCCCAGCCAGCCGCGCCCGGTCCGCGTTGCCGGCCCCCAGGGCCCGGGCGATGGCGCTGGCTCCGCCCACGCCGAACAGGTTTGAGATCGCGGAGAGGAACATGAAGGCGGGCATACACACCGTGACGGCAGTGATCATTTCGTCGCTCCCGGCCAGGCCGATGAAGAAGGTGTCCGCCATGTTGTAGACGACCAGTATGATCTGGCTGATCACCGTCGGCACGGCCAGGGACAGCACCGCGCGCAGGATGGGGGACTGGGCGAACAGGCGCGCCTGCGCGGTCTTGTCTTTCATACGTTCCACCCCCCTTGTCCGGCGCTCAGGCTTCTATTTTATGCTATTTCATTTTATGTTCGTAAACTGATAAAGTCAAATGATAATTGATTAAGAAACAATAATCATAACTTATGAATTTTCGAGACAATGCAGCACGCCGCGTCAAATACTGCGAGCGTTGGACGGCTTTATGGGAGATTGTGTCATATCGGTGAAAAATGGAACGATCCGACCCGCTTTTTGCCCGGTT
>JAFUCP010000114.1 GCA_017459565.1 Clostridia bacterium | reverse complement strand
TGATCACCGGTCACACCGGCTGGACGGACGATTTGGATTTTGTATTTGCCCATCGGACGGAGATATGCAAGCCCTTCACAAAAAAGTATGTCGACCCGGATGCCCCCTACGACGGCTATGTGGAGGACGACGACACCCAAAGCAAAGCCCGCACGGCGCTTCTTTCAAAGAAAGGGGCCGTACGGGGATGAGGGCGCGCGGCGCGCGTCAGGCGTAATGGTCGTAGATCCTGTTTCTCCGCGCGCGCTCCTCGGGGCTGAGATTGTCCGCTCCGGCAATGTCATAGGCGCCGAAGGTATCGTACAGCCGGGAAACGGGGTCCACCTCCACATAGGTTACCCAGGGCAGCCAGTGATAGTGGCTCATGAATACCTGGCCAGCGAAGTGGCCGCCCTCGTGGGAAAGGCCGGGCTGCGCGTAGCCGAATTCGCCGTACAGGTCGTTGGCCTGGCGGGTGTTGTTGTGGATAAACTCCGCGTAATCCCGGTAATGCCTGTCGCCGGTAATCACATACAGCCGGTAATAGATATAGGCGCAGGCCGCCATGTACATGTCTCCGCCGCCGCCGCCCAGGGTCACGGGGCTCTGGCCGCTGATGGCATTTTTCGTAAAGGGATGGTTCGGCCACGGACACGCTACGGGGAAGGACCAGCAGTAGGTCCAGCTCTCGGTGTAATCCGCGGCCCCGATCAGTGCGTCCAGCCACTTCTGTTCGCCCGTGAGATCGTAGAGGGATAAAAAGCCGAACATGGCGTAGATGCCCGATTCATTGTCGGTAATGTCCGTGTTGTCGCAGGTGGAGCCCCGGTATTCCAGCTTCACATAGGTGTTGTCATAGGCCCAATCGCCCGCCTTCAGCGCGGCGGCGCGATAGGCCTCTTTTTTTGTCACCAGATACATCTGGATCAGGAACCGCACCACGCTGATGGTATTGGCCTTGGAATCCATGCGCATGGAATCATCCTCGGTGTTATAGGCCCGGAACCAGCTGCCGTCCTCATTCTGTATGCGCACAAACCTGTCCGCGGCCTTTGCGCAGAAGGCCAGCCACTCGGCCCGTTCCTCGCCCTTTTTCTTCATGTATACATAGGCGTCCAGTATGTTTTCAAGCCCGTCGGCGATCATCCGCGTCCAGAAGGGCATTGGTTCAAAGCCTGAAATCGTGGGGTTGTAGCAGTTCTGGGGCGCGCCGAAGGGGGTCATGGCCGTTCGGACCCAGAAATCCACGATGTTCAACCCCTTTTGATACGCCTCGGGCCGCTGGTACATGTCCCCGTAGCGGATCAGCTGGTAGCCGATGCCAGGCTGCTGTCCCACGAAGCCGAATTGGAAGGACACGCTGGATACGTCCAGCTGAGGCAGCTGGCAGGAGAAGGGCAGCCCCCAGGAATCGCCGTATTGCCGGGTCAGGTTCGAAAGGGATTCCATGCTCAGCCGATAGTGCCTCTCATGGTCCACGGGGAAGATGGGGTCCGCCATCCGCGCGTAGACCGAGCGCCAGGCGGCGCGCATCATCGGATAATAGCCGTCGAAGCGCGCAAAATCCACGGCAATGGCGAAGGTGTGGGCAAAGCCCTCCTCCATCGGGTGGTAGACGCGGGTCATGGTCTTGGTGCGCATCATGTAGTCCACGTTGTAGCCCCTGTCCGTGCGGGGAAGCTCGCCATCTGTGCCCGGATATACGTAATCAACGGTCAGCCCCTGGCGCGCTGTGGGGATGCTTTTGCGCAGCGGATAGCCGTAATACAGGTAGTTCAGGGTCCTGCTCTCAGGCTTGCTGAAGCCGATGGCGCCGATGGTGAATTTGCGGTCAACGATGTGTTCGGACTGCACGAAATTTCTGTCGCGCATGGTGACGTTCGCCGCCCAGCGGGAAAGCATGATCGCCTCGCCGGTCATCCTGTTCTGCGCGGCGAACAGCGGCAGTGTGTAGTTGACCTCGCAGCGCCAGAAGTATTCGCAGTCCTTGTCGTAGCCCATGCTGTAGGGCTTGGCATATTCGTTCTGGCGGTACCAGTTGGCCGGGGCGAAATAATCGTAAGCCAATATGTCGTCGGAATCCGCCAGCACAAAGGACAGCTTGGAGGCAAAGCCGTAATCATCCACGTTCCTTGCGACGGTGGTCGTCCGGGACACCTTGAAGCCGCGCCCGGCGATCTCATAGGTATCCCGCATGGCAAGCTCCGCGCCGGTGGGGGATTTCAGTATACCCTGCGCAACGACGCGTTCGCCGTCCTGCTCCACGAAATCGTAGGGTGCGTCATAGAATTCCGTGATGGACAGCGCCGTCTTGATCAGCGCGTACATCGGGCGGCGGTTGAAATACAGGACATGACCGTCCCGGATGACCTCCACGCCGCCGTTTTCAAATTGCATTACATAGCCGTTTTCGGAAGTCAGCTTCATAATCGTTCTCCTTTGCCGGCGCTCATATCGAGCGCGATTTCCAGGGAAGCGATGGCGCAGGGCGGCAGCTTGAGTTCAACCGAGCCGTCCCGAAGGGCAACTCCTTCCAGCGCCACGGCGTGAACGCGCGAGGGGTCCCCGAAGGTGTTGTGATCCGTGGGCCTGCCGAAAAGCACTCTGCCCGCGGCGGAAAGCGGCCTTGCGGCGTTCAGGCCGATGGATACCCCAGCCTCCTCTTCTGCGGAGAGGTTGACCATGGAAACGGTCAGCGCGCCCTGCTTTAACGAGGCGGACAGGGCTACGCGGGGTAGTCCCTTTGCGATGGCGTCCGGCGCCTTTTCCCAGACGACGGGCACAAACGCGCCGTCCTGATGCTCCTTGAACAGGTCAAAGACATGCCAAGTGGGGGTCTTGACGAGTATGTCGCCCTCGGTCAGCAGGATGGATTGCAGCACGTTGATGGTCTGCGCAAGGTTGGCGATGCGTATGCGGTCCGCGTGCCGATGGAAGATGTGCAGCATCAGCGCGGCGCACAGCGCTGAGCGCAGGGTATTCTGTTGGAACAGATGACCGGGATTGGTGCCTGGCTCGTTGTCCACCCAGAGCCCCCATTCGTCCACGACCATGGCAACCTTCTTTTCCGGGTCGTAGCGGTCCATGACCTCTATGTTTTTCACAAAGGCCGCTTCCTTGGCCAGGGTGTTGGCCGCGGTCTGGTACCAGCTGTCGTCGGAAAAGCGCACGCCGTCGGATTCCTCGCCGGGCTTGACGTAGCAGTGTACGGAGACACCCTTCATCAGGCTTGAGGGCACGGATTTCATCAGCACCTCCAGCCAGCCGGTATCCTCGGCGTTTGCGCCTCCGGCGACGCGCAGTATGTCAGGCGCCTCCCACCAGTTCACCTTGCCCATGACGGCATAGTTTCGAATATAGGTGGCGTATTTGCGAAATTCCTGGGCATACTGCTCGGCGGTCATGAAGCCGCCGCAGCCCCAGTTTTCGTTTCCCACGCCGAACATATTGATCTTCCAGGCCCTCTCCCGCCCGTTTTGCCGTCGCAGGCGCGCCATGGGGGATTGGCCGTCGTCGGTCAGGTACTCAATCCAGTCCCGCATCTCCCGCACGGTGCCGCTGCCCACGTTGCCGCAGATATAGGGCTCGCAGCCGATCTGCTCACACAGGTCCATGAATTCATGGGTGCCGAAGTGGTTGCTCTCCAGCGTGCCGCCCCAGTGGACGTTCACGATGGGCACGCGCGCCTCCTTCGGGCCGACGCCGTCCCGCCAGTGATAGTCGTCCGCAAAGCAGCCGCCGGGCCAGCGGATGTTGGGCACGCGGATGGCCCGCATGGCCTCCACGATATCGCTGCGGATGCCCCGGACGTTGGGAATGGTCGATGTTTCGCCCACCCAGTAGCCGCCGTTGTAGATGCAGCGGCCCAGATGCTCGGAAAAATGGCCGTAGATGTGGCGGCTGATCAGCGGCCCCGGGCGGCTTGTGTCTATGATGGCCCTCGTCGTGTTCATAGGCATTGCTCCTGTCTGTCGTCTACGCCTTGATGGCGCCGACCATGATGCCCTTCACGAAGTACTTCTGCAAAAAAGGAAAGAAGCACATGATAGGCAGCATAGTGACCATGATGGTGGCGGACTGGATGCCCTCGGTGAAGCGGGGCACGCGCGGGCCCGCGATGGACAGGGAATTGACGATGTTGGAATCCATGACGATGGTGCGCAGCACCAGCTGCAGCGGGATCAAATCGTTGCGGCGCAGGAAGATCATGGCGTTGTACCACTCGTTCCAGCGGTCCACCGCGTAAAACAGCAGCACCGTGGCCAGAATGGGCTTGGACAGGGGCAGCACCACGCTGAACAGTATGCGCCATTCCGTCGCGCCGTCGATCTTCGCCGATTCGATCAGCGCGTCCGGCAGCGACATCATGTAGGAACGCGTGATTACAAAGTAGAATGTGTTCACGCCGTAGGCCAGCAGCACTGAAAGCAGGCTCTTGGTGAGGTTCAGGTGCAGCATCAAAAGATACATGGGCACGATGCCACCGTTGAAAAGCATGGTCAACAGCACCGCGTAAAACAGCACCTTGCCGCCGGGAAAATTGGTTCGGGAAAGCCCATAGGCCAAGCTGGTGGTCAGCAGCATGTTCATCGGTACGCCGATCAGCACGATCAACAGCGTGGTCTTATAGCCGATCAGGATCCGGGGATCCTGGAACAGGCGAAAATAGTTGTCGATGCTGGGCTGCAGCGGGAAAAGCATCAGCGGACGCTCTGCCGCCTCCTTCTGACTGGCGAAGGACAGAGCCAGCACGTTGACCACCGGGAAGATGATCGCCAGCGCCATGAGGATCAGGAAGAACAGAAGGATGGCGTCCAACAGCTCAAACCGGTCCCGGATGCGCACATTTGCGGTATTTTTCTTGGGAAATGCCATGTCGTTCACCTCCTGATCAGCCCAACAGGCCGGAGCCGCCCACGGCCTTGGAGACGCGGTCGGCCACCACCAGCAGCAGCATGTTGATCGTCGATCTGAACAGGGCCACGGCGGAGGAGAACGCGAAATCGACGCGCCCCTTGAAGGTGATCCTGTAGATGTACATGTCCAGCGTCTCGGCGACCTTGATCGTGGCCGAATTGCTCAGGTTGAAGATCTGGTCGAAGCCGTCGGACATGAGCCTTCCCACCGCCAGTATAAACATTACCATGATGGTGGATTTGATGCTCGGCAGCGTGATGTACCATATCCGCTGCAATCGGGTGGAGCCGTCGATTTCCGCCGCCTCATATTGCTCCACGTCGATGCCGGATATGGAGGCCATATAGATGATCGCGCTCCAGCCCGCCGTCTTCCAGATGTCGGTCAGGTAGACCACCGGCAAAAAGTAGTTGGGCTTGCCCAGAAACGCCACCGGCTCCGCGCCGAAAAGCTCTCCGCGCAGGGAATTGACCAGACCGCGCTGGCCCAGTATGCTGATCATGATGCTGGCCACGATGACCCACGACAGAAAGTTTGGGAACGTGTAGATGGATTGCAGGATCTTTTTGAACCTGCCCAGCCGCAGCTCATTGATCATCAGCGCGAACAATATGGGAATCGGGAACACGAACAGCAGCCTGCCCACGTTGATCTTGATCGTCGTCAGGATCGAGGCGAAGAACGCCGGGTCGGCGAACACGTTGTTGAAATTGTACAGGCCGATCCACGGGCTGCCGAACAGCCCCAGCTTTGCGACGTATTTTTTAAAGGCCAAAGACAGGCCGAAGATCGGTATGTAGGCAAATATCGCGTACCAGACGATGCCCGGCAGGATCAACACATATTTTTCCTTGTTGGCCACAGCCCGCTTCCAGGTGTTGGAAAGCCGTTGGCTGAGGGTGCGGGGCTTCGTATCCGCTGGCATTGGCGTCATATCAACATCCCCTTTTATTATACCCGGGACGGCAGGCCGCCCCGGGTAAGCAGTGATTCAATGCGTAATGTCAGTTTGCCATCAGCCGTTCAGCACGTCCAGCGCGGGCTGCACAATGCTCATCTGGGATTCGAGCCACTCGTTGTAGATGTTCTCCAGGTCCTCTTCGCTGGTGGCGGTGGTGACCATGTTGGCGAACTCGGTGGGATAGTCGATGCCGTTGGCCCTGAGCAGCTCCTCGCTGTCGTTCATCCACAGGTTCCAGTCGACCTTCACGAAGGTCTCGGGCGTGGAGTTGTCATAGCGGGTCTGATACAGCGCCTTGGATTCCTCGCGGTAATTCTCGGCGATGTTGGGGTTGTCCATGGCCAGGTCGTCCCACAGAATGACGGAGCCAAGCACGTGGCCCAGGGAGGGATACTTCGCCTCGCCCACGGCGCCGGCCAGCAGGGTGCCGGGCTCAACCAGGGAGACGATCTTGCCGTCCTCGCCGAAGTCCCAGTCGACGCCCTTGACGCCCATCTGGGTTCCGGGATAGCCTTCCTCGCTGGCGGTGAACTCCATCAGGTCCATCCAGCGCTCAAACACTTCCGGCTCAATGTCGGGCTTGAAGCAGACAGCGCCCCAGAAGTTGATCAGGTCCCTCTGGTGATAATTGCCGTCGTCGCCCAGCAGCGTCGCCATCAGGAAATCGCTCTGGGGCAGGCCGGTGCGCTGTTCAAACAGGATGCGGTAGTTCTCAGAGTCGGCCGTCTGGCCGCCCAGATAGCTGATGCCCGCGGTGCCCAGGGTCTGGAACTTCTCCATGTCCTTCTCATAGTCCAGCAGGTAGAATTCCTGATCCAACAGGCCCTCGCTGTAGGCCTGATACCAGTACTTCAAGCCCTGAAGGGTCTCCGGGCTGGCAGCGCCCCACTGGTACACGCCGTCTGCGTCCTTGTAGAAGGAATCCCAGTAGGTGCTGTTGGCGCGCAGGAAGAAGGAAGCGGAATTGTCCTTGGTCATGGAGATGGGGGCCAGCGCCGCGCCGATCTCGCCGGGATCCTGTTCCTTGATCAGCTTGGCGATCTCCAGAACCTCGGGGATGGTGTAGATGTTCTTGACCTCCTTGCCCACGGCTTCGATCCAGTCGGAGCGCATCCACAGGCACCAGTGGTTGGCCAGCGGGTCGCCGGGCAGGTTGTAGAAGAAGCGGGCGCGGGGAATGAAATAGGTGCCGCCGTAGAGATCGTCCAGCATCGGGCCCAGCGAGGTGACATCATAGACCTTCGCCACGTTCGGCCAGCGCTCTTTCCAATCGTCGGGCAGGCGATAGAGCAGGCCCTGGTTGACGATGTTGGTCGCCTCGGTGGCGGTGCCGTCGGTGTAGTTATAAATGGCGACGTCCGTCATGTCCTGCGCATAGATCCAGGTGATCAGCTGGCTGTTCCAGTCGTTCCAGCTGACGTTGGTGCCCTGGAAGTCAATGTTGAACTTGTCCAGAATCCAGTTGCTGTAGCCGTCGCCGTTGGGCGCGTTGTAGTCGTAGCCTGCAACCACCTGGGGGCAGGTGTAGGTGATGGTGACTCTGTCGTATTCCTTTTCCTCGGCCAGCGCGCCGCAGAACACGGTCAGCACCAGCAAAGCCGCCAGAATCAGGGAAACAATGCGCTTCATGGGTCTACCTCCTTGATGTTTATTGTAAGCCTTCGCGGCTTAGTTTCTGTGCCAAATGGTCTTTTGCTTGGTCACATGATGCTTAAACGATTAATCATCTCTTTAATCATAATATAACACAATCGGCGGCATTTGTCAATATTCAACGCAAAAAAAGAGAAGAAATGGTAAATTAATGTTATGTTCTAATGACGATCAGGCTTTGCCAACTGTGATACAATGAGAAAAACGATGACGGGGGAATCAGAGATGGACACAAGTACAGACGGCCTGAAGGCCCTGTTTTCATGCGACACGGCAGAACTGATGCAGCGCTGCGAGATACATGTCCACGGACGCATCTTTCATGGGCAGCAGGGGATTGCGATTGCCAACGGCCGCTTCGGCGGGCCGGTGTGGCAGGACGGTGAGAGCCGGCTTCGGATGCAGCTGAACCATACCGACGCATTCATGTACAACGACGCTTCGGCGGTTTCGGACGCAAAGGGCGGCGCGCTGGGCTGGGTGTGCATCGATTTCGGCGCGCCGGTGTTTGACGACAAAACGCGCCAGCTGCTGGATTTGTACCGTGGCAGGCTGACGGTCCGCGCCGGTGAAATTACGCTTATGGTCTACGCGGACATGGTGTTGGACCGAATCGTCATTGAAATCGATGATAAAAGGAAAGCGCCCGCGCCGCTGTCGGTGGAGCTTGAAATGCTGCGTGCGCCCGAGGTGGCGCGAGGCGGACATACGGCCCGCTCCGCCTTGTCCGCGCGGGAGGGCTGCGGCGTGCTTGAGCAGCGCTTTGAAGAAAAATGCGATACGGGGCTTTTAGAGAATGACTTTTGCTGCCGGACGGCGGTAGCGATCGCGTGCGAAGCCGGACGGGAAACGTGGCAGGCGCTGGGCGAGCGGCGGATATGCCTGACGCTTGAGGCCAGGCAGGGCAGGCGGACGGTCCATATCGGCGGGTGTGCTGATATGTCGCCCTGTGTCGATGCCGGTGAAACGGCGGTGCGGGCCGCCCTGGACCCCGCGGACCCATCAGAACGATCCCTGGCCTGGTGGCGCGATTTCTGGGAAAGCTCCTGGGTCTATATTCCCGATCTGCCTGAATATGAACTGCGGCGCAATTATTGCCTGTACCTGCTGGCCGTGAGCAACCGAGGGCGCTATCCCGGCAAGTACAACGGCGGTGTGTGGATCGGCGACGGGGACCGAAGGGACTGGGGCGGCTGGTACTGGAACTGGAACCAGGATTCGCTCTATCAGCCCATGCTGGACGCGAACCACGCCGAGCTGCTGGAGCCGATGTTCACCATGCGCGAGGCCTGCTTTGACCGCTATCGCGAGGCCGCGCGGCAGCTTTGGGGCGCGGAGGGAATCTTTATCGGGGAAACCGTCGGCGTGCTGGGATATGAGCGACTGCCGGAGGACATTGCCGCCGGGCTGAGGGCCTATCTGACGGGCGACGGGCCTCTGGACGAGGCAGTCCGGCGAATGGGGGAGCGCAGAAACGGCTTCCTCACGCCCTGGAACTGGCGGCTGGAAGGGCTTCGGGCCGGATATGTGACCCACACGCTGACAGCCACGATGGAAACCGCGGAGTATTACTGGATGTACTGGCGCTACAGCGGCGATATGGAATTTCTCAGAAATCGCGCCTGGCCCTTTCTGAAGGGCGCTGCGGAGCTTTACAGGACGTATCCGGGCTTCGTGAAGGAAGCGGACGGACGATACCACTTCCATCGAACCAACCTGCACGAGCATCTGTGGGGCGCGCGGGATGTGATCGATGACCATGCTCTGGCACGGGGCGTATTCGCCGCGGCCATCCGGGCCGCAGAGCTGCTGGACGTGGATGCCGGAATGAGAGAAAGCTGGAGGGAGTGCCTTGACCAACTGGCCGACTATCCCAAAAGCACCGATGAAGGCGCGCTGGGCTATGCCGCCGAACACGCGGACGGCGCGGTGGTGTTCGCCCAGGGGCGGCGGCCCGCCATCTCCGTGCGCGGCCTGGATGGCATCGAGAGCCCCCAGTTCAAGCTGTTGGAGCGCTTCGATGTATTGAACCTGGAGACGCGGGACCAGGGACTGGACGGGGGAGCCTGGGAAATCGCGTTGAACACCTATTTCAACACGCCCGGCTATCTGCGCCAGTATCTGCGCGGCGAAGCGGATGAGAACGGCTCCAGCCGGTTCCTTTCTGATGCGGCCCGACTCGGACGCGCCGAAGAGCTGCCCGCCATGCTCAAAACGCAGGCCTCCATATTTGCGAATACGCCCAACCTGCTGCGCGACGAGGGAGATTACTATTCCTCGGAGGGCTACGCCACCTGGACCGCGGCGCTGCAGCTGGCCCTGTGCCAAAGCCCTGCCCCCGCGCCGGGCGGCGATGCGGTGATAAGGGTTTTCCCCGCCTGGTCCGGGCCGGACGCAAAATACCGCCTGGCGGCGAAGGACGGCTTTCTGGTGTCGTCGTCCCTGGTCGGCGGGCGGGTGGCGTATATCGCCATTGAAGCCAGGCGGGGTGGAAAATGCCGGGTGCGCAGCCCTTGGGACGGCGCGGATCTTTGGCTCAACGACGTGCGGAAAACACACTTAGCGGTTGCTGGAGGCGACGTGATCGCGTTCGACACCCACCCCGGGGACATGCTTGTCCTCGTCCGCGCGGGGGATGAACCGTCAAATTATACGCACGATCAAATTGCTCCCGCGGCGCCCTTTGTCACGGACGCTCCCTCCGAAGCTATCAGGGGCTTTTGGAACGATGCGCCGTCCTGACCCCGCAAACGGCCTGGCTATGGAAGCTGTATGCCTGAACGCGCCGATTCCATCAGAATGAAGAAGGCCTGGCCCTCCGGCGCGATCCCGGGCGCGTCAAAGCGCGGCGCGCCGCAAACGTTGCGCACAAAGCCGCGGTCGTCCACCGACGCCTCTGCGACGGCGCGGCAGCGCTTGGCGGCGTTGAGCAGCTCGGGGGACAGCCAGCCGCCGCCCACGCCGCGATAGATGGCATAGGCTAGCATCTGGCCGCAATTGACCTCGGGAAAGCTGCCGGGGTCGTCCAGCACGTCATGGAACGAGCCGTCGGGCCGCTGGAAGGTCAGCATCCTGCGGATGAGCGCGTCCGTCCGGCGGATCAGGCGGCGGCGGGCGTCCTCGTATGCGGCGGGCAGCAGCGCGATGACGCGGGTCATCCCGGCGGCGGCCCAGCCGTTGCCGACGCCCCAGGCGGCGCTGCGGATAAAGTGCCCCGCGCCATCGTCCCACTGGTGGCTCAACAGGCCGCTTTCCGGGTTGTACAGCGCCTGCCAATAGCCCTCCAGCTGGCGGATGGCCTCGTCATATCGGCCCGCCCTGGCCAAGAACGGCGGCAGCATGTAGAAGGAATCGACCCAGATCTGCGGCGCGTCCATCAGGTGATAGACGATGCCCCGCGAATTGCGGGGAGCGTCCGTCAGCGCCCATTTGAGCAGCCGGTCCCTGGCCTGGAGCAGGGCGGCATTCCCGGTTTGCTCGCAGGCAAAGATCAGCGCCTCGCCCACGGCGCAGGGGTCGGTGGCGGCGGTGGATTGCCCGATTTCAGCGCAACGGCCCAGCTCATCCTGCCTGTGGGCGGCCTCCATCGCCAGCAGTATGGCGGTTTCGGTGTCGCCCGCCTCCAAAAAGGCCTGCGCCACCACGCCCTGCTCCCAATTGTAGCGCTGCATGGCCAGCGCGGCGCGCTTGACCCTTTCAAACCTCTCGTCGTACATGGCAATCCCTCCTTATGGGAAATAAGCCAACGGAAAATCAGGCAGAAGCGCTATATGACCCGCTTATTGCGCCACTGGCCGCCGAGAAAGCGCCAAATATCCAGCGCGGCCTTCAGGCACCAGTCCAGCACCATGGCCCAGGCGATGCCGACGATCCCCATATTCAGCCACAGGCCCAGGGCGAAGGACAGCGCGGTTCTCAAAACCACCGTACACAGCAGTGACGACCACAGGCTGAACTGCACGTCGCCCGCGGCCCGCAGCCCGGAGGACAGCGGCATGGCAAAGGGCTGCACCAGCGCGGCGAAGATATTGTGTATGATCACGATGGTCCATATGAAGCCGCGGGTCTCGCCGGTGATGGCGTACAGCGGCAGTATGGCTGGAACCAGCATAAGCACCAGTGCGTTCCACAGCGTCGACAGCGCCAGCGACAGCCGCGTGAGCTTGCGCATATACCAGGCGGCGGCGTCCACGTCGCCCGCGCCCATGCACTGTCCCACCACGGTGATGAAAACCGGGCTCATGGATGTACACATACAGGCGGCCAGGGACCATAGCGTCTGCCCGATGCCGTTCGCGGCGATTTGCGAGGTGCCGAAGGTGGCGATCAGGGAGCCCAGCGCCACCTTGGCCAGCTGAAACAGCACCTGCTCCGCCGCGTTGGGCGCGGCAACGCGCAGTATGCGCCGTGCCATCTCTCGGTCCGGGCGCAGCATATCCCGGGGATTGACAAAGACCTGGTTCCTTTCGTTCAGGCACAGCGCTGTCATGACGACGGCTGCGAAGAACCAGGAAATCGTGGTGGGCCAGGCTACGCCCGCAGCGCCCGCCTTCAGTACAAACACGCCGATGGCGTTTCCGATGACGTTGATCAGGTTCATAAGGCCGGATACGACCATGGTCGTCCGCGTCCGGCCCATGGAGCGGTAGAGCGCGGCCCCAGCGTTGTAGACGGCATTGGCGGGGAAGGACAGCGCCACGATGCGCAGATAGGTGCGGCAGGCGGACATGACCGCGCCGTCCACCCTGGCGTAAAGCAGAGCCAGCGCGGCGTTTCCCAGCAGCAGCGCCGCCGCCATGCACGCCAGCGAAACAAGCCCTGCGATGTGGAAGCCCTGGGAGGCAGCCAGGTTTGCGCTGCCGCGATCACCGCGTCCGATGTATTGGGAAACGATCACCGCCGCGCCGGTGGCCGACGCGGTGAACAGATAGATGAATACGGTGTAGATCATCGTGACCAGGGACACACCGGAAACCGTGGCTTCGCCCGCGTAGCTGACCATCAGCGTGTCCGCGATGCCCACCACGAGCTGAAGCAGCTGCTCAATCAGCAGCGGCACGATCATGGCCTTCAGCGCCCGGTTGGGAAAGATCTGCCTGTCTGCGGGCAGGACCGGCTTTGGGTTCAGGATGCGTTCCAAGTGCAGGCCACCTTTCGTTATCGGGCTATGGCGCGCGCGTCATAGCTCTGCACCCAGTATAGCACGTTCCGAAGGTGCGATCAAGCCGACGAAGCTTTGAAATTTGCGGGCAGGGTTGCGCAGGAATTTGGCCGTTCCACGTCGAATTCATTCCTGAAAAGATATATCGGACGCGCCGCGCCGGCAGGAGGGCTTCAAGCTGTATGCGTCGCCCGCAGCGCGAGGGGGCGTCAGAAAGGAAAGCCATATGCAAAATCTGAAAGCGCTGTCCTACAGGCTTCGGCAGAATGTGGTTGAAATCATCATGGCCGGAAGGGCGGGACACATCGGCGGGGATATGAGCGTGATGGAGATACTGGTGGCCCTGTATTTTCATGCCATGAACATATCCCCGGAAAACCGGGACGATCCGAACCGGGACATGTTCGTCATGAGCAAGGGCCATTGCGTGGAGGCGCTCTACGCGGTGCTGGCGGAAAAGGGCTTTTTCCCGATTGAAAAGGTCATCGGCGAATACTCCCGGTTCGCGAGCCCCTTTATCGGCCATCCCAACAACAAGCTGCCGGGCATCGAGATGAACTCCGGCTCCCTGGGCCACGGCCTGCCGGTGGCCATCGGCATGGCGCTGGCCCAGCGGATGGACGGGCGTTCCTCGCGTACCTATGTGGTCATGGGCGACGGGGAGCTGGCTGAGGGCAGCGTCTGGGAGGGCGCGATGAGCGCCACGCAGTACCGCCTGGACAATCTGTGCGCCGTGGTGGACCGCAACCGGCTGCAAATCAGCGGCTCCACCGAGGAAGTCATGCACCAAGATTCGGTGGAGGCACGCTTTGCCGCCTTCGGCTGGGGGGTATTGAGCGTGGACGGCAACGATGTGGACGCGCTGTGCGCCGCCTTCGACGCGGCAAAGCGCACGTCGGGCAAGCCGACGCTGATCGTGGCCAACACCACCAAGGGCAAAGGCTCCGCGGTCATGGAAAACAAGGCAGATTGGCACCATCACGTGCCAAGCATGGAGGAATACGGGCAGATCATGGCTGATTTGAAGGCCCGCGAGGCGGCGCTGAGCCGGCAGGCGGAAGTGCCCGGCGGATGCGGCGAAAGGGGGGCGAGGGAATGAATACGATCACCAACCGCCAGATCATCTGCGAGGTGCTGATGGAGCGCGCGAAGGCGGACCGGGATATCGTGGTGCTTTGCAGCGATTCCCGGGGCAGCGCGTCCCTTGCGCCCTTTGCAAAGGCGTTCCCGGAGCAGTTTGTGGAGGTCGGCATCGCCGAGCAGGACCTTGTGGGCATCTCGGCAGGGCTGGCGAAGATGGGCAAGAAGGTCTACGCGGCCTCTCCCGCAAGCTTCCTGTCCACCCGTTCCTATGAGCAGGTGAAGGTGGATTGCGCCTATTCGGGCACCAATGTGAAGCTCATTGGCATCTCCGGCGGCGTCAGCTACGGCGCGCTGGGCATGAGCCATCACTCCGCCCAGGATATTGCGGCCATGGCGGCCATCCCCGGTATGCGGGTGTACCTGCCCAGCGACCGGTTCCAGACCCGCCGCCTGTTCGAGGCGCTGCTTGCGGACGAAAAGCCCGCCTATATCCGCACGGGCCGCAACGCCGTGGAGGACACCTATTCGCAAGCAAGCTGTCCCTTTGAGATGGACAGGGCGACCGTCGTCTGCGAGGGCACGGACGCGCTGATCGTGGCCTGCGGCGAAATGGTCCGCCCGGCAAAGGACGCCGCGGCGCTTTTGAAGGCGGAGGGCATATCCGCGGCGGTGCTTGACATGTACTGCGTCAAGCCCCTGGACGCCGAGGGCCTGCTCTCCTGCGCGGCGGGCAAGCGGCTGGTGGCGACGGTGGAGGAACACTCTCCCTTCGGCGGCCTGGGCAGCATGGTGGCGCAGGTGATCGGCGCCAACGACCCCAAGCGGGTCGTGAACCTCTCCCTGCCGGACGCGCCGGTCGTCACCGGCACCTCCAAAGAGGTCTTTGATTACTACGGCTTGAACGCCGAGGGGATCGCAAGGGCCGTGAGGCAGAAGCTGTAAGGACAGGCGGCAGGGATAAGCGGGTGGCGGAAGGACGCCAGCGCGTGGGAGCCGTTTTGTCGGCAAACCCTCGCACATATGAAACGGAGATGTGCCATGCGTAAGTATATATTGAGCATCGATCAGTCCACCCAGGGCACCAAGGCGCTGCTGTTCGACGCGGGCGGCGCGCTGCTGAGCCGCGCGGACCGTCCCCACCGCCAGATCGTAAACGACCTGGGCTGGGTGGAGCATGACCCGGAGGAAATCTACGATAACACGCTGGCCGTTGCACGGGCGGTGGTGGAAAAAGCGGGCGTGGACAGGGCGGAAATCGCGGCGCTGGGCATCAGCAACCAGCGGGAGACCTCCGTCTGCTGGGAGCGTGCCACGGGCAAAAGCGTTTGCAACGCCATCGTGTGGCAGTGCGCCCGCGCCGCCGCCATCTGCGAGGCGCTTGAGGCGCAGAACTGGGCGGAGCCGGTGCGGCAAAAGACCGGCCTGCGGCTTTCGCCGTACTTCCCGGCGGCGAAGCTGAAATGGATCATGGATAACGTGGAGGGCGTCGTCCGGCGCGCGCGGCGGGGTGAAATCTGCGTGGGCACCGTGGACAGCTGGCTGGTATACAGGCTGACCGGCGGACGGCGCCATCAGACGGACTACTCCAACGCCTCCCGCACGCAGCTGTTCAACCTTCACGATCTGAAATGGGACGAGGAGCTGCTGGCGCTGTTTGGCATCGACCCATCCTGCATGGCTGCCGTCACCGATTCAGACGGCGATTTCGGCGAAACGGACCTGGGCGGCTGGCTGGATGCGCCCATTCCCATCCGCGCCGTGCTGGGGGACAGCCACGGCGCGCTGTTCGGGCAGGGATGCCTTTCGCCGGGCATGACCAAGGCCACGTATGGCACGGGCTCGTCCATCATGATGAACATAGGGGAGAGGCCCGTCATCAGCGACAGCGGCGTGGTTACCTCCCTGGCCTGGAGGATCGACGGCAGGGTCAGCTATGTGCTGGAGGGCAACATCAACTATACCGGCGCGGTGATCAGCTGGCTCAGGGACGATTTGAAGCTCATCGATTCCCCGGACGAGGTGGAGGCGCTGGCGCGGGCGGCCAATCCCGGCGACCGCTGCTATCTGGTTCCGGCCTTTTCCGGCCTGGGTGCGCCCTATTGGAACAGCGAGGCCCGGGCGGCCATCGTGGGCATGAGCCGAACCACGGGAAAAAACGAGGTTGTGCGCGCGGCGCTGGACTGCATTGCCTATCAGATCACGGATATCGTGCGGGCGATGGGCGGCAGCGCGGGCGTGCCCATCGATGAATTGCGGGTCGACGGCGGCCCGACCCGGAACGCCTGCCTTATGCAGTTCCAGAGCGATCTGCTGGGCATCCCCGTGCGGGTGCCCGATGCCGAGGAGCTTTCCGGCATCGGCGCGGCCTACGCGGCGGGGCGCGCCGTTGGCCTGTACGGCGACGATGTGTTCCGCGCGCTGAAGCGCGCCGAATATACGCCGAAGCTGGCCCGGGAGATCAGGGATGAAAAGTACGCCGGCTGGCTGGACGCGGTGCGCCGGGTGTGCGGCTGATGCGCTTCCGCGTGACAGTCTGTTGTCTTTGTCAAGATGCTGAAGGGGCCGTCCCGATCGTGGGACGCCCCCCTTCCTTGGATTTGTACATGATTAGGAAAACGGAACGTTTTCCGGGTCGGCGACATCCGCAGGCTGGCGCCGACAATCATTCTGCGATCATCGCCGTTATGCGCCGCTTTCCCCGGCGGCTTCCATCAATTCCTCCCAAAGCGCATACAGCGCGTCCAGCTGTTCGTGCGCCTCGCGGTGCTGGCGGGCGACCCGCGCGGATTCCACGGGATCGGAATAGACCTCCGGCCGGCCCATCTGGCTCTCAAGGTCGGAAATCTGTTGCTCCAAAGCGTGGATATCCGCCTCGGCTTGCCTGAGCCTGGCTTGAAGGGCCTTCGTGGATTCCTTCAAAAGCCTCTGGCGGCGCTTTTCCTTGTCCTGCTGGGTTCGCGTCAGCCCGCCCAGGGCAGCCTCCTCCTCTCCGGCCTCCTGTATGCGCTTCTTTTCAAGATAGTCGTCGTAATTGCCAATGTACTCCACCGCGCCCTCGCTGCTCATTTCAATCACCTTGGTGGCGACCTTGTTGATGAAATAGCGGTCGTGGCTAACGGTCAGGATCGTGCCCTCAAAATCCTCCAGCGCGCCCTCCAGCACCTCGCGGCTGTCCATGTCCAGGTGGTTGGTGGGCTCGTCCAGCAGAAGCAGGTTGTCCTGGCGCAGCATCAGCTTGGCCAGGGCCACGCGTCCGCGCTCACCGCCGGAGAGGGTGCCTACGGTCTGGAAAACATCGTCCCCCGTGAGCAGGAACAGCGCCAGAACGCCGCGTATGCGGTCCATCTCCAGGCGCGGGAAATCGTCCCAAAGCTCGTTTAAAACATCCTTTTCCGGGTGCAGTCGCGCCTGCTGCTGGTCGTAGTAGCCCAGATCCACGTTGCTGCCGAACTCCACCGTGCCGCAATCCGGGGCAAGCTGGCCCACGATGATGTTGAGCAGCGTGGATTTGCCCACGCCGTTGGGGCCGATGATGGCCACGCGGTCCCCGGCGCGCAGGTGCAGGTTCAGATGCTCAAACAGCGTGCGGCCCTCGAAGCCCTTGGACAGGTCCTTCACCCGCAGCACATCGTCGCCCGTGCGGCGACGGGCGGTGAAGTTGAAGCGCACCTTCTGCTCACTCATGGGTTTTTCCACGCGCTCCAGCTTCTCCAACCGCTTTTCCCGGCTCTCCGCCAGCTTTATTGACTTTTCCCGGTTGTACATGCGATAGCGGGCGATGATGGCCTCCTGCCGGGCGATCTCCGCCTGTTGCAGCTTGTATTCCTTTAACTGCCGTTCCAGATTCGCTTGGCGCTGCACAGCGAAGCGGTCGTAATTGCCGCTGTACTGGGTCAGCCGCTTCATGGACAGCTCCGCCATGCAATCGCACACTGAGTTCAGGAAGTAGCGGTCGTGGCTGATGACCAGCACTGTGCCGCGGTACTTCTTGAGCGTCTCCTCCAGCCATTGGGTGGAGGCCAGGTCCAGGTGGTTGGTGGGCTCGTCCAGCATCAGCAGGTCCGGCTGGGTCAGGAGCAGCCGCGCCAGGCACAGTCGCGTCTTTTCACCGCCGGAGAGCAGGCTCGCGGGCTGGGTCTCCCGGCCGCGGGCGAAGCCGAGACCGGCCAGCACGCCCTGTATACGGCTGGGCCACGCATAGCCGCCCGCGTCCTCGAAGCGGTCCGTCAATCGCGTATAGGCCCGGGAGAGCTGCTCAAAGGCCTGGGGATCGTCGTGCTTTTCGGCCATTTCGGCCTCCATGGCCCGCAGCCGCGCCTCCATCTGGCGCACCGGCTCGAAGACCCGTTCCAGCTCCTGCTGGATGGTCAGGTCGCTCTGGATATCCGCGTCCTGGGTCAGCACGCCCACGCTGGTGCCGCGCAGCAGAGAAATCGTGCCGGAGTCCGGCTCCATTTCGCCGCAGATCAGCTTGAACAGCGTGGATTTTCCGCTTCCGTTCACGCCTACCAGCCCCATGCGGGAGCCGGCCTGCAGCGTCAGGCTCACATCCTTTAATACCTCGTTCATCACGAAGGACTTGTTTACGTTTTGCAGCGTCAACAGTATCATAGGGATTCTTCCTCTGTCCGTATTCTCTTTGCGATGCTCATACGCACGCCGGTGTCCTGGATCAGCAAATCGCCCTTCATCCGCGCCAGGTACCAGGCGGTGTAAATATCGCCCGCGGAGCCGGAGAGGTTGGAAATCTGCACGATCCACAGCGGCCAGAACCAGGCCGCGGGGAGGCGTGCGATCATGATTTGCAGAAGCGCGCCCCACACCGCCACCGGGGCCAGAGCCGTCAGGATGTGGGATTTTTTGTCAAACCACACCGTGCTGCCCGCGTAGGCGTAGGGCAGCTTGAGCCCGAAGGAGGGCATCACCCCGGACAGCGCCAGCATGACGGCGCCGTGGGTCAATTCGTGCAGTGGAATATAGGCAATCAGCGCCGCCCCCAGCGCAGGCCACGCCCACCAGCGAGAGGCCATCAATTGCCAGGAGGGCCCAATGGGCACGGCGATCAGGCCGATGACGACGGGCGCGACGATCAGCGCGACGGAAAGGATCAGCATGGCCTTGATTTGGCTCTTGTTGCGCATAAAGTCAATGCTTTGCGCGAAGCGGTAGCCGCAGGGCAGGGTCTTGTGGTTCATGGGCATCCCTTCATGGCATGTTCTTTGGCGCTGGCCATTCGGTCATTCCCTTTCCCAGCGCCCGCTGGCCCCGCAGGGCAGCACGCCGCCCTCGGTCACGGGCAGCACGATCTCATCGGCGCTGACGCGGCCGCCCCGGGTGCGGGCGACGGTCATGGTCAGCATGTTGTTCAGAACCGCGGGCTGGAGCCCCGTGGTATAGCTGTTGATGAGCATGAACAGCGCGTCCTTGGCCAGCACCTTTTCGCAGGCCTCCACCAGGCCGTACAGCTCGTTTTCCAGCTTCCAGACCTCGCCGCCCGGGCCGCGGCCATAGCTGGGCGGGTCCATCAGTATGCCCTCGTAAACATTGCCGCGCCGCGCCTCCCGCTGCACGAATTTCAGCGCGTCGTCCACGATCCAGCGCACGCGCGTCTCATCGATTTCGCACAGCCTGCGGTTCTCACCGGCCCACTGCACCATGCCCTTGGCGGCGTCCACATGGGTCACCTTTGCCCCTGCCGCGGCGCAGGCGCAGGTCGCCCCGCCGGTGTAGCCGAACAGGTTCAGCACCCGGACGGGGCGCCCGGCGGCGCGGATCAGCCCCGCCATCCAGTCCCAGTTCACGGCCTGCTCCGGGAAGAGGCCCGTGTGCTTGAAGCCCGTGGGCCGCACATAGAATTTCAGCGCGCCGTAATCCACCGTCCAGCGCTCCGGCAGCTTTTTGAAGAACTCCCATTCGCCGCCGCCCTTCTGGGATCGATGGTACCAGGCGTCGGCCTTTTCCCACAGCGCGGGGCTCTGCTTCGGCCAGATGGCCTGGGGATCGGGGCGGCGCAGAATCACGCCGTCCCAGCGCTCCAGCTTTTCGCCGTCGCCGGTGTCGATCACCTCATAGTCCTTCCAATCGGACGCGATGTACATATGAAACACCTCACTAATATACATTATAATGCTTTCCAGGCGCCCCTTCAATCAACTTTGTATAAATTCAACATCCGCTTGCAACCTTTTCAAAGTTTGAATTGTATTATAGGTGAAGGGACCTTCAACGAAAGGCATGTGAGCAAATGAGACGACCTGTTTCCTTTCTGGCGGAGCGATACGCGCAGAGCCTGTATCGGGCGGCCTTCGCCGTCTGCCGGAGCCCCCAGGATGCGGAGGATGTGGTTCAGGAGACGCTCCTGTCATATTTCAGGAGCGACAAGCAGTTTGAAACGGACGAACACATCCGCGCGTGGCTGATCCGCGTGGCGGTGAACAAGGCCAAAAACGCCACGGTCTGCTTCTGGCGGCGAAACCGCCGCAGCCTGGAGGACTACATCGACGCGCTCACCTTTGAGGACGCGGCGGACCGGGACCTGTTGGACGCGGTGCTGCGCCTGCCGGAGCGCTATCGCATCGTCATACACCTGTTTTACTATGAGGATTATTCCATACGGGAGCTTGCCGGTCTTTTGAATCTCAGCGAGGGCGCGGTGAAGAGCCGGCTCAGCCGGGGAAGGCAGCAGCTTCGGAGAACATTGACGGAGGAGTGGGACGATGAAGAACCGTGAAAGGTACAGGCGGGCGTTTCAGGCGATCCGTGCCGACAATAAGGATTGGCTGGAGGCAGTGAACATGAATATGAACAGACAGCATACAAGGTTTTCCCTTTCCCGCAGGGCGGCGGTGGCCGTGATGGTGGCGGTGCTGCTGGTGGGCTCCCTCACGGCGGCCTATGCCGCGGACCTGGGCGGGCTGCGCAAGCTCATCACGCTGTGGATACACGGCCAGCCCACGGATGCGCGGGTGGAGTTTTACACCGGGGAGGACGGCGGCGACGTGGAATACAATTCGGAAGCCGGGGAAGAGGGCAGCCCCGCGCCCGCCAGCTATGTCGTCACCTGGACGGATGAAAACGGCGAGGAGCGGCAGATGATGGGCGGCGGCGTGGCAATTGAACGTGACGGCACCGAGCGCGCGCTGACGATGGACGAATACCTCGAACACCTCTCGAGCGCGGAGGTGGAGCAGGTGGAGACCACCGAGGATGGCCGCGTGATGCTCTACTGGTACGACCAGGCGGTGGATATCACCGACCGCTTCGAGGGCGGCGTCTGCCGGCTCACCCTCACCCATGAGGACGAGACGCTGTATTTCACCGTCACGGACGTAGGCGACGGGGCCTATAACCTCAGCGCCGCCGCGGACGGATACGCGGATTGAAATTAGAAGCCTTTTGCGGCCAATCAGATGCGCCGCGGCGGCGGCTTTCGATTGGCAAAATATGAGGTGACAGACCAGGCGACGGCAGGCGGGGAACGGTTCCCTGCCTGCCGCGCTTTTTCGTTGCGGAAAGGCCGATTGTGTGATAGGCCTGATGAAGCATAGATAAAGAAAATGTATGATGAATGAACATGTATGATGAATGAACATGAGTACAGGGTATTATGAAACATCCAACCCTTTCGCGTCCTGACCGCAGCGGCGGGGGATATCTGTGCCGGCTGCGGGCGGCGGGGTCGCAGAATCTCATTTTGTTGCCATAAAAATTCCTTTCAGGGGTAGATTGTTAAGATATTATGTGCTATAATTGATTATCAAATCCTGCGAACGACGGAGGGCACACATGAAAATAGGTATCCTGGGGGGCACCCTTGACCCGATCCACAACGGACACATCGAAATCGCGCTTTCGGCGATGGAGGTGCTGGGGCTGGACCGGGTGGCGCTGTTGCCCTCGGGAAACCCGCCCCACAAGATGGACATTGCCGATAAGCGGCACCGCCTTAGAATGGTGGAGCTGGCGGCCCTGGGGCACGGCGGGCTGTATGCCAGCGATGTGGAGGTCCGGCGCAACGGCCCGACCTACACGGTGGATACGCTCACGGCGCTCTCCGTGGAATCGCCGGAGGTGGCGTGGACGTACATCGTCGGCGCGGATACCCTGAACACGCTGGATACCTGGCGGGAGTTTACGCGCGTGGCGCGGCTGTGTGATTTCGCTGCCGTAAGCCGCCCCGGCTGCGACCTTGAGCTTGCACGGCTGCGGGCGAAGGCCATTTCCGCCTGCTATGGCACTCGGGTGGACATACTGCCCGTCACCGGTCCGGCGATCTCCTCCACGCAGATCAGGCAGAAGGTGGCGGAGGGCACGGATATCGGCAACCTCGTGCCCGGGCCGGTGGCCGACTACATCCGCGAAAACGGCCTCTACCTGTGCCGCTACGCGGAACCGCAGATTTTGGATATGCTGCGCCGGACGCTGACCTTTCACCGCTTTACTCACACGCTGGGCGTTGCCGCCACCGCCGAGAGGCTTGCGCCCATGTGCGGCGTGGACCCCATGCGGGCGCGGCTGGCGGGGCTCTTGCACGATTGCGCAAAGTCCATGCCACTGGATGAAATGCGCGCGCTGGTCACGCAGGACCTGCCGGACCTGGACGCGGCGGAGCTGGAGACCCGGGCGATTCTGCACGCTCCCGCGGGCATGATCGTGGCCCGGGACAAATACGGCGTGCGGGACGCTTCGATTCTCAGCGCCATCCGCAAGCACACCGTGGGCGACGCGCACATGTCGGCCATGGACGCGCTGATCTACGTGGCGGATTTCATAGAGCCCGGGCGGCAGATGTTCCCGGGGTTGGAAAAGGCGCGCAGGCTGGCCGAGCGGGATATCTGGAAAGCCATGGTATGCTGCGCGGAGCTGACGAACGCTCACCTGAAGGAGGGGGAGCAGCAAATCCACCCGCGAACCCTCAGACTGCTGGAGAATTATTCGTAAGACAAACGCACGACATCATATCAAAGGAGGCGCGAAGCATGATCGAATCCAAGGCGTTGGCGAATCAAATCGCCGGGATACTGGACAACAAGGGGGCGCCCGACATACAGATTTTGGAGGGGGGCCATCTGACCTCCATCACGGACTTTTTCGTGGTCGCCAGCGGGCGCAATGTGCAGTTCGTACACACGCTGGCGGAGGACCTGGAGGAGCATCTGGCCGAGCAGGGCATCGAGCCCCGCCGCAAGGAGGGCAAGAACGGCGCGCGCTGGATCGTGCTGGACTATGCCCATGTCATCGTACATATCTTCCACCCCGAGGAGCGCCAGTATTACAACATTGAGCGCCTCTGGCAGGACGGCGGCAACGACGAGCATTTCGGGTCCGGGGAGTGAACGCGGCCGCAACGCAACTTTAACTTGCGATTGTCGCCTATAAAGGTTATAATTCTATTAACGCAATGAAGGAAGCAAGTAGACACCCTCTCCACGCATCAGAGAGCCGCCGGCGGGTGAAAGGCGGTTGCGCGAAGGTGCCGAATACGTTCCGGAGCGGCGCACCGAAGGGCCGGAGGGTCTTGTAGGCTGCGACGGGCGCGCCCGATAACGCGCGGAGGCGGCGTTCGCCGCTTCGTGAGGACGCCGGAAGGCGTCAAATAGAGGTGGTACCACGGGTTTACGGCCCGTCCTCTGCGCTTTGCAGGGGACGGGTTTTATTTTACAAAACTGGAGGCCGATGAACATGCCAATTACCGAGATTCTGGAAAAAAACGCGCGCAAGTACGGTCCTGAGATTGCGCTGGTGGAGATCAACCCCGAGATCCGCGAGGATCGCAGAGTGACCTGGAAGGAATATGAATTGATCGAGCGCGGCTCTTCCGAGGAGTTCCGCCGGGAAATCACCTGGAGCGTATTTGACGAAAAGGCAAACCGCTGCGCCAATCTGCTCATGAGCCGGGGCATCAAAAAGGGCGACAAGGTGGCCATACTGCTGATGAACTGCCTGGAGTGGCTGCCCATCTATTTCGGCATCCTCAAGACAGGGGCGCTGGTGGTGCCCATGAACTACCGCTATTCCGCGGACGAGATTCAGTACTGCGCGAAGCTGGCGGACGTGGACGCGCTGTTCTTCGGGCCGGAATTCATTGGCCGCGTGGAGGAGAGCATCGACAGGATGCCCCGTGTGAAGCTGCTGTTCTACGTGGGCGACAACTGCCCGACCTTCGCGGAAAACTATTTGCACCTGGCGGCGAACCAGTCCAGCGCCTCGCCCAATACCGACCTGGAGGACGAGGACGACGCGGCCATCTACTTTTCCTCAGGTACGACGGGCTTTCCCAAGGCGATTTTGCACAACCATGAGAGCCTGATGCACG
Source organism: Clostridia bacterium (assembly GCA_017459565.1). Taxonomy (GTDB): domain Bacteria; phylum Bacillota; class Clostridia; order Christensenellales; family Aristaeellaceae; genus UBA2862. The sequence continues at coordinate 4,420 of JAFUCP010000114.1, read as the reverse complement.
CCTGCCGCACGGAGCAGAAGCATCACGGCCAGACCCATAAGGACGTGTTTTTGTGCATCCCGCCGCTGTACCACACGGGCGCGAAAATGCACTGGTTCGGATCGTTCCTGGTGGGCGGTCGCGCGGTGCTGCTCAAGGGCGTCAAGCCCCTGACCATCATCAAGACCGCCGCGGAGGAAAAGTGCAGCATCGTCTGGCTGCTGGTGCCCTGGGCCCAGGATATTCTGGACGCCATCGACCGGGGGGAAATTGATCTTAACCAATACGATCTGTCCGCCTGGCGGCTCATGCACATCGGCGCCCAGCCCGTGCCACGCAGCCTCATCAAGCGCTGGAAGGAGCGCTTCCCAAATCATCAGTATGACACCAACTACGGCCTGTCAGAATCCATCGGCCCCGGCTGCGTGCATCTGGGCGTGGAGAATATCGACAAGGTGGGCGCCATCGGCATCCCCGGCTACGGCTGGCAGACGCGCATCATCGACGAGCAGGGCAACGATGTAAAGCAGGGCGAGGTGGGCGAGCTGGCGGTGAAGGGCCCCGGCGTCATGACCTGCTATTACAAGGACCCGAAGGCCACCGCCGAGGTGTTGCACGACGGCTGGCTGTGGACCGGCGACATGGCCATGCGCGACGAGGACGGCTTTATCTACCTGGTGGACCGCAAGAAGGACGTCATCATCACCGGCGGCGAAAACCTGTACCCGGTACAGATTGAGGACTTCCTGCGCGCCAACGACGCCATCAAGGACGTGGCGGTCATCGGCCTGCCGCACCCGCGCCTGGGCGAAATCGCCGCGGCCATCATCGAACTGAAGCCCGGCGCCACGGCCACCGAGGAGGATATCAACGAGTATTGCCAGTCGCTGCCCCGCTATAAGCGCCCCCGCAGGATCATCTTCGCCGATGTGCCGCGCAACCCCACCGGCAAGATCGAAAAGCCGAAGCTGCGGGAGATCTACGGCGCGAAGCAGCTGGTCGCCGAGCAGGTGGGCCGTTAACGGGATATCATGGTGACACTTTAACATAAAACATATGGAATTGCTGTGATAATCGTGATACACTGATTTTGCTCAATGCTACGATCGAAAGGGTATGATGGAAATGGGCCAGAGAGAACACAGAATCTACAATCCCGCCATGGAGTGCATCAGCCGGGACGAGCTTCACAAGTTGCAGGGTGAGCGCCTTGCGGCGACGGTCAAGCGGGAATACGAAAACGTGGCGGTCTACCGCGCGCGCATGGACGAGGCCGGCGTCAAGCCCGAGGATATCCGCGGGGTGGAGGATCTAAAGTATCTTCCTTTCATGGAAAAGACCGATTTGAGGGACTACTATCCCTTTGACCTGCTGGCCTCGCCGAAGAGCGAGATCGTGCGCATCCACGGCTCCTCCGGCACCACCGGCAAGCCCATCGTCTCCGGCTATACCGCCAACGACGTGGATGTATGGAGCGAAATGATGGCCCGCACGCTGACCGCTGCTGGCTGCACATCGGAGGACATCGTGCAGGTCTCCTATGGCCTGGGCCTGTTCACCGGCGGCTTCGGCGGCTATCAGGGCGCGAATAAGATCGGCGCGATGGTCGTTCCCATGTCCAGCGGCAATACCCAGCGCCAGATCATGATGATGCGGGATCTGGGCGCGACGTTGCTTTGCTGCACGCCCTCCTATGCCACCTATCTGGGCGAGACCATCCGGGAGATGGGATTGGACCCCAACGTGGATCTGAAGCTCAAGGCCGGCTGCTTTGGCGCGGAGCCATGGACGGAGGAGATGCGGGTGCGGATCGAGGAGCTGCTGGGCATCGATGCCTGCGATATCTACGGCCTGACCGAGATCGCGGGCCCCGGCGTGGCCTTCGAGTGTCTGGAAAAGCACGGTATGCACATCAACGAGGACCATGTCATCGCCGAAATCATCAACCCCGCCACCGGAGAGCAGCTGCCCTACGGCACGCCGGGCGAGCTGGTGTTCACGACCATCACCAAGACCGGTATGCCCATGCTGCGCTACCGCACGCATGATATCTGCACCCTCACCGATGAAAAGTGCGAATGTGGCCGCACGCTGGCCCGCATGGGCAGAATCACGGGCCGCACGGATGACATGCTGGTCATCCGCGGCGTGAACGTGTTCCCCAGTCAGATCGAATCCGTGCTGGTGCGTGCTGACGGCGTCGCGCCCCACTATATGCTGATCGTGGACCGCGTGAACTCCTCCGATACCCTGGAGGTGCAGGTGGAGATGACCGAGGACATGTTCGGCGACACCGTTTCCCACATCGAAAACGTGCGCAAGTACATCACCGACCAGATCAAATCCGTGGTGGGCATCGCCTCCAAGGTGAAGCTGGTCGCGCCAAAATCCATACCGCGCAGCGAGGGCAAGGCCAAGCGCGTGATCGACAACCGCAAATTGCATTGAGGAGGCAGGGACGATGTTTATCAAGCAGATTTCCATTTTTCTTGAGAACAAACCCGGCGCGCTGCGGGAAATGACGGAGCTGCTGGGCAAGGGCGGCATCGATCTGCTGGCCCTGTCCGTGGCCGATACCCAGAATTTTGGCATCATCCGCATTATCGTGGACAGCGCCCATACGGATTCCGGACTGCTGCTGCTGCGGGACAACGGCTATACCGCCAAGGTGAACCATGTGATCTGCGCGGAGGTGGCCGACCGGCCGCTGGGGCTTTGCGAGCTGCTGAGCCTGATCGAAAAGGCGGGGCTTTCCGTGGAATACATGTATTCCTTCCTGCGCGCCTCCTCCAGCGGCGAAGCGCACATGATCCTGCGCCTGTCCGACGGCGAAAAGGCCGCGAAGCTGTTTCAGATGCACGATGTGAAGATGATGAGCCAGGAGGAGGTGGACGCGCTGTAGGCGTCTGCATGTGAGATAAAGGGATTCGGACGCGCGTCCGAATCCCTTTTATACGGCCTTTGAAACCGGGGCCCGCACCCCCTGGCTGACCATGGTCTCCAACAGCTGTCTATCATCCGTAAAGCCGGTCAGGCGGCTTTCTTCATATACGGCGTACAGGGTCAGCGCGTCAGGGCGTGCGGCGCGCAGCGCGCTCTGCAAATCGCACGCGCTGTTCACCGCCACGATGCGGGCGGGGGTGGGACGCGTCAGCGGGCGCAGCTCACTCAGCACTGTGTTGAGCCTTATGCCGCCAAGCGCCTCGCGCTCATCCCTGGCTGAAGCCAGGATAAACACGGCGGCGAACATGGGCGACAGGTTCAGACGCCCGGGGAAGAACGCCGAACAGGCCGCCAGACCTGTCAGCGCCGCTGCGACGCCACGCCCGATCCGTATGCCCAGCTCCGCGGCGCGTTCCCGGCCGAAGCGGGTGAACAGCAGCGCGTACAGCATCCTTCCGCCGTCCAGCGGCAGCGCCGGGAGCAGGTTGAACAGCATCAGCGTGAAATTGGCCTTGAGCAGCGCCAGCGCGAAGACGGGACCCAGCAGTTCCCAGTGGGTCAGCGCCGCGCAGGTCAGCAGCGCCAGCAGGTTGCCCACGGGGCCCGCCGCGGCGATGACCAGCAGCATGGACGGGGCCAGCGCGTAGGGATTGTCCATGGTGATCGCGCCGCCGAAGGGCATGAGCCGCAGCTGCCGGACCCTCGCGCCCAGGCAGCGCGCCGCCAGCAAGTGCGCCGATTCGTGAACCGTCAACGCCGCCAGTAGCGCGGCGGCGTCCTCAGCGCTGCCCAACATGAAGGCCGCGCCCCAGAACAGCAGCGCCAGCGGATGGAGCCGCAGCAGAGTACCCCAGAGCTTCACGGTCATTTCACGCCCAGCCTTTCCGTGGGATCGACGGCCTCGCCGCCGCTGCGCAGTTCAAAGTACAGCCCTTCGCCGCTCTGGCCGATGACCTGACCGCGCGCGACGGTCTCGCCGCTCTGTACCGACACGGCGGACAGACCAGCGCAGACGCTCTCAAGCCCCTGACCGTGATCGATCAGCAGGCCGTACTGACCGCCGGACAGCTCGCTGACGGCGGACACCGTGCCCGCTCCCGGAGCGCAGACAGGCGCGTCCTTCGTGCCGAACATCAGCCAGGGCTGCAGCGCGCTGTAGGGATGGACCACCGAGCCGGATACGGGCGGCGTCAGCGTAGCGCTGCCGGACACATTCAGAAACACCAGCGCCGATTCCGGCATCAGCTTGCGCACAAAGGTCAATTCACCCAGGGTGTCGTCCAGGTTGATGCGCATGGTGAGGGCGCGCTCGATGCCCTCCCTGGCCTTCTGCGCCCAGGGCTGGCGGACGTTGCCCAGCGCCAGCACGCCCAACAGCACGGCGCAGGCCACGGCGCTGTTGCGCAGCAGGCGGTCGCCGGCGCTTAGGCGCTTTCGCGCGGGACGGGTCGCGCGGCCTGTCGGGCGACGCGCGCGCGCCTTCCGCCCTGTCGCTTCG
>JAFUCP010000113.1 GCA_017459565.1 Clostridia bacterium | reverse complement strand
GCGATATCGCCGTTTCGCGTGGTCACGGATTTGACCTGGCCAGCGAGGAATGGGTCAAGGACCTGGAGGCTAAAAAAAGTCCTGGTCTCGCCGGAGACCATCTTGCATTCACATTCATCGTCTATTTGCCAGGTTGAAATCCTGGCTTCAAGGTCCTTCAGGCGCTGTCTAATGTTGTTCATGGTTCCGCTCCTCCAGTGCTTCGATGCGATTCAAAATATCAGCGGTTTCTGTGTATCGAACGCAATATAGCAGGATGGCCCGCGCGGCCTGGATCCGGGCATGATCAGCTGTCCGCTGATCTTCGGCGATGTCGCGCAAGGCCTGGATTGCGCCCGTGAGCGATGCTTGCAGCTGCCGTGTCGCGTCCTCGACCATCGCCGTTTTACGGCGCTGGTACTCGTCGCGGAACTCGGGCTTGTCCAGGTATCGACGCAGTTGCCTGTCACTGATGCCAGCATTGGCTGCTGCTTCGGCATTGGTCGCGCTGGTGAGCAGCGCGGCCATAATCGTTTCTTTCGTCGCCATTAAGTATATCATCCTCCGTTTCTGCAATCAATCATGGCCACCGTGAGCCCGCATCGATGGAACGCGCTCCGGAGCGTCGCATGGAGCGCGCGCTCCTATAGGCGAGGAGCGGCGCGCCCGGATCAGAGCCCACCCTCGCTATCCCGGGCGGGCGCGGCCGCAAGTCGCAAGCTCCGCGCGGCCGCACGCCGCCCTGCGTCGTTCTCCTTCGGGCCCGGCCTGGCCGACAATACCGGCCTGGCTCGGGCCCTGTCGATGTTGGCGGGCAATCGGCTGCCGCGCTGATGCTGCATCGATGGCACGCGCACGGTGCGCCCAACGTGGACGAGGCGCAGCGACGTTTCTGCCGCAACAGAATCCGTCCCACCCAGCAAGCGTCGTTTGGGCGGCAGGGCGGCCAGGGCATCCAGGCGGCAAAGGTCTCCGTATCTATTTCGCAAAAGCGCCGGACGGGTTTTGCGAATAGAAACAGGCGCGTGGCCGGCTGTAAAAGGTCTGCTCGTTCGGGAGCATCGGCGGCATTCCTGCGCTCTTTTCTTCGCCGTCCGCACTGCCTTGTTTCTCTTCGCAAAACCCCGCTTTTGCTAAAAGATACTCCGCCCTGCGCCGCCTGAGTGCCCTGGCCGCCCTGCCGCCCTTTGCATCGTCGTGCGCCCCGCCCTGTTGCCGTCCCGCGGGGGGAACCGCGTTTCTCCCGCTGCCCTGCCTGGCCCGCCCCTGTTGCCATTGTGCCCCGGCCCCGTGGGGGCCCCGCCTGGCGCCCACTGCAGCGCCTGGCCCGGCCCCACACGGGGCGCGCGCGGTTCCTCGCGTGGCCCGCCCTCGCGGCGCCTGTTTGGGGGTGGCTGCTGCCGCGCTGAAGCCTGGCGCCGTTCATCGTCGGCCCGGCTCAAGGGGTCGGCGGGCGGCCCCGCTGCCGCTCCGTCCGTTCCCCGGGCCGCCGTTGCGCCCGCGGGGGCAAGGCCGCAGGGCGGTGGCGGTGGGCGCTGGCTCCGTTCGCGGCCTTGCCTCCGTCGGCGCTTTTGGCACTGTCGGTCCGTATTTCGCCGTCTGAGGCCCGCGCTGGCCCCTCCTGGCGTTTTACAGGCGTTGGGCATGGCCCCGGCCGTCTCGCGCCCCTCGGCGCTCTGAGGGCCGTTTCCGGGCGTCTGCTCGTATAACGCAAAAAGGAGACGGTCAAACCGTCCCCTTTGAATACTCGCAATTATGCAAGTCACTTGAATTATGCGTTGCTGCTCACCGTGAACCGGCGGCCCGTGGTGGTCCTGGTGTACCTGGCTACCAAGTCGGGAAGCTCGGCCCGCAGCGCTTTCACGTCCAGCTTTTCAGCGGAGATCTCTTTCCAGGCTATGACGTATCCGTCGTGCCGGACCTCGTCCACGCCTTTGTCGGTCAGGTGCTGCTTAAGCGCGGTTTGCCTGGCTTCAATCTCTTTCTTCAGGCGGTCCTCCCGGTCCCGAAGGCGCACCAGCTCTTTTATGGTCTGGCTGAGTTCGGCCTTTGTCAATGGCTTTTTCCCCCTTTCACGCACATCTTTCCATCCGGGCGTATGGCCATCGGCAGCGACCTCAGCGCCACCGGCACGGCTCCGCGCCGCAGCGCGTCGCACTGTAGGTGCATGTGGCACCAGCTCATCTGGCCGGATTTACCAGCTTGATAAAGCATGACGTAGATCTGTCCTACCCGGATAGGCCGCTGGCAGTGTGCACAGGTCAGCCCGGTGTTTATCGCGACGTCCACTGTTTTCATACTGCCTCCTTTTTCTTACTACCGTATGTATTATATAGGCTCTATTGGTTGTTTGTCAACCGTCCAGTTCAAGGTCTATGTCTTCCAATGTGCTTATCGCGCTGCTCAAACTCATCATGACCATCAGCAGCGAAGGGGCTATGCTTTTCTCGATGTTCTGAAAGCGCAACTTCTCCAATGTTCCAAACTGCTTATTAATCGTTTCGGCGATTTCGTTTAAACGATGTCTCAATTCGTCGTTTTTCATTCTGCTCACCTCCACCAAGGCCTTGCTTCGGTCGTTTCAATGTCCGCTCCATATCCGTGGCGCCTGCTTACTATAACGCCGCTCTCGGCCCAGTTCCGCAGGACCGCTGCAAGGTAATAGGGACTTGGCCTGCTGGCCATGCCGGTCTCCTCGATGGCCAAGATTACAGTTGATGGCTCCATGCCTGCTTTCAACGCCCGTTCGATGATTCCCGCAGCGGCCTTGGTGATCATGCTGTTTATGTTCATCCTGTAGGCGTCGGCGATCTTCTCCATGATCTCTCTGCCAGGCAGCTGGCCCTGCTCATCCTGGACGGCCTCGCGCGCGCACGCGCGCGCACGCGCGGGATTATTATTATAATAATAATAATTCTCTTCGTTGTTATGATACTCTATATTCTTCTGCTGCGTATTCTCATGCTGGTTCTGGTCCTGCTGTCTATTTCTTGTGCTTATCGTATCCCTGCTATTTCTAAGATTCTTCATGCTGTTACCTACATTCTCTGTTATGCTATCCGTGGAGGGAGAGCAATGACATTGTCTGAAATT
>JAFUCP010000112.1 GCA_017459565.1 Clostridia bacterium | reverse complement strand
ATCGGCTCCGCCGTGGCCAAGCGCCCCATGGAGAAGATCGTCCGGGCCACGCTGCCCTTCTATCTGTGCATGCTCATCACGCTGCTGCTGCTCACCTTCATCCCCCAGATTTCCCTGTGGCTGCCCAGCCTGTTCGGGTACGCCGTGTGATGGAAAGAGTTAAGAGTTGAGAGCGAAGATACTGTTTGCCGCGTGTCGAATCCCTGTATGAGCATGACAATCGCTCTTGTGAAGCAGCATCTCCTGATCTCAGATGCGGCGCGCTGTCATCCAGCACGCTTCATCTCCACTCTTCACTCCCCACTTTCCACTCTTCATCCACTCTCCACACTTTATTTGGAACGGAGTGATACAATATGAAAATGACATTCAGGTGGTACGGCTCGAAGTCCGATCCGATCCCGCTGAAGTACGTCAAGCAGATTCCCGGCATGACCGGCCTGATGGGCCTTTTGGACAAGCCCGCGGGCGTGGACTGGCCGGAGGAGGAGTTCAAGGCCCTGGTGGACGAGGTGCATGGCGCGGGCCTGGAGCTTGAGGTCATCGAGAGCGTGAACGTTCACGAGGACATCAAGATGGGCCTTCCCAGCCGGGACGAATACATCGAAAACTACATCTCCACCATCAAAATGCTGGCCCGCAACGGCGTGAAGGTGATCATTTACAACTTCATGCCGGTGTTCGACTGGCTGCGCACCGACCTGGCCCGGGTGATCCCCGAGGACGGCAGCAACAGCCTGTACTTCGACGAGAAGGACCTGGGCGACATGGGCCCGCTGGAGATCGTGCGCAAGACCCAGGAGGACAGCCACGGCTTCACCCTGCCCGGCTGGGAGCCGGAGCGCCTGGCCCTGCTGGAAAAGACCCTCAAGCAGTACGAGGGCATGACGGGCGACGATCTGCGCAGGCACTACAAGTACTTCCTGGACGCGGTGATCCCCGTGTGTGAGGAAGCGGGCGTGCGCATGGCCTGCCACCCGGACGACCCCGCCTGGCCCATCTTCGGCCTGCCCCGCATCGCCCACACCACCGAGCAGTTTGACAAGATCGTGAAGCTGCACGACAGCCCCGCCAACACCGTGTGCCTTTGCACCGGCTCCCTGGGCAGCAACCCGGAAAACGACGTGGTCGCCGCCATCCGCCACTTCGGCGAGATGGACCGCATCGGCGCCATGCACGTGCGCAACGTGAAGTTCCTGGGCCACCACCACTTCCGCGAGGCCGCGCACCTGTCCTGCACCGGCGATTTGGACATGTACGCCATCATGAAGGCCATCCACGATACCTGCCCGGATACCTATGTGCGCCCGGACCACGGCCGCATGATCTGGGACGAGGTCGGCCGCCCCGGCTACGGCCTGTATGACCGGGCGCTGGGCGCGACCTATCTGAACGGATTGTGGGAAGCCATTGAACGCGCGTAAAAGCGCGTTCAAAAGAGTGGAGAGTGGAGAGTGAAGAGTGGAGATATGGATAGTGTAGGATACGACAAGAGCAAAAGCTTTGCCAAGCGAATTGTAAGGCTATATACATATCTCCGCGATTCAAAGCATGAATATGTGATGTCAAAACAGCTGTTGCGGTGTGGCACTTCCATTGGTGCAAATCTCGCGGAATCCAGATGCGCGATCAGTCGGGCGGATTTCCTCTCCAAGATCTATATTTCCCTGAAGGAAACGATGGAAACGCTCTACTGGCTCGAACTGCTGCATGAGACGGATTTTATAACGTCTGAGCAGTATTCCAGCATTTATGAAGACGCTGAAGAACTCCGCAGGATTCTTTCCACTACTACCAAGACGATGCAAGAAGAATGAGCGAGTGCTGACCAGCGCAGCAGCCAATCAAATCTTCACTCTCCACTCTTCACTCTCCACTCTTTGATAATCGACCATTGGGAGGTTGATGAGCATGATACTGAACTACAACGGCTTGCAGGCCCGCGAGGACTGGGAAGCCGCCGGTGTAAAGCTGCCGAAGCACGACTGGAAGGCCATGTGCGCCGAAACCGAGCAGAACCCCGTCTGGGTCCACTTCGGCGCGGGCAACATCTTCCGCATCTTCATCGCGGGGCTGCAGCAGCGGCTGCTGGACGCGGGCGAGGCCAAGGCGGGCATCATCGCCGTGGAGACCTTTGACCGCGAGGTCGTGGACCGCATCTATGTGCCCCACGACAGCATGACCCTGGCCGTGAGTCTGCTGGCTGACGGCGGCATCGACAAGGCCGTGAACGCCTCCATTGCCAAGGGCGTGGTGGCCTCCGACCCGGCGGGCTGGGAGGAGCTGAAGGCCATCTTCCGCAAGGACAGCCTGCAAATGCTGTCCTTCACCATCACCGAAAAGGGCTATGCCCTCCGGGACATGAAAGGCGAGCTGCTTGCCCCCGCCGCCGCGGACATCGAGGCCGGCCCCGACGCGCCAAAGACCGCCATGGGCTCCGTGGCCGCGCTGCTGCTTCAGCGCTATAACGCCGGGGCGGCCCCCATCGCCGTGGTCAGCATGGACAACTGCTCCCACAACGGCGAAAAGCTGCGCGCGGGCGTGACCGAAATGGCCCGCCAGTGGCAGAAGAAGGGCTTTGTGCCTGAAGGGTACGTCGCCTGGCTGGAGGACGAGGCAAAGGTCTCCTTCCCCTGGAGCATGATCGACAAGATCACCCCCCGCCCCGCCGAGACCGTGGAAAAGCAGCTGACGGCCCTGGGCATCGAGGACATGGCCCCCATCGTCACCCAGCGCCACACCTACATCGCCCCCTTCGTCAACGCCGAGGCCCCCCAGTACCTGGTCATCGAGGACCGCTTCCCCAACGGCCGCCCGGCGCTGGAGAAGGCCGGCGTGTACATGACGGACCGCGACACCGTGAACATGACCGAGCGCATGAAGGTCACCACCTGCCTGAACCCGCTGCACACGGCGCTGGCGGTGTACGGGTGCCTGCTGGGCTATGAAAAGATCTGCGACGAAATGAAGGACGAGCAGCTGGTAAAGCTGGTCAACCGCATCGGCTATGTGGAGGGCCTGCCCGTGGTCACCGACCCCGGCATCCTCAGCCCGAAGGCGTTCATCGACGAGGTGGTCACCCAGCGCCTGCCCAACCCCTTCATGCCCGACACGCCCCAGCGCATCGCCTGCGATACCAGCCAGAAGATACCGATCCGCTTCGGCGAGACCATCAAGAGCTACATGGCCGACCCCGAAAAGAACCCCGCCAATCTGACGGCCATCCCCCTGGCGCTGGCCGGGTGGCTGCGCTATCTGCTGGGCCTGGACGACAACGGCAGCGAGATGCCCGTCAGCCCCGACCCGATGCTCTCCCAGCTTCAGGCCGACCTGGCCGGGATCGAGCTGGGCAGGCCCGATTCCGTGGACGGCAGGCTGGACGCGATTTTGACCAACCCCAACCTGTTCGGCGTGAGCCTGAAGGACGCGGGGCTGGACGGCAAGGTGACCGACCTGCTCAAGCAGCTGCTGGCGGGCCCCGGCGCGGTGCGCGCGACGCTGAAAAGGATTCTGGATTAAATGATTTGGAGGGAATGATCCGATATGGCACAGCTGAATTACGAGGTTTTGAAGAATTCCGGCTACAAGGGCTATGTGCTTGAAAGCGCGCCGGAGAAGGTCATGCAGTTCGGCGAGGGCAACTTCTTGCGCGCCTTTGTGGACTACTTCTTCGACATTGCCAACGAAAAGGCCGGTTGGAACGGCAAGGTGGTGCTGGTGCAGCCCATCGCATCGGGCCTGACGGAGCTGATCAACCAGCAGCAGGGCCTGTACACGCTGTATCTGCGCGGCAGCCAGAACGGCCGGAAGGTGGACGACAAGCGCGTCATTTCCTCCTGCAGCCGCGCCGTGAACCCCTACGGCGAGTGGGACAAGGTGCTGGATTTTGCCAGGAGCGACGATCTGGAGATCATCGTCTCCAACACCACCGAGGCCGGCATCGTCCACGACACCGAAAGCACCTTCGACCAGGTGCCCCCCATCAGCTTCCCCGCGAAGCTGACCCGCGTCCTCTTTGAGCGCTTCACCGCGGGCAAGCCCGGCATCGTGATGCTCTCCTGCGAGCTGATCGACAACAACGGCAAGGAGCTTTTGAAGTGCGTCAACCAGTACATCGACGACTGGAAGCTGTCCGAGGACTTCCGCAGGTGGGTGAACGAGGAGAACATCTTCTGCTCCACGCTGGTGGACCGCATCGTGCCCGGCCGCATCCGCGATCCCAGAGAGGTAGAACGCCTCAACGCCGAAAACGGCTATGAGGACCCGCTGACCGACGTGGGCGAGGTCTTTGGCGTTTGGGTCATCGAGGGCCCCGACGGCCTGGAGGACCGCCTGCCCTTCAAGAAGGCCGGCGTAAACGTGATGGTCGTGCCGGACGTCACCCCCTACAAGAAGCGCAAGGTGCGCATCCTCAACGGCGCGCACACCGGCTTCGTGCTGGGCGCGTACCTGGCGGGCTACGACATCGTGCGCGACTGTATGCACGACGACGCCGTGCTGGGCTACATGAACAAGATGCTCTATGAGGAGGTCATCCCCACCCTGCCGCTGGACAAGGAGGACTGCAAGCAGTTCGCCGCGGCGGTGCAGGACCGCTTCAACAACCCCTTCGTGAACCATGAGCTGATGAGCATTTCCCTGAACTCCACCAGCAAGTGGCGCGCCCGCAACATGCCCACCTTCCTGGACTATGTGGACCAGATGGGCCGGCTGCCCAAGTGCCTCACCACCAGCTTCGCCGCCTATGTGGCCTTCTATTCCAACGACATCCAGGATCTTACCGACAAGGGCCTGGTGTGCAAGCGGGGCGCGGCGCCTGATTCGCAGAATCAGCCGTCCGCGGTCGGCGAAGCCGACTTGGAAACCCAAAGGGTTTCCAACCTTGCCAAGGGCAACGAATATGTGGTCAGCGACGACCGCTGGGTGCTGGAGTTTTACAATGCCCACAAGGGCGATTCCGCGCAAGAGCTGGTTCACGCCGTGATGACCAACACCGACATGTGGGGCCAGGACCTGACCCAGGTGCCCGGCTTCGAGGACGAGGTCGTGCGCATCCTCAAGCAGATTCGCGCCGAGGGCGCGCTGGCGGCGTACAAGGCCTGCCTGTAAGCAAAATTTGATTTGCGGAGCAAATCAAATCTTGAGAGTGAAGAGTGAAGAGTTGACGTGAAGATAGCGCTGTCGTGTACAGATACAACACGCAAACAACGCATTGCTCCCGCGTCAGGGCAATCCCAACGGGTATCGTTCCCCGGCATCCTTCATCTCCACTCTTCACTCTCCACTCTCCACTCTGAAAAAAACGGAGGAACACCATGAATAAACTGGTACGCATCACCCCCCGGGACATGGTGGCGGTGGCGCTGTGCGAGCTTCCGGCGGGCCAGGCCGTCAGCTACGGCGCGGGCGAGGTGACGCCGCTGACCGACATTCCCATGGGCCACAAGGTGGCTCTGCGGGACATCAGGCAGGGCGAGCCCATCGTCAAGTACGGCTTCCCCATCGGCGCGGCCACCTGCGATATTCCCGCGGGCGGGCACGTCCACACCCACGACCTCAGGACACTGCTCTCCGGCGAGCTGGAATACAGCTGGAACCCCACCCACCCGCGCCTTGAGCCCGCCGAGCCCGTGCGCTTTGACGGCTACCGGCGCGAAGACGGGCGCGTGGGCATCCGCAACGAGCTGTGGATCATCCCCACCGTAGGCTGCGTGAACGACGTAGCCTCCGCGCTGGAGCGAAAAATGCAGCGCCTGGTGGGCGAGGGCATCGACGGCGTCTATGCCTTCCGGCACCCCTACGGCTGCAGCCAGATGGGCGGCGACCAGGAGAACACCCGCCAGGTGCTGGCCGATTTGTGCGGCCATCCCAACGCCGGCGGCGTGCTGCTGCTGGGGCTGGGCTGTGAAAACAGCGGCGTGGACCTGATTTTGCAGCACATGGACCAGATCCCCCATCCCCGGCTGCGCACGCTGATCTGCCAGCAGGTGGAGGACGAGATCGAGGCCGGAACCGCCATCCTCGAGGAGCTGGCGGAACAGATGCGGGGCGATGCGCGCGTGGCGTGCGACACCCGGGATCTGGTGGTCGGGCTCAAGTGTGGCGGCAGCGACGGCCTCTCCGGCATCACCGCCAACCCCACCATCGGCGGCTTCTCCGACCGGCTGACGGCCCGGGGCGGCGCCACGATCCTCACCGAGGTGCCGGAGATGTTCGGCGCGGAGACCATTCTGATGAACCGCTGCGAGGACGAGGCCACCTTTGAAAAGACCGTGCGGCTCATCAACGATTTCAAGCATTACTTTGAGGCCAGCGGCCAGCCGGTATATGAAAACCCCTCCCCCGGCAACAAGGCGGGCGGCATCAGCACGCTGGAGGACAAGGCCCTGGGCTGCACCCAGAAGAGCGGCGACGCCCCCGTGGCCGACGTGCTGGCCTACGGCGAGCGCGTGAAGCAGAAGGGCCTGAACCTGCTCTCCGCCCCGGGCAACGACCTGGTGGCCGCCACGGCGCTTGCCGCCGCGGGCGCGCAGCTGGTGCTGTTCTCCACCGGGCGCGGCACCCCCTTCGCCAGCCCCGTGCCCACGGTGAAGATTTCCAGCAATTCCGCCCTGGCCGGGCGCAAAAAGGGCTGGATCGACTTCAACGCCGGGGCGCTGCTGGACGGCAAGACCCTGCCCCAGCTCTCCGACGAGCTGTTCGACCTGGTCATCGCCATCGCCGGCGGACAGCAAACCCTGTCCGAAAAAAGCGGCTTCAAGGACCTGGCGATCTTCAAAAACGGCGTGACGCTGTAAATGACATCAACCCCCCGAAAGGAAGAGATAGACATGCTGAATCTGAAACTCAAACCCGCAAGCACCTGCAAGTACGACGCGGTATCCCTGGGCGAAATCATGCTGCGGCTGGACCCCGGCGAGGGCCGCATCCGCACCGCCCGCGAATTCAAGGCCTGGGAGGGCGGCGGCGAATACAACGTCGTGCGCGGCCTGCACAAGTGCTTCGGCATGAACACCGGCGTGCTGACCGCCTTCGCGGACAACGAGGTGGGCAAGCTGCTCAAGGACCTGATTGAGCAGGGCGGCGTGGACACCAGCCTGATTTACTGGAAAAAGACCGACGGCATCGGGCGCGTCTGCCGCAACGGCCTGAACTTCACCGAGCGCGGCTTCGGCATCCGCGGCGCGGTGGGCTGCTCTGACCGCGCCAACACCGCCATCTCCCAGGCCCGGCCCGAGGACTTCGATTTTGAGCATGTGTTCGGCGAGCTGGGCGTGCGCTGGCTGCACACCGGCGGCATCTACGCCGCGCTGTCCGAGCAGAGCTGTGAAACCGTCATCGAAGCCTGCAAGGTGGCCAAGAAGCACGGCACCATCATCTCCTACGACCTGAACTACCGCCCCTCCATGTGGTCCGCTATCGGCGGCCTGGAAAAGGCCCGCGAGGTCAACAAGGAGGTCGCCAAGTATGTGGACGTGATGATCGGCAACGAGGAGGACTTCACCGCCTGCCTGGGCCTGAAGGTGGAGGGCAACGACGAAAACCTCAAGTCGCTGAACCTGGACGGCTATTACAAGATGATCGAGGAGGCCGCCAGGGTCTATCCCAACTTCAAGGCCATCGCCACCACCCTGCGCACCGTCAAGACCGCCACGGTCAACGACTGGAAGGCCATCTGCTGGGCGGACGGCGTGGTCCACATGTCCAAGGCCTATGACGGCCTGGAGATCCTGGACCGCGTGGGCGGCGGCGATTCCTTCGCCTCCGGCCTGATCTACGGCCTGATGACCACCGGCGACGCGGAAAAGGCCGTGAACTACGGCGCGGCCCACGGCGCGCTGGCCATGACCACCCCCGGCGATACCAGCATGGCCACCGTGGGCGAGGTCGAAGCCATCATGGGCGGCGCGGGCGCGCGCGTGAAGAGGTAACGCAATTCAGGAGTGGAGTGTGAAGAGTGGAGCGCGGAGTTCAGGATGAAACCCTTCGGATTTCTTTGAATGATCTGACAATGACATCGGTCCATCCTGTAAAAACAAATCCGCAAGGATTTGTACCGCAACTCCACACTCCACATTCCACACTCAAATATAACGGAGGTTTACGCCATGTTTCTTGACAAGGATTTCTTGCTGAATACCGAAACCGCGAAGACCCTCTTTCACGAGGCCGCGGAAAGCTGCCCCATCATCGACTACCATTGCCACATCAGCCCCAAGGAGATCTGGGAGGATCTGCGCTATGACAGCATCACCCAGGTCTGGCTGGGCGGCGACCACTACAAGTGGCGGCTGATGCGCTCCGCGGGCGTGCCGGAGAAGTACATCACCGGCAACGAGACCAGCGCCCACGACAAGTTCATCAAGTGGGCCGAGGTGCTGGGCAAGGCCATCGGCAACCCGCTGTACCACTGGAGCCACCTGGAGCTGCGCCGCTTCTTCGGCTATGAGGGCATCCTGAACAAGGACACCGCCGAAGAGGTCTGGAACCTGTGCAACGAGAAGCTGCACAGCGAGGGCTACAGCGTGCGCGGCCTGATCGAGCGCAGCAACGTGGAAACCATCTGCACCACCGACGACCCCGTGGACAGCCTGGAATGGCATGAGAAGCTGGCCGCCGACCCCACCTTCAAGACCGCCGTGCTGCCCGCCTGGCGCCCGGACAAGGCCATGAACCTGGAAAAGCCCACCTGGCTGGACTACATCCATCAGCTGGAGGAAGTCTCGGGCGTGAAGATCGACAGCTTCAAGGCCCTCAAGGAGGCTCTGAAGGTGCGCATGGCCTTCTTCCACGACCACAACTGCCGCCTCAGCGACCACGGCCTCAACTATGTGATGTACGCCCCCGCCTCCGAGGAGGAGATCGAGCGCATCTTCGCGGACCGCGTGGCGGGCAAGCTGCCCACGCTGCACGAGGAGGATGCCTTCAAGCACGCCTTCATGCTGTTCATGGCCGGGGAATACAAGCGCCTGGGCTGGGTGATGCAGCTGCACTACGGCTGCCGCCGGGACAACAACGGCCCTATGTTCCGCAGGATGGGCCCGGACACCGGCTTCGACTGCGTGGACAACGGCGCTTCTTCCACCGACACCGCCGCCTTCCTGGGCGCGCTGGCCGAGGCGGACATACTGCCCAAGACCATCCTCTACAGCCTGAACACCAACGACAACGCCGCCATCGACACCATTCTGGGCTGCTTCCAGCGGGATGAGGCCGTGGGCTACATCCAGCACGGCTCCGCCTGGTGGTTCAACGACCACTTCGACGGCATGACCGAGCAGATCAAGTCCCTGGCGTCCCTGGGCTACCTGGCCGGCTTCGTGGGCATGCTCACCGACAGCCGCAGCTTTTTGAGCTATCCCCGCCACGAGTACTTCCGCCGCATCCTCTGCCGCGTGATCGGCGAATGGGTGGAAAACGGCATGTACCCCGACGATATGGATACCCTCAAGGAAATCGTGCGCGGCATCAGCCACGACAACGCGAAGGCCTACTTCGGCTTCGCCGAAAAATAAATCGGGCGTTCCAAAACCTCTGGCGGCCTGTTGCGATCGCAACAGGCCGCCAGCATTTCATCGCGCCGTTTCCCTCCCATGCCCGGGCCCGGAGAGCTGCCCGCATGGAAAAGGCGCTTGGTTCCCGAACGCTGTCGCGCCTACCGTTTCTTGTAGAGGACAAGCTCCGGATTGGCGCCTTCCCTCTCATAAGTGCAAACCAGTATAAAATCCATGTTTGCGAGGACGCCAAAGCACCGCTCGCCGCCAAATTCCGATTCAAGCTGGTTTCCCAGATAAGTTTTCTGGTCGTCGAGGAATTTCACCTTCATGCCGCCGGGAAGGCGGTATTCAAGGTTCACATATTGCCCGACAAGCGCGTTCAGCTTTTCGACCCTTGGAAGCCCTTCGATATGCAGACCGTTGATCTCCTCGATCAGCTGCTTCTTGAACGCGGCGAACTGTCCGTCGTCGCTCAATTCCTCGTACCGCTTCCAGTAATCCAGCTTGGGCAGCGTCTGTTTCATGTAAGCGCGGGCCTGTTCTTCCGTAAAGCTCTCATTTACCATGTGGCCGACACAGACGTCGATCAGGTCATCCATGTCGTCATACGTGTAGGTGCCGTCGGCATAACACCACTTGCAGTAATCTTCATTGAAGCTGCCGTCGGATTCCTTGCTGATGATGCCGTCCTCGCTCAGCGGCATGCCGCAGCACTGGCAGTACAGCTGCCGCGGCGACCCCAGCAGCGTGTTGATGGACACGTCGAACT
>JAFUCP010000111.1 GCA_017459565.1 Clostridia bacterium | reverse complement strand
TCAGCCGCGTCCGTGGCCGTGGTTTCAGGAGGCGTGTCCGTGGGCGCATCTTCCGTTTCGGAGTCATCCGCCGTCCCCGGCGCGCCCGTCGCCGACGGGGGCAGCGTGGCCTTCGGCGCGGGCTGGGACCGGGAGGAGAGAATACCATACAGCAGAATCGCGGCCATGAGCAGGATAAACGCCACGATGGCAATGATCTTCTTTTTGAAGCCCTTATCCGCGGCGTCGGACGCTCCCCGCCGCGCCACCTTTTCGGTCCTTGTCCCAGGCGCTTCCGCGCGGTTTTCCTCTTGATTGTCCCTAAGGTTCAGCAGGGCCCGCCGCATTTCCTCAGCGTTGCGGTACCGGCGGGCGGGCTCAAAGGAACACGCCCTCAGCACAACCCGCTTCAACCTCTCGCTGCCATACAGCGGCTCGGGCAGCGGCTTGCCCTCCATCCGGGAAAGCACCGCCTCCGTCTTGAGAGTCGGATCGGGAATCCCGCCCGTGGGGACAAAGGGAATACGGCCGTTGTTCAGCAGCATGTACAGAACAATGCCCAGAGAGTAAATATCCAGCTTTGCGACGGTATCGATATCCGCCTCGTTGACGGTGTTGTTGTAGATCTCCGGCGCCATATAGTCATAGGTGCCGATGCGTGTAAACTGGGTGGTCATGCGCTCCATGGTCCTGGCGACGCCAAAGTCCCCCAGCTTGAAATCGCCCCCCTGAGTAATGAAGATGTTCTCCGGCTTAATGTCCCGGTGGACGATGTTCTTTTTCCGGCAGACGACCAGCGCAGAGCAAATGTCGATGCCCAGTTTGATGATCTCCTCATCGGAAAGGCTCTTGTCGGAGATATACTTGAACAGCGGGGTGAGCAGCTCCATGCGGATGAGGATGGTCCAGCGGGGAATCTCCGGCTGCGCGATCACATGGTAGTCCTCGATGGAAACGATGTTGGTATAGCCCTTGACCGTCTCCATCAGGCGAATCTCTTCTCCCAGAGATCGCACCTGGTTTTCCAGATAGCTGGTGATCGAATTCCCGTCCAGGCCCTGCGCCCGCAGGCCGCTCAGCTCGGAGGTGTCCTTGGGAATCGTGACGACCTTGACCGCGGACTGTGTCTGCCCGATGATATCCCTGCGCTCGACCCGATACACCTTGCCGTAGGCGCCGGAGCCCAGGTCCTCAACGACCCGCCAGTCCGGCCAGGTCCTTTGAATCAAGCTGACGATTTCCATTGACGTGACCTCCCGCTGTCTTTTATGTAAAGTTCAGGACATATCCGATGCCGGGCTTGTTTTACGTCAGGAATCGAATGGCGCAGCCCGTTGTCATATGAGAAAATGCATTAAATTAACACTTCTTTATTTAGTATATCACCAAAAGCCCTTGCTTACAAGCATAAACGCACTGGAATCTGCCAATTTGACGCGCATAATCCAGTGCATGGTTAACCTTATAGCCGCCACCCGGGAAGCTTCAAAAGGGCCTCTCGCATTTCCGCCGCGCTGCCAAAGCGCATACCCGGGTCAAACGAACACGCCTTCAGCACGACGCGCTTCAGCGCTTTGCCGCCATGAAGCGGCTCCGGCAGGACTTCTCCCCTCAAGCGCAGCGTGCCCTGCTCACCGCCTTCATATCGCAAGGCCTTTCCGTGGGGGCAAAGGGAAAACAACCGTTATTCAACAGGGTGTAAAGAATGATGCCGAGGGCGTACAACTCGATCCGAACCTCGGCATCCGGGTCCGCTTCATCGACGCTGCCGCCATATACCTCCGGCGCCATATAATAGTTCGCGCCGAGGCGCACGGCACTTTTGCTTGCAGGGGCAAACATTCCGATACCGTAAAAGCCGCCCAGCTTGAAATCGCCTTCGCAGCTGACAAATATCCTCTCTGGCGTCACCTCCCCGCAGGCAATGTTCCTTTCCCGGCAGGCGGTCAGCGCATTGCAAATATCGATGCCCAGCTTGACGACCTTCTTATGATCGGGCTTGCGCTGTATCGGGATATATTCTTTCAGCGGCGTGAGCAGATCCATGCGGATGAGGACGACCCACCCGGGAAGCTCCGGCTGCGGGATAACCCGATGCTCCTCGATGGCGACAAGGTTGGCGCAGTCCTTCGCTGCCTCCAACAATCGGATGGTTCCCTCCAGCATCCGCGCCTGTTTCTCCAGAAAGCCGGCAACGGTTTGTCCTTCCCGGTCCAGTGCGTGCGGGCAATCCGGTTCCAAAGCATACGCGGGAACATCAAAGGCCTTGATCGCGCACCGCGCCGGCTCCGCGCTATTCCGACGCTTTGCCCGATATACGCAGCCATCGGCGCCGTGGCAGAGCATCCTGTCGATGTACCAGTCCGGCCAGGTCCTTTGAATCAGATCGATCATATTCATTGGTACGACCTCCTTCCGGGACAATGGGATTGTCTCATGTCCCGCAAACCGTCCCCGCGTCCCAAGGAAAAGCGTATATACAGCAACCGATGGTAATTCCAGAGAGAGTCGGATAATAACATAGCAGAGGACGGGAGTACATTCCTCGTCCTCTGTTGTGTGATCATCCCCAATACTTCCGATCCAGTGTCCTGTACTGCACGGCCTCGGCGATTTGGTCCTCGCCGATCAGCTCCACGCCGTCCAAATCGCAGATCGTCCTTGCCACCTTCAATATTCGGGTATAGGCACGGTTGGACAGCTTCATCCCCTCGGTGGAGGCGGTGAGCAGCGCCTGGGCGGAGGGGGTGAGCTTGCACGCGCCCGCCAGGGTGCGGGCGTTCAACTCCGCGTTGCAATGGATGCCGGAATCGCCGTAGCGCGCCCGCTGCACCTCCCTTGCGGCCTCCACCCGCTTACGGATGGAGGCGCTGGGCTCCGAAAGGGACGTGTCGGACAGCTTCTCCGCGGGGATGGACTCCACCTCGATGTGCATGTCGATCCTGTCCAGCAGCGGGCCGGATATGCGGTTCAGATATCGCCTTATCTCGTTGGGCGTGCAGCGGCACTGCTTGGTTCGGCTTCCCAGGTTGCCGCAGGGACAGGGATTCATCGAACAGACCAGGACAAAGCGGCTGGGATAGGTACTCTGCGCGCTCACCCTTGTGATGGTCACGAAGCCGTCCTCCATGGGCTGGCGCAGGGCTTCCAGCACGTCCCGGCGGTACTCGGGCAATTCATCCAGAAACAGCACGCCGTTGTGGGCCTTGCTGATTTCACCGGGCAGGGCGTTGAGGCCGCCGCCCACCAGGGAGGCGTGGCTGGCCGTGTGGTGGGGCGATCGAAAAGGGCGCTCCGTGAGCAGCCCGGTCAGAGGCACGCTCCCGGCCACGGAGTGAATCCTGGTGGCCTCCAGCGCCTCCTCGAAGGTCATGTCCGGCAGGATCGTGGGCATACACCGCGCCATCAGCGTCTTGCCGGAACCGGGAGGCCCGATCATCAAAACGTTGTGACCGCCCGCCGCGGCGATTTCCAGCGCCCGCTTGGCCTTGGACTGGCCCTTGACATGGCAGAAATCCTCCGCTATCTGTCGGCGGCTGATCAGGGTCTGATACGCGACGGGCGCAATGGGCTCGATGGGCAGCTCCCCCGTCAGATGGCGCACCGCGCCGCACAGCGTGGTCACGGGCCAGATTTCCGCCCCCTCGATGCAGCTGACCTCCCCGGCGTTGTCCCGGGGCAGCAGGAAGCGCTTCACGCCCTGCTCCATGGCGGAAATGACCATCGGCAGCGCGCCGCGCACCGGGCGGACCGCGCCGTTGAGGGACAGCTCTCCCAGCACGCACACGCCCTCCAGCGCCGATTGCTCGATCAGGCCCATGCACGCCAGGATGCCCAGTGCGATGGGCAGATCGAAGGCCGGGCCCTCCTTTTTCAGGTCCGCAGGCGCCAGGTTCACCGTCATGCGCTCCGCCGGGAACTGAAAGCCGCTGTTCTTGAGCGCCGCGCGCACCCGTTCCCGGGATTCCTTTACAGAGGCGTCCGGCAGGCCGACGATTTCAAACAGCGGCATACCGTGGGCCAGGTTGACCTCCACGGCCACGCCAAAGCCCTCAATGCCGGCCAGCCCGCAGCTGGAAACAAACGCGAGCATGAAAGCGCCCCCCTTTTCAAATCAATAGTTGTACCACTTGAACCAGCGCAGATACTTCGCGTATTCCCGGGAGCAGGGCAGCCCGCTCTCCAAGGGGTAGAACGCGGTAAACAGGATCAGCGCGGCGCCCAGCAGCGCGCCGGAGGTGATGTGGAAAGCCTGCTCAGAGCGCCTGCGTATGGCGTCCAGCAGCAGCACCGAGGCAATGATGATGAACGGCACGCTGGCGAAATAATGATAGATGAACGTGGAGCGCGGCACCAGCACCCATGGCAAAAACTGGGAGGCGAAGCCCACCACCACCATGATATAGCGCCCCGGGGCGCGCCGCTGCCAGCACATGCGCACCGTCACATACAGCATGGCCGCCAGCCCGAACCACCACACCGCCGGGTTGCCCATGCAGCTGATGGAGGAAATCATGCCCTCGGGCATGTAGGCCGTGCCGGAAAAATACCACATGGGCCACCAGATGACCGGCCACTGGTACCAGGGCGATCGGAAGTAATGGGTATCGCCGCCGAGGCCCGCATGATAGCTGAAGATGCCCTTTTGCAGCTCGATCACCCGCTTCACCCGGTCGCTGGACAGCATATCGCCGAAGTCCTTCACACCCTCGGGCCTGAGCAGCCAGTAATAGCTGAAATAGTAGATCAGCGCAGGTATGATTACGAAGAACAGCACGCAGAACAGCAGCGTGACGACCAGGCTGCGCAGGGACTGGGAGCGGTCCTTCAGGTGCTTCAGCTCCCGCAGGCGGCGGAACACCGTCCAGAAGAACAGGATTGCCAGCCCCGCCGAGGCGTACAGGCCCACCCATTTCGTGGCCCAGGCGATGCCCATGGTCACGCCGCACAGCCCCAGGGGCACCAGCGTCCTGCCCAGGGACTCCCGGTTCCAGCTCATCTGGCAGTAGCGGAACATGAACAGATACATCAGCATGATCCAGAACACGGCATAGCTGTCGATGGTGGCGATGCGCGTCTGGGTGAAGTGCATGGAATCCAGCGCCATCAGGCACATAGCGATCAGGGACAGCCGGGAATCCTTGGTCAGCTGCTTCACCAGCAGGTACATCACCGGCAGCATCAGCACGCCCATCAGCGCGCCCATGAAGCGCCAGCCGAAGGGGGTCATGCCGAAGATCTGTATGCCCACCATCATCAGCACCTTGCCCAGCGGCGGATGGGTCCACTCATAGGCGGTCAGACCGTGCAGATGCTCATAGGCCGTGCGGGCATGGTAGATTTCGTCGAAATAGGTGGAATTCAGATAGCTGGGATAGGCCGCCACCGACCCCTGCTCGTCGATGAGCAGCGCCGCGCTGTCGGAGGACGCGTCCAGCTGGCCGCTCTGGCTGATACCCGCGATGGGCAACGCGCGGCCCTCACCGTCCAGAAAGCCCACCTCATAGAGGATCAGCCCCGCGGAATCCGCCGAGATGCGCACAAAGCGGGCGGTCTGCATCGGGCTATCCTCGGCGACGGAGGCATAGACGAGCCTCGCGCCGCCATCCGGCGCGCTCTGGTCGCTGCCGTACAGGGTATTCTGGCTCTCGTCCTGGGGCACGAACCATAGCCAGCGGAAGATTTCTCCCTGGTTGTACTTCGCCCAACAGCGCTCCGTCCAGCTCTGCCCATCGTTGGAAAGCTCCACTGAGAAGGCGGAATTGCAGATGCCGCCGTAGTAGGTCATGCGAAAGGTCTCCACCTGGCCCAGATCGAACACCACGGACTCCCCGGAACGGCTGGAGGTCCAGCCGGTCTGGGGCGCGTTTGTGACGCCCAGGTTGCTAAAGGCCAGCACGCTGTAGAGCAGCGTGACCGCGCCCATCGCCAGCGCGTCGAACCGGCGCAGGTTCAGTCGCCAGTCCGCTTCCCGGGACAGCGTATACGCCCCGGAGGGGACGCTCTCCCGCGCGGCCCGGCGCAGTGGCCAGCGCCCATCCTTCACGCAGATGTCAAAGGCCGTCCAGAGCAAAAACAGCGCGTTCAGCACGTTCACCGCGGACAGGATACAGTTCAGCCAATGCTCGTCGCTTTGCAGGTGGCCGTAGTTGGCCGAGGTCATGCCGCCCTGAAGCACCAGCACCTCGTTCATAAACAGCGTAGCCGTCAGCGCCGTCAGGGAGATCAACAGCCGTCGGTCGCCCTCGCAGGCAAATGCCAGCGTCAGAAGCAGCAGGCCGGGAAAGACATAGCGCTCATGGATCATCGGGCCGAAGGCGCAGACCAAAACGATCAGCAGCCCGCCCGTCAAAAACAGCCGGTGGGGCGTCTTCGCGCTCTTGACCGTCAGCCAGATGCACCCGGCGTAGGACAGCACGAACAGCGCCCATGCGCACACGGCAACCGCGCCGTGTTCCTCCATCCTGCCCCAGTTCATGCCCAGCAGATAGTGAAGATTAAGGGTGTTGACGGTGACATAGCGATAGCCCTGCACGGTGCCCGTATACAGTTCTGCAAGCCAGGCCACGGGCCGCGTGATCAGCTCTCCGAAGCCCTTCGCCCCGCCCATGCAGCATACGAACGCCACGGCGTACAGAAGGCCCAGGCACCCGACGACGCCGATGCCCAGGGCGCACAGCCTCTTTTTGCGCTCATCCCCCCGGGCCGAGAACACGCCGCAAAGGATGCCCGCCAGTCCAACAGGGGCAAAAAGCGCCGCCTGGGGCTTGATCAACAGCCCCACGCCGAACCAGATCAGCGCCCGGGCAGTCCTGCCCTCCACGGCGCGCAGCGCGCACAGCGCGACGGCCAGCGCCAGCAGCGAATCGATCTGGCCCCACGCGGCGGAGTTGGCCAGCGCGGCGGGGTTGAAGGCCAT
>JAFUCP010000016.1 GCA_017459565.1 Clostridia bacterium | reverse complement strand
TGGACGGCGAGCCCATGGACGCTTGGGTCGAGGGCGGCAGCCTCTGGTTCGAGCTGCCGGACGATGGCCGGTGGAACGCCACCTCCGTGATCGAGGCGGGCGTTCAGGGCGACACGGTGGCGGGTGGCCAGGCCACCTGGTCGGGCACGCTCCACTGGGAGTATGACGATGCCGGCGCGCTTGTCGCCGCGGTGGGCGAGGCCCCCGCGCCGGAGGATATCGTCATCGAAAACGGCTTTATCGTCGATAGCATGGTTTCCGGCGACGGCGAGGTCACGGTGACGGGCACCGCCCAGCCCTTCGCTGCCATTTCCGTGTCTCTGAGGCCGGTGGGCGCGGAGGCGACGGAGCTGGACGTGGTCAACGCCGCGGGCAACGGCGGCTGGGAATGGCAGCTGCCCCTGGGGCTGCTGGAGGATGGGGAGACCTACAGCCTCGGCTTTTCCTATGTGGACGCGCCCAACGGCGTCTACAATTCCGATCCCTTCAGCTATGCCGCGCCCATTGGCAGTCTGAGCGCCGATATGACGCGCATCACCGACGACGGCGTCCGGGGAACCACCAAGGCCGATGTCAACGTGGCGCTGTACCTGAACGAGCTTGACCGCGACGCGGGAACGGCCCTGGCGCAGACCGTATCCGGGCCGGAGGGCGATTTCACGCTGACCCTTGAGGGCGGCCACACGTTTGAGGAGCTGGGCATCCGGGCCGACAGCGTGCTGCTGCTGCGCGCGTGGGACGACGCCGGGAACGTGACGGATGGCAGCGTGACGGTGTACGACAAGAACCGCATACAGCTGCAGCTGCTGGTGCCGTCGGGCCTGGCCGCCGATGGCAGCACGGTTTGGGCGCCCCGCGCGGACCGCCTGAGGGCCTGCTTTGTGTGTGAGCCCGGCGAGGACGTGTCCTGCTATGCCGTCGGCGAGGACGGAGAGCAGCCTCTGGACATACTGGATACGGACAATCAGGGCCAGGTGTGGGTCGAGCTTGACATGTCCGGCAGAAGTTCCGTGGAGCTGTACGCGGTTTATGACGCCAACGGCGAACAGAGCAAGCGCTACACCGTTGCCCTGGATGACGCAACGCCGCTTGTGGGGCTGGACGACGGGCAGCTGACCGAGGACGGCCTGATCGATCCGCGGCTTGACGCCCTTTCGGGCGCCGCTGCGCTGTCCAATTCCTGGGTGGAACTGGTATGGACGAATTCGGAAGGGGAGCTGAGTACCCGCGCCACCACCGATGGAAGCGGCCGCTTCAGCCTGTCGAATCTGAGCCTGGCGCCGGAAACGGAGGTCGTGTTCTCGGTGTACGGCCAGGACGGCTTGCTGGTGGGCAGTCAGTATTACGGCGTCTCCGAGGAGGAGTTTGCGCCGCTGACAATCAGCCATGCTGCGAACGCGACCCTGGAAAGCGGAGCGCTGCTTTCTGATGGTACGGGCGGCATCCAGCTGCAAATCACCGGCCAGCCGGACCAGTACGTATATCTCTCCCTCAACGATCTGGACGGCCAGCTGTTGCAGCTGGACGGCCAGGGCGAGCTGTCCTGCTCCATCGTGGTCCAGGCGGGGGAGAACCACATAGCGGCGTGGTACCAGGACGACCGCGAAAGCAACCAGACCAAGGGCGCGGAGGATT
Source organism: Clostridia bacterium (assembly GCA_017459565.1). GTDB lineage: Bacteria > Bacillota > Clostridia > Christensenellales > Aristaeellaceae > UBA2862. The sequence goes on along the minus strand of JAFUCP010000016.1, from coordinate 11,390 downwards.
GGTTCACCGTGGAGGATACCGGCGCGTGGCGCGTGGCGGTGGATCAATCCGCCGATGTGACGCCCGGCGTGCAGGCCCTGACCGGCACGGCGGTGCCCGGCGCGACGGTCATCCTGGAGCGCGACGGCGAGGAGCTGGCCCGGGCCGAGGCCGACGGAGAAACCGGCCGCTTCGAGCTGCCGGCGCTGGCCTATGAGGCGAACGCCGACTATGCCGTGCGCGGCGAATACATGGGTCAGAATTTCAGCGGCGGCACATTCCACGTGCGGGCGCTGGATGAGTTGGACATCGAGCTGGACCGCTTCGCGGACGGGAGCGTGCTTGTGGACGTGGACGGCTATGCCTGTCTGAACCTGATGGGCGAACCGGACCGCCGCGTCGTCGGGACGCTGGACGGCGGCGCGTTCAGCTTTGAGACTACGCTCAACGGCGACGGTTTCACCGACGGGGAGATTTCTCTGCCCGTGACAGCCGGGGAGAGCCATGCGCTGACGGTGTACTACACGGACGATGCGGACAACGCGCAGTCCGTGGAGTTTACCCCGAACGGCGCTTACGGCGAGATCCGGCTGGGCACGGTCTATATGGGCAGCCAGGCGCTGTCCGGCGACACCGGCGCGGCGCTGCTCGTGTATGCCTATGAGGACGGCGAGCCCTTCGCCCAGGGCGTTCAGGCTGCTGCGGACGGGCGGTTTGAACTGCCGGAGCATTACTACCGGCTGGGGGCGGATTACAGCCTTGAAGCCTATTGCGACGGCCACTGCGTCGGGGCCCTGTCCTTTGCGGCGCAGGAATGGGCCGAGGTCACGATTTCCGGCGATGGCGGCGTCATCAACGGCAGTCGCCGGAGCTATGCCGTCGGCGGCATGGCCCAGGCCGGGCAGCGGCTGGTGGTTTCGGTGGGCGACGCGGCGTTTGAAACCACCGCGGATGAGGATGGCGGCTGGAGCTTTGAGATCGACCTGGGCAGCGTGACGCTGCCGGTGAACGAGCCGTATCCCATCATCGTCTCCTATGCAGAGGATCCCTCGGTCGCAGCGGGCATAGAGGTCGTCTATGACCCGGCCTGCCAGCTGTCTCTGAACGACGCCTATCAGAACAGCCCCGCGCTGACCGGCTATACGGATGCGGACGCGGTGGTCAGCTTATACCTGAACGGCCAGGGCGACCCCGTGGCCCGGGCCCAGGCCTCCGGGCAGGGAACCTTCAGCCTTGATTTGAGCGGCATCGACATTGAGGCCAGCTACGCCGTGTCCGCCGTGGATCCTAACGGCAATGTCAGCCAGCTGCTGCCCCTGAACCTGCTGGAGGTCATCCGCGAACCCATCATCGTCGCCCAGAGCGACGAGGGCCGCGTACTCCACCAGGGTGACGACAGGCTGGAGCTGGTGATCCGCGCGGAGGCGAACCAGCCCCTGACGGTGTGGCTCTCAAACGATGTGACGGGCGGCCAGATCGACGTCTGGACGTTGGATGCCAATGACGCGGGCGTGTATGAAATCGGATATGCGATTCCCGAGGACGCGATTCCCGCGGAGGAGACCGCGTTGTCGGTCATCGTCGCCTATTCGGACGGCTTTGGCGAGGTCTCCGGCCTGAGGATTCCCGTCGACCTGATCGGCCCGGTGCTGAGCGTCGACGCCGTCAGCGAGGGCGGCAAGTTCGTGCAGGGCAAGGTCAGTGGCGCCGTGCGCGTGACGCTGAGCGGCACCGCCACGGCCTATGAGGACCGCTACGACCACGAGGGCGGCACGGACGAGGACTATATGTTCCGCATCACGGACGAGACGCTCACAGAGGGCCAGCAGCTTGAGATCATGGCGGTGGACGCCGCGGGCAATGTGACGCGGCAGTCCGTTGCGGTGGAAGCCAACGCCGAGGAGGAGGCGGAGGTCCAGGTCTCCGCGGACGAGGTATCGATCGTGCTGCACACCGACGACGGCAGGGATACCTACAGCGTCAACGACACCGTGACCGTCAGCGGAACCGTTTCGGGCGTCGAGGACGCGGCGATCAAGTCCTTCAGGGTCGTGGATGCCGATGATCCCAATGGCGCGGCGCTGTATAAGATCGCACGGCGCGGCGATTTGCGCGGCTATGTCTCCGGCAACCAGATCAACGGCCTGCCCTTCAGCGTGAACAGCGCCATGGCGGGCAAGCGGCTGAAGCTGGTGTTTGAGCTGAACAGGATCGGGGATGTGACAAGCGGCCTGACGCTGAGCGTCGAGGGCAAGGAAAGTGTGACGCCCTACATCGGCGAGCGCTTTGCCATGAGCTTTGACGAGAGGCAAAACAACGTGTTCGCGCCCGGATCGATCATACTGCTTTCAGGCTGGTATTACGGCGAGACCCAGGACGCGAACTATCAGCTGACTCAGGTGGAGCCGCTGCAAAACGGCTATTCCACAAAGAACATCAAGCTGGCCAAGGATGCCGGCCTGGCCTCCGGCAGCGGCAGCGGCTGGTGCAACGCGCTGAGAAGCTCCGTGCTGATCCGGGAGGCGGAGGAGGGCCGCATGAGGCTGCCGGCGGATATCGAGGCCACGGACAACAACGCCGGCTTCGTCATCTACTTCGATCCCGCCAGCCTGGGCCTGGAGATGGTCGACGGGGAGACCTACACGCTGTATTTGAGCGTGGAAAGCAAGAAGGACGAGGAGACGCCGGGCATGAGCATCGATATCCGCATCGAGGACGGCGGTCAGATGATCACCGATGCCCAGCAGGCATACAGCAACATTACCAACGCCTGGATTGCGGCCATGCCCACGCCCACGCCGGAGCCCACCGTCGAGCCGACGGCCACGCCCGCTCCCTGAGGGCGAAGCGCATAAAAACCCATCGGGCCATTTGTGGAATGGCCCGATGGATACCAATGGATGACCGCAATGCTTTGAATCGCTGCCAATGACACGACAGGAGGAACGGATATGCGAACGCCGGATTGCTTCGACAGGGTTTCGCTGGGCGTCTTTCCCACCCCCATACAGCGGCTGGACAACATCAGCGCGCTTTTGGGCGTCAACGTCTATATCAAGCGGGACGATTTGACCGGGCTGGGCCTGGGCGGCAACAAGGTGCGAAAGCTGGAGTTTTTGCTGGCCGATGCCCGGCGGCAGGGGGCCGAGGTGGTGTTCACCACGGGCGGCGCGCAGTCCAACCATGCCATGCTCACCGCCGCCGCCGCGGCGCGGCTGGGTATGCGGGCGATCCTGATCCTGAAAAAGCGGGGCGTCACCGCGTGCCTGGGCAACCAGCTGCTGGAAAGGTTGATGGGAACTCAGGTCATCTTCATGGATACCGACGACTATGCCGATATCTATGCCGAGATGGACCGGCTGGGCGCAAAGCTGGGCGTGCCCTGTTACAAAATTCCCTGCGGCGGCTCCAACGCCCTGGGGACGCTGGGCTATGTGGACTGCGCCCGGGAGATCGCCGGGCAGGGCCCGCGCTTTGACCACATCGTGTGTGCCGAGGGAAGCGGCGGCACCCTGGCTGGACTGGCGCTGGGGGCAAAGCTGTTTCTGCCGGGCACGCGGGTTTACGGCATGATGGTGGACACTGACCCCTTTGACGAAATTACGCCCCGGCTGATGCGCGGGGCGGCGGAGCTTATGCAGGCCGATGTCAACATCGGCCCGGGGGATTTTGAGCTTCGGGACATGTGCGGCCCCGGATACGCGATTGCTTCGGAGGCGGGCAACGCCGCGGTTTCAATGATGGCGGAACGGGAGGGCATTTTTCTGGACCCCGTCTATACGGGCAAGGCCTTCGCGGGCCTCGTCGCCATGGCGCGGGAGGGGCGCTTCGCGCCGCACGACAACGTGCTGTTCGTCCATACCGGCGGCGCGGGCGGGCTGTTTGCCGTCATGCAGGAAAATTGACGGCGTACCCCGCGCCCTCCAGGACCTCCGCCGCGCGGCGGAGGTCCTGATCATTGAGGAGGACGTAGTCGGTATTGTAGGTGGACACGGCGAAGATGCCGATGCCGGCGCGGGCCAGCAGCGTCGCAATGGGGGCCAGTATGCCCGTCAGCGAAAAGTCCAGCGTGCCGGCGATGCGGAAGGCGCGCCAGCCGTCCCTGCGGGCCAGGGTGGCGCGGGGCGCGCGGGCGGTCTCGCACACCAGGGACAGCTCCTCGTCTGTCCTGCCGATGAAATACAGCCCGCCCGAGGTGTCAAAGCCGTCCAGACTGTCCAGTTTGCACACGGTGAGCGCCTGGGGCAGAAATTGAAGCGTCAGCATGATTTCCTCCTGTAGATGAGTATTGGTATGAAAACGGCGCGTCCCCGATGGGCGGGACGCGCCGCTTTGCGCGTGGTCAATCGCTGAAGATGCGGCGTCCCCAGCTGAAGGTGCGCTTGTAATAGCCGGAGCTGAGCGAACTGACGGTGACCTCGCCCACCGAGGAGGAGGCGTGTATGAAGCGCCCGTCGCCCAGGTAGATGCCCACGTGGCCGAAGCGGTCGTCGTCGCTGTCAAAGTTGAAGCACACCAGGTCGCCCCGCTTCAGCGCGGATATCGAAGTGATCTTTGCGTGCCGGGAATCGTGGACCTGTCCGTTGAGGCTGCTCTTGACGCTGCCGCTCCTGGCGTGGTTATAGCAATAGCTGACAAAGGCGGCGCAGTTGAAGCTGTTGGGCGCGTCCGCCACCAGGGAATAGGGACGCCCCTTCAGTTGCTTGGCGATAAAGATGGCGCGCTCTGTGGCGGAGCCCTCCGCCGCCTTGTTCTGCTTGACGGCGGGCTTGGAGGAGGTGAGGGCGCTCTTTGTGATATAGCCCGTATGGCCGCCGCCCTTCACCCGGGCGTAGCCTCCCTCCACGCCGAGGACGTATACCGCCGTTCCGGCGGGGACGGTGCCGGCGCTGCCGGAGCCCGCGTTGCGGTACAGCGTGGCGTCCCAGGAGAGATAGGCCTTCACCGGGTCCGCCAGATCCAGGTATTTCAGGGGTACGTAGGCCGTTTTGCCCTTGTAGCTCACCTTGCCCCAGCCGTCCGAGCTGTCCTTGAGGCTCACGCTCAGCCCCTTGGACACGCTGACGGCGCTGGCGCCCGTGGAGGGCTTGCTGTATACGCGCGTATCGGCGTTGGTCACTACCCGCACAGAGGCCGCCAGCGCCGCCGGCGCGGCCATCAGTATGAGCGCCAGCGCCGCCGCGCACAGCTTTTTCACGGACATTCGCGCTCCCGTCCTTTCGCGTTGTTCTTTCTTATAATACTATCATACGGCTTTGATAAACCGCGTAAAAAACTGTAACTTTCCTTTGACAAACTTCCGCGGCTTGACCCGTACCGGGCCATCGGGTATAATGAAGCGGTAAAGCGGCGCTTTGCGCGGGCCAAAGGAGGAAAAGCAATGCGGAAGGTTGAAAAATGGGGCATGTTTGAAATTGCCGTCCGGGGCAGTCAGGACGGCAATCCCTTTGTCGATTGCGAAGTCTCCGGCGTCTTTGAGGGCGGTGGGAATTCGGTGCGGGTGATGGGCTTTTACGACGGCGGGGGCGTATACAGGGTGCGGTTCATGCCGATGTTTGAGGGCGTCTGCCGCTACAGGATCGAGGGCAGCGCCATCGACGCGCCCGTGTCCGGGGAATTTGAAGCTGTCGCGCCCACCGGGGGCAACCACGGCCCCGTCCGGGCGATCGAGGGCGGCGCCTTGGCCTACGCGGACGGAACGCCCCACTATTCCTTCGGCACCACCTGCTATGCCTGGGTCCACCAGGCCCCCGCGCTGCAGGAGCAGACGCTGAAAACCCTGTCGGAAGCGCCCTTCAACAAGCTCCGCTTCTGCGTCTTTCCGAAGTTTTATGATTTCAACCGGCGCGAGCCGCTCAGCTATCCCTTTGAACGGGGAAGCGGCGAGGGACTGGATGCCGCGCTGGTGGCGCAGACGGCGGCGGAACCGGCCTGGCCCGGCGCGACGAAGCCCGAGCGGGATTACGGCTTTGACTATTTCCGGCCCAACGTGGCGCACTTTCAGCGCTTTGACGCGCGCATAGCGCAGCTGCGGGACATGGGCATCGAGGCCGATTTGATACTGATGCACCCCTATGACCGCTGGGGCATGAACGAGATGGGCAAGGCGGCCTGCGATGCCTATCTGCGCTATGCGGTGGCCCGCTTCGGCGCGTACCGCAACGTGTGGTGGTCCCTTTCAAACGAGTATGATTTTATTCCCACCAAGACCGATGCGGACTGGGAGCGCTACGGCGCTCTGATGGCGGATAACGACCCGTACCGCCACATGTGTTCTGTACACAACGGCCTTGTGCCCTATGACTTCTCAAAGCCCTGGGTGACCCATCAGTCCCGCCAGCGCGTGGACTTTTACCGCCATGTGGAGTATACCGACGAATACCTGGCCCGGTTCAACAAGCCCGTGGTGTGGGACGAGATCTGCTATGAGGGCAACATCGGCTACGGCTGGGGCAACATCACCGGGCAGGAGCTGGTGCGCCGGTTCTGGGAAGCCTTCCTGCGGGGCGGCCACGCCGGGCATGGCGAGACGTTCATGGACCCGCAGGACATCCTCTGGTGGTCCCATGGCGGCGTCCTGAAGGGGGAAAGCGCCCCGCGCATCGCCTTTTTGCGGCGGATCATGGAGCAGACCCCGGGGCGGTTCATGCGCGTGGGCAAGGGCATTTTCGACGAGGTGGTGGGCTGCGCCGAAACCAGCCGCGCCAGGGCGGACATGCCCCTCGTCCACGATTACTGCATCCACTACCTGGGCATCGCCCGGCCCCTGTACCGGGATCTTGTCCTGCCCGAGGACGAGGATTTTGCGGTGGAGGTCATCGATACCTGGAACATGACCGTTGAAGACCGGGGCGTCCATCGCGGCCATACGCGCCTGGCGCTTCCCGGAAATCAGTACATGGCCATCCGGGTGAGAAAGGTATGAGCAATATGAAGGTTACCTATTTCGGCACGACGACGCTGCTGTTTGACGACGGGACGGATCAGCTGCTGTTCGACGCCCATTTCACCCGGCCGTCGCTGCTGCGGTATGCCCTGGGCAGCGCGGAAACGGATGCGCATCTGGCGGACGAGCTGCTGCGCGTTCACGATTTCAGCCGCCTGAGGGCGTTGTTCATCTCTCATTCCCATCACGACCATGTGATGGATGCGCCCTATATCGCCAACCGCACAGGCGCGGCGCTGTATGGCTCCGCCTCCGCGCTGAACGTGGCCCGGGGCGGCGGCGTGCCCGAGGAGCGGCTCACGCAGTTTCGCGCCGGGGAGCGCTATGCTGTGGGGGGCTTCGGCGTCACGGTGCTTGCGTCGCTGCACTCAAAGCCCACCCTGCTCAACAATGACTTGGGCATGACCATCGACGAGCCCCTGGTCCAGCCTGCGCGGCTGCGCAGCTACAGGGAGGACGGCTCCTATGATTTTCTCGTGGAGGCGGGACAGAAGCGCTGCCTGATCCGCCCCAGCTTCAACTACATCGAGGGCCAGCTGGACGGCATCCGCGCGGACGTGCTGTTCCTGGGCGTGGCGGGGCTGGCCAAGGCCGACGAAGAGACGCAGAGGCGCTTTTTCGCCGAAACGGTGGAAAAGGTGGGGCCGAAGCTGATCATTCCCATCCACTGGGACAACTTCTTTTCCCGGCTGGACAGGCCCGTTCGCGGTATGCCCCGGCTGATCGAAAAGACGGACGTGGTGTTTTACCGCCTCGCCCGGTACTGCGAGGCCCACGATATTTGCTGTCTGATCCAGCCGCCCAGGACCAGCGTCGAGGTCTGAGGCCCGAGGGCCGGCAAAGCGCCTTTCGGAGGCGGGCGCGGCGGGCATGATGCCGCGCCCGGACGGCTTGAAGCGCAAAAAAAGCGCTCAACCGTGACGACGCAAGCAGCTGAACGCAAAGCGGGAGAGGATGTTCTCCTTGTAGCAAATTATAGGTCGAAAGGGCCGGCTTGTCATTACAAATCCGTTAAAATTCAGGCGTCAAAAATCGATTTTTCCCGACGGGAGGCTGTGCAAAACCGCACAAATTCCTTGACAATCCCCATCCCGTAAACTATATTGTTATCAAACACCACAAGGAGGAAACCGACATGCGCAAAAACGGCCTGGGCACGAGCTGCGTGCAGGGCGGCTATACGCCCGGCAATGGCGAGCCCCGTCAAATTCCCATCGTGCAATCCACCACCTTTAAATACGATACCAGCGAGGATATGGGCAAGCTGTTCGACCTGGAGGCCAGCGGCTATTTCTATACCCGCCTGCAGAACCCCACCAACGATTATGTGGCGGCCAAGATCTGTCAGCTGGAGGGCGGCACCGCCGCCATGCTCACCTCCTCGGGCCAGGCGGCCAATTTCTTCGCCCTGTTCAACATCGCCTCCTGCGGCGACCACATCGTCTCCTCCGCCACCATCTATGGCGGCACCTTCAACCTGATCTCTGTCACCATGAAAAAGATGGGTGTGGACGTGACCTTCGTGTCCCCGGACTGCACGGATGAGGAGCTGGACGCCGCGTTCAGGCCCAATACCAAGGCCGTGTTCGGGGAGACCATCGCCAACCCTGCCCTCACGGTGCTGGATATCGAGCAGTTCGCCCGGGCCGCCCATGCCCATGGCGTGCCGCTGATCATCGACAATACCTTCGCCACCCCCGTGAACTGCCGGCCCTTTGAGTGGGGCGCGGATATCGTCACCCACTCCACCACCAAATACATGGACGGCCACGGCGCGGCGGTGGGCGGGGCCATCGTGGACAGCGGCCATTTCGACTGGATGGCCCACGCCGATAAATTCCCCGGCCTGTGTACCCCAGATGAGAGCTACCACGGCATCACCTACGCCGAAAAGTTTGGCAACGGCGGCGCGTTCATCACCAAGTGTACCTCTCAGCTGATGCGCGATTTCGGCTCCATACAGTCCCCCCAGCACGCCTTCTACCTGAACCTAGGGCTGGAGAGCCTGCATGTGCGCATGAAGCGCCACTGCGAAAACGGCCAGGCCGTGGCGGAATACCTGCACGACCATGAAAAGGTGACCGCGGTGAACTACTGCGGCCTCGCGGACAGCCCCTATCACGCCCGGGCGATGAAATACCTGCCGAACGGCTCATGCGGCGTGGTGAGCTTTGAGCTGCGCGGCGGCAGGGAGGCGGCCAGCCGCTTCATGAAGGCCCTGCGCCTGGCGGCCATCGAAACCCATGTGGCCGACGCCCGCACCTGCTGCCTCAATCCCGCCAGCAGCACCCACCGCCAGATGACGGACGAGCAGCTCAAGGCCGCCGGCGTGCCCGCGGGCATGATCCGCATCAGCTGTGGTCTGGAGGACGCCGAGGACCTGATCGCCGATATCGCCCAGGCGCTGGAAAAGGCGTAGACGACGGGCGACAGCCGGCTTCGGAAATCAAAGATACAGCCGCCGCCCGCCGACAGACGACGCCGAGGAGGACCCATGAGCGAATACCTTGAATCCCATGCCGCCATCCGCCCCATTCCCCAGCAGCGCGTCATTGAAAAAATGAACGCGTACATGAGCCGCCGGGACTACGCCGGGGCGGAGCGCCACCTGCTGTACTGGCTGGCGGAGGCCCGCTCCGGCGGCGATCTGCGCGGCGCGCTGATGGTTTACAACGAGCTGGTGGGCCACTATCGCAAGACGGGGGAGCGCGAAAAGGCCCTGGAGAGCGCCGGGGCCGCGCTGGCACTGCTGAAAAAGCTGGACTTTGAAGGCACCATCAGCGCGGGCACGACCTATGTGAACATCGCCACGATGCTCAACGCCTTCGGTGAAAACGAGCGCTCCCTGGCGCTGTTTGAGCGGGCGCGCCCCCTCTATGAGCAAAGCGAGGTCACCCAGCCGCAGCTGCTGGGCGGGCTTTACAACAACATGGCGCTGACCTGCACGGCCCTCGGGCGCTATGACGAGGCCCAGACGCTGTATGAAATGGCGCTTTCGCGGATGGCCCGGGTGCCCAACGGGGAGCTGGAGATGGCCGTCACCTGTCTGAACCAGGCGAACCTGCTGGAGGCCCGGGACGGCATGGAGGCGGCGGAGAAGGGCATCTACGCGCTCATGGACCGGGCGGCGGTGCTTTTGCACGATGAAAAGCTGCCCCGGGACGGCTATTATGCCTTCGTATGCGAAAAATGCGCCCCAACCTTTGAATATTACGGCTATTTCGCCGAAGCGGAGGCGCTGAAGGAGGAGGCGGAGCGCATCTATGCGGGGACTTGAACTGGCGCGCGCCTACTATGAAGCCTGGGGAGAGCCGATGCTCAGGGAACGCTTCCCCGATCTCATGGGCCAAATCGCCGTTGGGCTGTTCGGCAGCGGCTCGGAGTGCTTCGGCTATGACGACGACATTTCCCGGGACCACGATTTTGAACCGGGCTTTATGCTGCTTCTGCCGGGGGAGGACGCGGTGGACCGCCGCGCCGCCTTCCTGCTGGAGCGGGCCTATGCGAAGCTGCCCCGGGCCTTCATGGGCCTTGAGCGCGGCCTGATGCAGCCCGTGGGCGGGCCGCGCCACGGCGTGCTGCGCGCGGCGGAATGGTTCAATGAAAAGGTGGGCTCCCCGGACGGCGCGCTGACGCTCACCCAGTGGCTGAGAGTGCCGGAATACGCGCTGGCCGAGGCCGTGAACGGGGAGCTGTTCTTCGACGGATATGGCGCGGTGACGGCCATACGCCGCAGGCTGTCCGCGTGGCCGGAGGACGTGCGCAAAAAGAAGCTGGCGGGGCATTTGCTGCTCATGGCCCAGTCCGGGCAGTACAACTATGCCCGCTGCCTGCGCCACGGCGAAAGCGGCGCGGCGCAGCTGGCCGCGGGGGATTTTGTGCGCCACGCCATGTCCGCGGTGTTTTTGCTCAACGGCGTATACCAGCCCTATTACAAGTGGGCGTTTAAGGCGCTGCGAGCCCTGCCGCGGCTGTCGCTGCTGGCGGAGCTGATGGAATATTTGCTCACCACCGACAACGACGGCAACCTGGCCCGGGCCAAGCAGGAGGTCATGGAGGGCATGGCCGCGGATGTGATTGGCGAACTCAGGCGGCAGGAGCTGACGGCGGCTGACGGCGGCGATCTGGAAAAGCACGCCTATTCGGTCAACGACGCCGTCGATGATGCCGGGCTGCGCAATATGCACGTGCTGGCGGCGGTGTAAACGGTTTTCGGGTGCCCCCATCCATGGGCGCGGCGCCCGTTTTTTGTTTTTTGGAAATTGAAACGCTTCAAGCTTTGTTTAAGAAAACCATGCTATCCTTTCATCGTCGACAGGGAAGAACCTTCCAAACAATCATTACAGAGATGGAGGATAAGATCATGAAAAAGCTATTGGCAATGATTCTCACAATCGCCGTATTGGCGACGGCGGCCGTTCTGCCCGCGATGGCGGAGCCCGGCCGGATGGGCGGTCAGCAGATG
>JAFUCP010000110.1 GCA_017459565.1 Clostridia bacterium | reverse complement strand
AGGTCGGGCAGTTCGGCCCGCAGCGCTTTCACGTCCAGCTTTTCGGCGGAAATCTCTTTCCAGGCTATGACGTATCCGTCGTGCCGGACCTCGTCCACGCCCTTGTCGGTCAGGTGCTGCTTAAGCGCTGCTTGCCTGGCTGCAATCGCTTGCGTCAGGCGGTCCTCCCGGTCCCGAAGGCGCACCAGCTCTTTTATGGTCTGGCTGAGTTCGGCCTTTGTCAATGGCTTTTTCCTCCTTTCACGCACATCTTTCCATCCGGGCGTATGGCCATCGGCAGCGACCTCAGCGCCACCGGCACGGCTCCGCGCCGCAGCGCGTCGCACTGTAGGTGCATGTGGCACCAGCTCATCTGGCCGGATTTGTCCGCCTTGTATAACATGACGTAAACCTGCCCTACCCGGATAGGCCGCTGGCAGTGGGCACAGGTCAGCCCGGTGTTTATCGCGACGTCCACTGTTTTCATGCTGCCTCCTTTTTCTTACTACCACATGTATTATATCGGTTCTGCTGGTTGTTTGTCAATTCCTTTATGGGTCTCACCTCCACCAGGGTCTCGCCTCTGTTGTGCTTATATCCGCGCCATGTCCGTGGCGCCGGCTTACAACCACGCCATTCTCTGCCCAGTTCCGAAGGACAGCCGAAAGGTAATAGGGACTTGGCCTGCTGGCCATGCCGGTCTCCTCGATGGCCAAGATTACAGTTGATGGCTCCATGCCTGCTTTCAACGCCCGTTCGATGATTCCCGCTGCGGCCTTGCTGATCATGGTGTTGATGTTCTCCCTGTAGGCTTCGGCTATCTTCTCCATGATCTCTCTGCCTGGCAGCTGGCCCTGCTCATCCTGGGCGGCCTCGCGCGCGCACGCGCGCGCACGCGCGGGATTATTATTATAATAATAATTCTCTTCGTTGTTATGATACTCTATATTCTTCTCCTGCGTATTCTCATGCTGGTTCTGGTCCTGCTGTCTATTTCTTGTGCTTATCGTATCCCTGCTATTTCTAAGATTATTCATGCTGTTACCTACTTTCTCTGTTATGCTATCCGTGGAGGGATAGCAATGACATTGTCTGAAATTGTGAAAGCCTGGATCGACGCGCGGACGCTGTCCCGCGCACCGTCGACCATATCGGGATACAATCGCCTGCTGAGGCTCTATATCGCCAATACCCGTGTCGGGGGCATGGAGCTTTCCGAGCTGGACGGCTCCGATATGATCGAACTGTTGGCCCCGCTGATCCGGCGAGGCTGTACCAGGCAGGCGCAGCTATTGCAGGTGCTGGTGTCGGCAGCGCTCCGGCAGGCTGTGCGCAAAAGGTTGCTGTCATGGTCGCCCATGGATGAAGTCGAGAATGTAAGTCATGTGTCCAGGATCACGCCCTGGTTAACCGTCGATCAGGCGCGGCAGCTGCTTGCATCCAGTGCGGCAGCCGATGACCCGTATTACATTGCATGGCTCATCATGCTCTGCTGCGGCCTGCGCCGCGGTGAAATGCTGGCTCTGCGTTGGTCCGATATTGACCGTCAGCGGTCCATGCTTCACGTTGAACGCCAAAAAATCGAAATTGACGGAATAACCATGATCACACGTCCCAAAAGTAAAACATCCGTTCGTGATATCCCTCTGGATGAGGCGCTGTTAACCCATCTGCCCTTGCATCGAGGCAAGGATTGCGATATACTGCCTGGTGTGAGCTGCAAGATGCTTGCCGATGGCCTTGAAAGGGCCGTTCAGCTTGCCGGCGTGCCGCGCGTCACACTGCATGGGCTGCGTCATTCGATGGCGGCCACGGCTGCCGGCGACGGTGTCCCTGTGAAAGTGCTGCAAACCCTGTTGGGCCATGCCCATTTCCAAACCACCGCAGATATCTATGCCCATGTCAACCAGGAGCCCCGAATTCAGGCTGTCCGCCTGATTTCAAATTCGCTCTTAGGCGCACGACTGGAAATCGTGTAGGCGTCAAAAGCGTCTCGAGGGTTCGAATCCCTCCTTCTCCGCCACAAGGACGGACCCGCAAGGGTCCGTTTTGCGTGGCAAGAGGGATATTTGTAGCCTCCTGCGACGATCAAAGGGGCGCGGGACAGCAGGGCCGTCGCTGCCAGCGCTGATTTTATCGTTTAAGTAGACGATGATTCATTCAAGTGTCGAGGCTGCAAAGGCATTTTTCGGCAGGCGGCCTTGCAGATTTCGAAGGTTTACCGGAGGTAAATTGAGAAACCCTGAACAGACAGATTCCGGAAAAGGCGCCACAGAATCGGCGCGGGGATGATTCAGCGGCTACTTAAGTCGCATTTAACGAAATTCGATATGGAATTGAACACTCCAGGTCTATAAATGTTATATTATGATCAAAGCAGGCGGGGCACGACCGGCACAGGGCTTCCGCCAGGGAGACAGCACATGTCCAATCACGGAAAGCACGCCTTTCAGACAGGCATAAAGAGACATATCCAACGGTTCAGGGAGCGGGGACGGCAGGGCAATCTGAGGTCGGCGCGGGAGCAGGCGGTGTTCTTGTATCTGTTGATCGTGTTTATTCTGGTTTCCATCTATCTGGATCGAAACAGTGCGTCGTCCTGCCCGGCGGACAACCTTCCCATGAGCGAAGGCTGGCAGACGGAGGCGAGCGGGACTGTGAGCCTGTCCGAACTGCCCCTGGGCAGCCTCGACCTGACGGCAGATGTCGCCGAAATGGATCTGACGGGCAAATCGCTGTGCATGAAGAGCATCGACACCCTGTTTGACGTATACGCCGACGGGCGGCGCATCTACAGCTATCGCCCGGCCATTCCCAAGCGGCTCGGGCTGTCCTACGGCATGTACGTCCACGCCATACCGATCCCGGAGGGAACCGTCACCCTCGGCCTGCACCTGGAACCCATCTTCCCGGGGGCTCCCGCCTCGCTGAACGACGTGATGATCGGAAACAGCGGCCAGTACATGAGCGATTTGTTCAGGCACAATCTGCTGGCCTTTGGGCGATCCACGGTGATCCTGCTCATCGGACTGTTCTTCCTGGCCGTGGGCATCTTCGGCAAAATAATCATGAATACCGCCGGGCTGGATTTCATATCCTTCGGCATACTGTGCATCCTGACGGGCTTCACCGGCTACAACGATACGCTGCTGCTTCAGGTATTGACGCAGCATCCGTCGCTCATTCGCGTGGTTACTTATGTCTGCCTGATCGCTCTGCCGTATCCCGTGCTGTCCTTTTTTGCCAGCGCCACCGGCAACAGCCATTCCAGGCTGGTTCCGGCGTTCCTCGTGCTGAGCCTCGGCAACCTCGGCGCGCAGGTTCTGCTGACGCACAGGGGCGTTTCGGATTATTATTACATGGTCTACATCAGCCACGCGATCATCATACTGGCCTTTGCGGTGGCGCTCTTAATGCTGATCCGTGCCATTCGGAAGCGCACAATCCAGAAGGAGCTGCGCCACAGCCTGCTCATTGGAATTGGCGCATGCGCCGTCGGCGTGGGGATAGATATCGTTCGGTACTATCTGCTTAAAAGCTATGGCTCCTCCAGCTATACCCGGCTGGGCGTGATGGCGTTCACGCTGCTGATGGGCGTCTACCTGTTCCGTGAGCAGACCCGCGCCCTGAAGCAGAAGCAGCATGAAAACCAGATTCTCATCAGCGAGATCACCACGGCCTTTGCCAAGGTCATCGACATGAAGGACAGCTATACCAACGGCCATTCCTCCCGCGTGGCGAAGTATACTTCGATGCTGGCCCGGGAGCTGGGCTACGACGATGAGACGGTGGAAAGGTATTACC
Source organism: Clostridia bacterium (assembly GCA_017459565.1). Taxonomy (GTDB): domain Bacteria; phylum Bacillota; class Clostridia; order Christensenellales; family Aristaeellaceae; genus UBA2862. The sequence continues at coordinate 19,504 of JAFUCP010000110.1, read as the reverse complement.
GCATCGCGCTATTGCACGACGTGGGAAAAATCGGCATCCCGAAATCGGTGCTGAACAAGCCGGGAAAGCTGACCGACGAGGAGTATGACATCATCAAATCCCACACCTCCAAGGGCTATGACGTGTTGAAGGATATCAGCATCATGCCGGAGCTGGCCGTCGGCGCGCAGGCCCACCATGAGCGCCCGGACGGCAACGGCTATCCCAACCGCTTAAAGGGGGACCAGATTCCGAGGGTGGCGCAGATCATCGCCGTGGCGGACTGCTTCGACGCCATGTATTCCAACCGCCCCTACCGCAAGCGCATGAATTTCGAAAAGGCGGTTTCCATCATTCGGGAGGTTTCGGGCACGCAGCTGACCCCGGATGTGGTGGACGCCTTCCTGCGGCTGGTGGACAGGGGCGAGTTCCGCGCTCCCGACGACACGGGCGGCGGCAGCACGGAGAACATAGAAAACATCCGCAAGGATGCCCCCGCCTGACGGTGGCGGGTCGTATTCAAAGCCTGCGCGGCAGGTTCATGGTGGTGCCAGTCCTGTATAAAGAATACCAACGGCGCGGATAGCATGATTCGCTTTCCGCGCCGCTTCGCGTTCCATAGCCTTCGATGTAATGCAGCAGCACGCACAGCCGCTGCTTTTCATCCAGGGCGTTGAGGGCGTCCCGCAGCCCCTCCAGGCGCGCGTCCGCGGGCGAAGCCGGCTCCGGCAGCGCCTCCATGGGCGTCACGCGCCCCTGACGCTTTTGGATATCGTGGCAGGCGTTGATCAATATGCGAATAAACCAGGTGTTGAAATACCGCGTCTGTCGCAGTAAGTCCCGCTTCCGCCAGGCGCGAAAGACCGCCTCCTGTATGGCGTCCTCCCGGTCCGCCGGGATGGACAGCTGCGTACAGCAGACGCGGTACAGCACCGGCCTGATCGCCTCCACCCTGCGGGTAAACTCGTCCGTCGTCATGCGCATGGCTCCTTTTTTCCGGGTAGCTACACCTGTTAGACCGTTTCGGCGCGGCAGAGGTTACATGAAAATGAAAAAACCGAACGCATAACGTTCGGTCAGGATATTGACAAAGTCAATAGACTGACAGGCCGTTGAAAAAGCCCGCAAGACAAGGAAGGACAGCCTGCAAATGAGGGTGCTTACCCAGATGTAAGCAACCGAATTTGCAGGCTGTCCTGACGCAGGAAGCAGAGATTTCAACCGCACAAGCGGTTTCCCGGAAATTTCTGCGTTTGCGGGCTTTGTCAGCGGTCTGACCAAACGCATAGCGTTCGGTTGATGTGCCGGGAGAGAATCAATACAGCTGCTTCATGGCCTCCACCGTCTCATCCGACAGCTTCAAAATCGCGCACAGCTGGCGGGCGGCCATGATATCGTCCCGGCGATAGCGCTCACTGGGTTCGATATCAAAGCTGTAGTTTTCCACGATCCCGGCGGTATAGCCCCGGTTCTGGCGGTATATCTCCGCCATGGTCCTGTAGACCACTTGGGCCCAGCGCTGGTGATAGGTGGAGGTGACGAGGGTATAGCTTTCAACGCCCTGCGCCTGCAAAATCTCAAAGGTGTTGATGGCGTTCTGCACCGTGGACATGGCGCGCTCATCGATATAGATCCTCGATTCGTCCACGCCCAGGGTCACCAGATAGTCCCGCATCATGCCCGCCTCGGTGTGCTGCATCGGGTTGTTCTTGCCCGTGGGACCGCCGGAGCAGACGACGATCGCGCTGGGAAAGGCCCGCGCTGCGGCGGCAGCGGCGTCGCAGCGGCCCTTGAGCTCGTCGGTCATTTCGCCGTTTTTCAGCTCATAGCCCAGCACCACAAAGGCATGGGCGGGGCTGTCCGCCAGAGCGGTCTGCTGAAGCTGGGCCGCCTGAGGCTCCCCCCGATGGATGTGCAGCACAAAGCCCGCGTCCAGATACACCCTGCGCCACTGATCCGCAATGGCAAAGGCCAGGTCGTAATCCGCCGCGCTGACCTGTCTGATGGTCTCCAGCGCCGCGTCTATTCTCTGTCCGTCCCCGTCGGACGGCTTTTCATAGGCGTGCAGCAGATTGATGATCAGCGTGCCGAAATTCATTTCATTGTCGGGATTCATCTGGTATTCCTCCCCCAACGCCGTCGCGCTCAGCAGCACCGTCAGCGCCACAAGCAGCGCCATGATTTTTCGCTTCATGGATCCTTTCCCCCGTTCTGTCTTCTGTCTGAACACAGTATAGCACCCGGCAGGCAAAAAGGCAAATCAAAAAACGCGGCTCCCAACGCACGGGAGCCGCGCCGTCCGGCAGCTTACAGCAGATGCGCGCAGTTCTTGTCAAAGGAGATATACGCGCTGTCGCCGACTTTAAAGACCTTCTTGTTAATCGGGCAGTTGTCGGTGATCTTCACCAGCGTGTCGCCCACGCGAACATGGTAGTTCTGATAGGAGCCCATGAAGCAGCTCAGCTCCACCCTACAGGGCAAAAGGCCCGTATCACCGATGACGATGGCCTCGGGGCGCAGCACGATCTCCCCCGCTTCGCCCACGCGTACAGACTTCTCCGTCGCCACGGGCACATCCACGCCCGCGATGCGCACAGCGGCCTGCCCCGCGCCGGCAGAGGCGATGGAGCCCTTGAGGAAGTTGCACTCGCCGATGAAATCGGCCACGAATTCGCTGTTGGGGCGATAGTATATCTCCGTGGGGCTGCCCATCTGAGCGATGACGCCCTTCTTCATCAGGATGATGTTGTCGGAGATGGCCATGGCCTCGGACTGGTCATGGGTAACGTATATGGCGGTAATGCCCAGCGCCTGCTGGATGCGGCGAATCTCTGTGCGCATCTGCACGCGCAGCTTGGCGTCCAGGTTGGACAGCGGCTCATCGAACAGCAGCACGCCTGGCTCCACCACCAGCGCCCGGGCCAGAGCCACGCGCTGCTGCTGGCCGCCGGAAAGCTGATTGGTCATGCGCTGCTCCATGCCGGAAAGCTCCACCAGCGCCAGTATGTCCGTCACGCGCTGCTGAATCTCCGCCTTGGGCACCTTGCGCAGCCGCAGTCCGTAGGCCACGTTGTCAAACACGTTGTAATGCGGGAAAAGCGCATAGCTCTGGAACACCATGGCGGTATCGCGCTTGTTGGGCGTGAGGCTGTTGATCGGCTCGCCGCCCAGATAGATCTCGCCCTCGTCCGGGGACTCAAAGCCCGCGATCATGCGCAGCGTGGTGGTCTTTCCGCAGCCGGAGGGGCCCAGCAGCGTCACGAAGGTGCCCGGTTCGATGCTCAGGTCGACATCATGGACGGCGTAAAAGTCCTTGCCCGTCTTGGGATCCTTGTATATCTTGGAAATATGATCCAGCTTTACGCCCTTGGGCTGTTTGGCGCGCAGGTCGGCCATGATCACTCAACCTCCTTTATTATTCTGCTGGTGCCGAAGTGCTTGATGACGATATTCATCAGCACCACCGAGCCATAGGTAATCAGGATCAGTATGGTGGCAAAGGCGCAGGCAATGCTGTAGGCGCCCTTCTCCGCAAATTCATTGATCTGCACGGTGATCAGCAGATAGCTGGGTGTCACCAGCAGGATGATGGCGGAAATGGCGGTGATGGAGCGCACAAACGCGGTCACGAGGCCGGACAGGAAGGAATCCTTGATCAGCGGCAGTGTGACGGAGGTGAACACCTTCAGGCTGTCCGCGCCCATGTCATAGGCGGATTCCTCGATGGACTTGTCGATCTGCCGCAGGGCGGAGATGCCGCTGCGCGTGCCTGTGGGCAGCGAGCGCACCACAAACACGATGATCAGGATCAGCCCCGTTCCGTAAAGACCGCTGAGAACGCCCGTGTGGAAAAGGCCGTTGGCATATCCGCGGATATAGCCCACGCCCAGAACCGTGCCGGGAACGGCCATGGCCAGGATCGAAACCGCCTCGATAAAGCCCTTGCCCCGAAACTTGCGCTTGACTACCAGATACGATATGATCATGCTCAATAGCGCCGTGATGGGAGAGGCGATCAGCGACAGCACGAAGGAATCCCGGAAGGCCTGCAAGCCCCTGTACTTGGTGAACACCTGCTCAAACCACTTGAAGGTCAGCGGCGTAAACTTGTAGCCCCAGGTGGGGAACAGCGCGCCGATGGGCACGCAGATATACATCATGATGACGAATATCGCCGCCAGAGAGCATAGCACCGTCAGCGGTATGGTGACGGACTTGTCCTCGATGAGCATCCGCGCCCGGCTGGCCTTGCCGGTGAGCGTGGCCGCGGTCTTGCGCTCAAGGTAGTACTTCTGTACCGCAAACATCGCCAGCGTGATGCACAGCAGCACCACGGCCATGGCCGCCGCGCCCTGCTTGTCCATGGCGCCGGTAATTTGCAGATAGATGGTGGTGGCCAGCGTATCATAGCTGCCACCGATGATCATGGGATTGGCGAAGTCCGCGATGGATTCGATGAACGTCACCAGGAAGGCATTGCCCAGGCCCGGCAGCAAAAGCGGCAGCGTGACCGTTGTAAACACCTTCCAGCGGGAGGCGCCCATATCCCGGGATGCCTCCTCCATGGAGGGGTCGATGTTCTTCAAAAGGCCCTTGAGCATCATGTAGCACACCGGGAAGAAGGTCAGCGTTTGCACGATGACAATGCCCCAGTAGCCATAGATGTTGTTGTCATAGATGCCCAGCACGAAGCGGGTGATCAGGCCCGCCTTGCCAAACAGCATAATCATGGACAGCGAAAGCACGAAAGGCGGGGATACCACAGGCAGCATGGAGACCACCTTGAACAAGCCGCCCACCGCCTTGCGCATTTTCACATAGACCTCCACATAGGCGAACAGCAGGCCGATCAGCGTGGAGAGGATGCCCACCACGAAGCCCACCTTGAGCGTATTGGTGATCGCCGTCCGGAAGGTGCGCATTTGAAAAATTCGCTGAAAGATATCCAGGGTCACTCCGCCCTCGCCGTAAAGGCTGTCCACCAGCAGAATCGCCAGCGGATAGAGTATAAACAGCGTCAGAAAGGCGATCAGAACCACGATGGTGGTCATCATGATGGGATCCGCCATCAGCTTTTTCCGATCCAGCGACGCGCTTTGGCCACGTGCCATCTTTAGCCTCTCCCTTCGTCATTTTGCTTTGGTTAAAACAATCCCCGCCCCGAAAGAGGGCGGGGTTGTTTTATGCCTTTTATTATTCCGTCTGGAAGCGATCGTCGGCAGCGTCGCCCAGGGCGGTGATGACCGCCTCGACGTTGGCGGCGGTATCGGTCGCGGCCGCGGCGAAGTCATAGCCGTCCCAGACCAGGCTGGGATCCAGGCCGAAGTCGATGGCAGCCTGGGGCTGGGTGGCATTGTCGATCACCAGGAACTGATAGGAGCCGTTGTCGTCGGCCAATTCCACGCACTCGGGGCTCAGGGCATACTCCATGAACAGGCGGGCGGCGTTTGGATGCTTCGCGCCCTTGAAGATGGCCACCGGGCCGATTTCGCAGGTGGTGCCGTCGGCGGGGATGATCAGCTGGATGTTCTCATAGCCGTTATCGACGATCTGGGTGACGCCGTCATGCAAAAAGCCGATGCCGATCACGCACTCGCCGGTGCCCACATTCTTGGAGGGGCCGGAGCCGGACTTGGTGTACACCTGGATGTTCTTGTCCAGGTCCACCAGGTACTGGATGCCCTCGTCGTGGCCCTTCATCTGCAGCATGGTGTTCACAACCAGCTTGGCGGTGCCGGCGGTGTTGTAGTTGGACAGCCAGATCAGGCCCTTGTACTCCTCCTTGAGCAGGTCGTCCCAGGTCTGGGGCGCTTCAAGGCCCAGACGGTCCAGCTCATCCTTGTTGGCCATGAAGCCCAGGATGCCGGTGTAGATGCCGTACCAGTAGCCGTCGGGATTCTTGTAGATATCCTTGGTCAGGTGGACGGCGTTGGCGGGCACATACTCGTTGTCCAGCAGGCCCTTGGCTGCGGCCTCGTCATAGGGATTGTTGGTGCCGCCGAACCAGACGTCGGCGGAGGGGTTGCCGTTCTCCTCCTCGATCTTGGTGGGAACCTCGCCGGTGGAGAGGCGCTGATACTGGGTCTTGATGCCGTACAGCTCTTCAAAATGGCGGGTGGCCGCGGCCAGATAGTCCTCCTCGCAGGAGCCGTAGACCACCAGCTCGCCCTCCTCCTGAGCGGCGGCGATCAGGTCCGCGTCGATCTCCTCCGCGAAGGCGGAGCAGCACGCCAGCAGCATCAGGGCCGCAAGCACAATCGCAAGCAGTTTCTTCATGGTATAACCTCCGTTTCTTGTGGGTTTAACAACCAAGTCATATTATACGCGATACCGGCGCAAATGTCAATATGAAATTAACATTTGCGCCGGCATCGGTTCACTTGACTTTTATGACGCTGAAATCGTCCAGCGTGCCCCAGCCCAGGGCGGCGCACTTGATGTGCGCGCCTACGGTCAGCTCGCCGCCGGTGACGGGAATATCCGAAATCATCGGGTTCTGCCAGTTGGCCCAGGAGGTGTTCATGAAGGGCTGCTCATAGCGCTCGCCGCCTGAAATCACATAGAAGGTCAGCTCGGCATCCTTCATGTCGCCGCCCTGCGACCAGGCGGAGGCCTCATAGATTCCGTCCTCCAGGCCGGTCAGGGTCTGCTCCACGGTGAAGTCCATGTCGCTCTTGCTCCAGTAGTGGAAGGCGATATCGCCGCCGTGGGCGTCCGCGGCGTAGTCCTGGTAGTCGAAGGGGACCTCCCCCGTTTCGGACTTCGCAATCCACATGGCCCGGTCAGCGTCCTCAAAGCCGGGGTTGAGAACCAGGTTCTCGCCCTCATCTTCCGCGCTCGCGTCCTCTTCGGGTTCGGGCGCTTCGACGCCCTCCGGGAAGCTGCCGCCTGCCAGCTGACGGATGGCATTGAGAGCCTCGAGGGGACGGCCCTCAAAGTCGAACAGGGCCTGGTTGTCCCAGGCGCAGCCGCCGTAATCCTCCCCCACGTTGTCCGGGTCGTAGCCGGTGGCAAAGCTGGCGGCCCAGCCGCTGCCCCGCTTCTCCCAGATCGGCCAATTCTCATCCGCGTCCGGGCCCACGGGGGTCCAGATGCCGCCCCAGTAGTACGCGCCGACGGCCCCGGCCTGGGCGGCCGTCCGGCAAACGTTCATAAACTCGGACAGCTGTCCCTCCGGGCTGGCGGGCCAGGGCCCGGAAACATCGCCGATCACATTGCCCCAGCCGTCCCCGTCCTCAAGGGTGAAGGGCCAAGCGGTCTCGGCCACAAACACATCCCTCTTCCACGTCGTGCGAATGTCCGAAATCACCCGCGCAAGCCGGTCCAGGGAGCCGTGCCAGTAGGGATAATAGGAAAGCCCCACCGCGTCGCAATCCGCGCCCGCGGCGTCCAGCGCGTCCAATACCTCGGCAATGCGGGAGGATTTCAGGATGTCCGTCAGGTGGACGCAGGTTTTGATCTCAAGCCCGCGCCGCGCCGCCACGTCCTTCACGGCGCGGCAGCCCGCCGCGATCAGTTCGGCCATAACGAGGGTATCGGTCTCCCCCGCCATGCCGTAATTGGTCTCGTTTCCCACCTGCACCATATCCACGTCGCCCCCGGCATCCAGGATTTCATCCAGGGCCTTACAGGTGAAGCCGTACAGCGCCTCGCGCTTTTCCTCCGGCGACATGCCCGCCCAAGCCTTGGGGGCCAGCTGGCGGGTGGGGTCCGCCCAAAAATCGGAATAGTGGAAATCGATAAGCGTCCCCATGCCCAGCGCGGCGGCCCGGGCGCTGAGCGCCGCGGCCACGGAGGTATCACAGTTGCCGCCGCCATAGCCGCGGCCCTCGGCGTCATGCGGGTCGTTCCACACCCGCACGCGGATGCGGTCCACCCCGGACTGCGCCAGCACCGCCAGCGCGTCCGCCTCCCCGCCTCCCGCGTCGTAATACTTCACGCCGCTTTGCTCCTGGGCGATCAACTCCGATACGTCCACGCCGAGGATGAAATCCTCGGGAAAGGACTCGGCGAGGCAGGGCGCCGCAGAAATCGACAGTATGCAAATCACCACCAGGCACAATAACACTTTCTTCATGGCCAGCTCCTTTCTGGGATTGCTTGCAAAGGGCAGCATTGGAGCTGTCGGCTGCGTTGGAGGCGGCCCGGGCCAGCTTCAACGCCACCCTCTGAAATCACCACACTCAAAACTCCGCATTTGGCTCACGCCGCCTTGCCCTTTCCGGTCAGCCTTTCCCAGCGCTCTCTGCGCTTCTTGCGGCGCTCCAGGCGCTCGCCCAGATCCCGGGCGCCGACGCCGTAGACGAGGTAGAGGATCAGCCCGGACACCAGCATGATGAACACCGTACTGGCGCAGCGCCGCCCGGAGCCGTTCATGTTGTAGCCGTCGCGGCCCTCCTCCGCGGTCATGGACTGGATGACCATGGCATAGGACTTGCCGTAGCTGGAATGGAAGGTGGCGGACATATCGTACTCCGTAAACAGCGCGTTGAAATTCAGCGCAAACACCGCCAGCACGCTGGGCAGCACGATGGGCAGCTTCACCCTGAGGAACGTGACCAGCTGGCTCGCGCCCAGGTTCCGCGCGGCGTCCTCCAGCTCGTCGTCGATGGCATAAAAGGCGGCCTTGACCATTCTCAGCGCGAAGGGCAGCTTGACCACCGTATAGGCCATCACGATCAGAAAGCGCACGTTTTCACGGTAGTAAAGGTTCTGGCCCAGCACATACCACACCTCGCCGTTGAAGAAGGTGCGGAAGGAATAGCAGATCAGGATCGTGGGCAGCAGCCACGGGAACAGCAGGCAGGCCTCCACGATGGCGGCGCGCTTTTTGTTCCGATGCTTGAAGATGTAGTTGACGGCCACCACCACGATCACGCAGGCCAGCGCCGCCGCCAGCGCGGACAGCACAAAGGAGAGCCGGATGCCGCCCACGGTGTCGGCATTGGAGAATACGCCGGAGATGACGCCCTCGCGCAGCTTGGTCTTGCCCCGTGAGGTGGTGAAGCTGTAATCCTGGGTGCCGAAGAAGTTGATCAGCGTCCAGCTGGACACGTTCAGGCTCTTGGCCTTGATGGCGGGCCAGTTCTGGAAGGCGAACAGCACGATCATCACCACAGGCGTCATATAGATGGCAAACAGCACATAGGCATAGATGTGGGCCAGGACGTTCCAGACCGGGCTCTGTATCTTCTGCTTGACCAGCTTGGCCTTGGTCTTGCTGACGGACAGATAGTGGCCCTTCTTCTCATAGTGATTCAGCGTGGTCAGCAGCACGATGGTGAACAGCGCCAGTATGATGCTCAGCAGCGCCGCTCGGGCCTGCGGGAATGCCTCGTCCGCCACGGAGGAGCCCGCCAGGCGCACGATCTCCGGGTTGATGGAGTTGTAGCCCAGCAGCGTCGGCGCGCTCATGGCGCACAGGCCGGTGATGAAGGTCATGACCGTGAGGGAAAACAGCGTGGGCAGCAGCGTGGGCATGACCACCTTCAGCAGCACCTTGAAGGGCTTCGCGCCCATGTTCCGGGCGGCCTCCACGGTGTTGTAATCGATGCCGCGGATGGCGTTGCGCAAAAACAGCGCGTGGTTGCTGGTGCAGGCGAAGGTCATGGTGAAAAGCACGGCACTGAAGCCCGAAAACCACTGCTTGTTCATGTTCGGGAACATGCCCACCAGCCACTGGGTCAGCATACCGTTGGAATCGTACAGGAACTGATAGCCCGTGACCAGCGCCACGCCGGAATAGATCAGCGTGGTCATATAGCCCAGGCGCAGTATCTTCGCTCCCTTGATGTCAAAATACTCCGTCAAAAGCACGATGGAAATGCCCACCACGTTGACCGTGACCACCAGGCACACGGCCAGCTTCAGGGAGTTGACCACAAAGCTGGGCATGTTGCCGGCAAAGAAGAAGCGAATCACCGCCATCGGGTCCGCGTTGCCCGCGGCGTCCTTCGTAGTGAAGATGCTGGTCAGCGTGTTCAGGCAGGGCAGGACCATGAAGCCCAGGAAGAGATAGATGAAAAGTATCGCGCCAAAGACCTTGTAGATCAGCGACAGATCAAGGCCTTGCTTGCGCCGCACGGTGCGCTGCATCCTCGCTCCCCCTCTCTCAGTAGGACATGACATCCTGGGGATGGATCCCCACGGTGACACTGTCGCCGGGTTCATAGATGTTGATGCCGTCGTTCTTTTCGATCACCTTGACGGTCTGGCCCGCGGCCTCGATGTAATACTTGATGTAAAGGCCGTAGTACTCCCGGCTCTGGATCACGCCCCGGGCCTGGAACTCGTCGGCCTCCTGCGGCCGGTTCACCCGCACGCGCTCAAGCCGGACGAAATGGTGCCCGTCCGCGGGCAGCTTCAGTCCCTGGACGACGCCCGCGCCCAGCGGGTTGATATCGCCGATGAAATTGGCCACGAACTCGGTCTTTGAGTGGTTGTAAATTTCGTTGGGGGTGCCGATCTGCTCGATATAGCCCTTGTTGAACACCGCGATGCGGTCCGAGAGGGTCAGCGCCTCCTCCTGGTCGTGAGTGACGTAGATCGTGGTGATGCCGAACTCCCGCTGCATCTTCTTCAGCTCGTTGCGCAGCTGCACGCGCAGCTTGGCGTCCAGGTTGGACAGCGGCTCGTCCATGCAGATGATGGCCGGCTCCGTCACCAGCGCCCGGGCGATGGCCACGCGCTGCTGCTGGCCTCCGGAAAGCTGGGAGACCGCCTTGGCCAGCTGCTCATCGGAGAGGTCCACCTTCCGGGCGATGGTCTTGACCTTTTCCTCGATCTCCGGTTTTTTCAGCTTCTTGATCTTCAGCCCAAAGGCGATGTTGTCATGCACCGTCATGGTGGGGAACAGCGCGTAGCTCTGGAAGACGATGCCGATGTTGCGCTGCTCGATGGGCACGTGGGTGATATCCTCGCCCTGCATGTGGACGGTGCCGCTCACCGGCTCGATGAAGCCCGTGATGGTGCGCAGCGTGGTGGTCTTGCCGCAGCCGGATGGCCCCAGGAAGGTGAAAAATTCCCCCTCCCTGACGTGAACATTGATGCTGTGCAGCGCCTCGAAATCATCAAATTTAACCACGATATCCTTCAGCTGGATCATGTGCGTCGCTCCTTTTCGAAGAGTGGGAAGTGAAGCGCGGAGGGCAAAACGCAAATTGCCCGCAGGCCCCAGCCCGCGCCCCTGTGCGTGCCGGCGCGCCGTTTTCTGCCTGCGTATCGCTCAGGCAAGCCGACCTTTGCCCTACGCTTCACTGAGAAAAAAGCGGGCCCGTCTGGGCCCGCCCGCCGGGTTGTCCCGGTATTCGATTATTCCGCCTTCTGGGTCAGCGTGGCCCAGTCGAGGTTGTCCCAGTCGGGCTCGGCGGGGGCGTCGGCATTGTCGGCCCAGTAGAAGCCCAGGTTGGTCATGATGTTGGTCCACTCGGAGGAATGGGCGCCCACATACTCGGCGTAGGTCATGTCGGTGCCTTCCACCGTGTTCAGCGCGAAGTTGGGGATGGCGTAGATCGCGGGGATCTCGTCGAACAGCTCGTCCACGGCGTCGGTATTGCAGGGATAGCTGTCAAATTCTTCGGACCAGGCGATCTGGGTCTCGGCGGAGCCGAACCACTCGGCGAAGGCCTTCACAGCCTCGGTCTGCTCCTCGGTGCGGCTGGGATTGTCCAGCACGCCGATGTACTCGGCGATGTAATAGGTGCCGTCGTCGATGTCCACCAGGTTCCAGTTTTCGGGCTCCAGCGTGCCGCGCAGCGGGTTGTCAACCGTCTCCTCGGCGGCCTCGATGTTGCCGTACAGGGAGGAGGAGTAGAAGGTGGAAACCTGCACGTCGCCGCGGATCAGCGGATCCAGGCCGTAGTTGTCGCCGGTGAAGTTGCCGTTCGCGCAGTAGGCCCACAGGGTCTTCCAGCCGTCCACGGAGATGCCGCCGGCGGGAGATTCGGGATCGGTGAAGGCGTGCAGCATGGCGTTGTTGATGTTCATGTTGGTGGTGCCGCCGACCTTGCCCTGGCGATACCACTTGTAGCCGCTGTCGACGATATCGGCCCACTTTTCGAAGTGCAGCGCTTCGCCGTTGGTGCCCAGCTCGTCGTTGCGGTAGAGCATCAGGATGTTCTGGATGACCAGGCCGTAGGCCTTGCCGTCATACTTGTAATCGCCCACCTTGTCGGCCCAGGAGGGGGTCCAGTCCATGATGGACAGGTTCTCATAGGTGCCGTTCACCAGCTGGGACCAGCGCACCTCGTTCAGGCCGAAGATGATATCGCCGTCCTTGTTCTCATTGGCGGCCTGCACGGCGGCGGTATCGCCGGAGATGACGGAGTTGTCGTCCAGGGAGATGGAGAAGCCGGCCTTCTCGGCGGCGTCCTTCAGCCAGGACACGCGCTCAGAGGAATTGGAGTTGGAATAGATGCGGATGGTATAGCCGGAATAGTCCTCGGCAGAGGCGGAAACCGCCGCGAAGGACAGCACCATTGCCAGCACCAGCATCAACGTTACGAATTTTTTCATGGGGAGAACCTCCTTCTGTGTTCATTTCAACGTTAAGATTATAGCACATTATCAAGAATATGTAAAGTATGGGGACAAATATATTTCACATTTCCGCGCTGCCCAGGAGATATTTCTCCACGGCCAGGGCCGCGCCGTCGTGGTCGCAGTCCCGGGTGACGGCGTCGGCGGCGGCCCTGACCTGCCCGGTGGCGTTGCCCATGGCCACGGAAAAGCCCGCCGCGCGCATCAGCTCCAGGTCGTTGCCGCCGTCCCCCACGGCCATGGTTTGCTCCACCGGCAGCGCCAGATGGCGGCACAGCGCCGCAAGCCCCAGCGCCTTGGTGGCCTGCCGGGGGGAAAGCTCATAGCCCGTGCCCAGCGAATCCGCCAGGTTCAGGTCCGCCTCCCCCAGCCGTCGGCGAAAGACGGCCTTCTCCGCCTGGTCCGTGAAGTACAGGTTGATCTTCTCCATGTCCCCTTCGCGCCGCCAGTACCGCCGCACGTCGCCGACGAATTTTGAGCCCTGCAAAAACACCCCGGCGTAGTCATGGATGCCGTAGCGCCTGAACGCCTCGATATCCGCGACCTGCATGTAGGACTGGCCGCTGATGAAGCACTGCACGCACACATCCTGCCGGGCCGCAAGGTTCAGGATGCGCTCCGCCGCCGCGTCGTCGATGGCCTGCTGGCACAGCACGCGGCCCGCGGCCACGTCGTAAAGACAGCCGCCGTTTTCGCAGATCGCGTAGCCCACGCCTGGCAGGCTTTCCAGGTGGTCCCACAGCTCCGAAAGGCATCGTCCCGTACACAGTGCGATCACCTTGCCCGCCGCCGCGGCCCGGGAAAGCACCCGCCTGGTATACGGGGATATCGCGTGCCGGGAATTCAAAAGCGTGCCGTCCATGTCCAGCGCCGCCAGCGCATAGGTCGTGTTTTCCATCCTTCAGCCACTCCCGAAAGCATACTCATAATGTATATTATCCCGCAAATCCGTAAAGCCCGCAAGCGCTCGCCGTAAAATCAGTCAAAAAAAAGCCGCCCGGCTCACTGGGAACCGGGCGGCTCATGCCGCATGGCTTTATTTGATTTCGATGCTCCGGGCCTCGGGCAGCGCCTTGGCCTCCTGCTTGGGCAGCACCAGCGTCAAAACGCCGTCCTTGAAGCTGGCGGAGATGTCATCCTCGCGGATGCCCTCCACGTTGAAGGAGCGGCTCATGCTGCCGCAGCGGCGCTCACGGTAGATGTATCCGTCGCCCTCTTCCTTCTCCTCCTTCTCCTGGTTGTAGCCGGCGGAGATGGTCAAAACGCCGTTGGCCACCTCGACCTTCATGTCGTCCTTGTTGACGCCGGGCATGTCCGCCTCGAGGGTGTACCTGTCGCCGTCGTCGCGCACGTCCACCTTCATGGCCCGCTCCGGGCGCATCATGCTGCCGAAGCCGCCTTCGAAGAAGGGACGGAAGAAATCGTTGCTGAATTCGTCAAAGAAGCCGCGGGGCGCCACGTTGCGATTGCCGCGATAAGGCATAATGCTGAACATAATCTTTATCCTCCTTTTCGTTCTGTCGGTTGAACGCTGTCGTTATTTTGTGCGCCAGCGGGTTTTTCTATGCGCTCCCGCTGACAGTTATTATTATAGCCAAAGGTCAAAGAAAGTCAATACCCCAAAATGTGAATTAACAATTTGTTCATAATTGCACCGCCGCGTGCCGTGTTTCGCCATTTTTCTTGACAATCCGCCCGCATCGGCTTAAACTATGGTTATGGGGGGTGATGGCATGGCCGCTTTCGCGTTTGACATGGAAGGCCTCGTAACGCGCCTGTCGGACTTTGCGGAGGAGGGCTACCGCGATTTCAACCTATCCGCCGTGCCGGGGGTGCAGATGCCCGCGCTGGGCGTGCGCGTGCCAAGGCTGCGCGCGCTGGCGAAGGAGCTGCTCAAGGGCGAATGGCGCGGCTTTCTTGAAGCGAGCCGGAGCTATCCTTTATATGAAGCGCGGCTGCTGCACACCTATGTGCTGGGCGGCGCGAAATGCCCCATCGAAGAAAAGCTGATGCTGACGGACGCCTTTTTGCCCTGCGTTGACAATTGGGCGGTGTGCGACGGGCTTTGCTCCAGCTTCAAGCCCAGGGCCTCGGAGATGGACGCGGTGTTCGGTTTTTGTTGCGCCTGCGCGGAATCCGACGTTGAATTCCGCAAGCGCTTTGGTCTGGTCATGCTGATGAGCTATTATCACATGCCGCCCTGGTCGCCGCGGGTCATGGAAATATACGCCGGCTTTTCCCATCCGGGCTATTACGCGCGCATGGGCGCGGCCTGGGGGCTTGCCACGCTGTATCTGTATGAGCGCGAGGCGGCCCTGGCCATCCTCCGGGGCGGCGCATGGGACGTGTTCACCCACAACAAGGCGATTCAGAAGCTGCGGGAATCCTACCGCGTGCCGGAGGCGGACAAGGCGCTTCTCTCCGGGCTGCGCAGAAAGGCGGAGAAGGCATGAACGACGCAAACACCACCCTGGACACCCTCAAGGAAGCCGTCCACCAGCTGTGCCTGCGCAAGGGCTGGGGCGTGGAGGGCGTGCAAAACCCCCAGCAGGTGGCCATGGCCATGACGGTGGAGATGAGCGAGCTGCTGGAACACTTCCAATGGCTGAATCCAGAGGACGTGGAGGCGCTGATGCAGGGCCGGGACCCGGAGCGCCGCGATATGATCGCCGAGGAGTTCGCGGACGTGATGATGTACGGCCTGCAGCTGATGCGCACGCTGGATATCGACATCACCGGGCAGATCTTGCGCAAGATTGACATTGTGGACCGGCGTCCGCCCAAGCCCTACAACCCGAAGCGCTGAAGCGCGAAACCGCAATTGTGAAAAACAGAGGTACCTTGCCATGATGCTTCGACATGCCAGAGAGCCCGTGGACGGGCAGCCCGTGGAGAACACCTTCCAGGCCATCGACGAATACAGCGGCGCGCTGCTGGGCGCCTGCACCATATTCTGCGACGACAACCCCGCGCTGTACCCCGCGCGGCCCATGCAGGTGCGTCTGCAGCTGGAAGGCAGCCCCATTCCCGACGCGCTGCTGGGCGCGGCGGTGGCAAGGGGCCGGGAAATCTGCAACGCCTCCGGCAAGTTTTGCAGGCTGTATACCCGCTGCGACCCAGACGACGCCGAAATGCTGGAAGCCCTGGCGCCCATGGGCTTCAAGGACAACGACGGCCTGGTGCAGATGCAGCTGCGCCTGCCCTTCGCCTACGACTACAAGCTGCCCGCCGGGTGCGTGGTGGTCAAGGACGATTTGAGCGACGCGATGGAGCAGAAATACTTCCTGGAGCGCTATAACGAGCTGTACAACACCGACCACGGCTTCGACTGGCTGCACAGCTACATCGACCGCGAGGGCTTCACCCGGATCCTCACCGTCTCCCCCACCGGCATGGCGGGCGAGATCCTGATCTGGCGGGAGAGCTACGCGGGCATCATCGGCTATATCCAGACCAGCAAGCGCTGGCGGCGGCTGGGCGTGGCCACCTGTATGCTGGGGCTGGCCTGCGAGGAGTTTGAACGCGCAAGGCTGTTCTGCGCCGAGGCCAGCGTCCGCGCCCGCATCCCCCACATGCTGAAGCTGATGGAAAAGGTGGGCTTCAGGCAGACGGAGCTGCTGATGCGCTACCCCGGGGTGGACATCAATCCCACGGAAAAATAGGCAGATCAAATAACTGCCCGTCTCATACTAAGACCTGATTAAATGAGGACAAGAGTGCCGGGAACTTTTTTGTGCTGGCAAGGCGAAGTCCCGCAGGCTTGCTGGCGGCAAGTCAAGGGGGCTTGACGCAGTCAGAGCGAAAAAGATGCCCATAGAATCGCTGGATTAAACTGAGAGGAGTATTAGTCAGGGATTAGTATCAAAGCCTTTCGCTTTTGAGACGGGCAGTTTGTTTTGATTGCGCCTCACAGGGCGATTCGAAGGGTCTTGACCTCAAACGTGCCGAATTGGAGCGCCACGCGGCCGTCGGGGGCCGAAAGCGACTGTTCTTTGTTCTCCAGCATGTCGCACAGCCACACCTGGCTGAACGGCAGCCGGACGGTCAGTTCGCAGCGCGTGTCCGCCCGCTTGGCCTCGTAGAGCCGCAGAATGATATCGCCGCCGCCGTCCTCGGCGGGCTTCACCGTATCGATGAACACATTTGGCGCGTCCACTGAAAAGGCGCTGAAGCCTTCGCAGCCGCCGGGGGCCACCGTCATGGGCACGTTCAAATCGAAGGCCTCGGCCACCACCGGGCTTTCCATAAATCCGCCCTCCCAGGCGGTGAAGGCATAGGTGAAGCGGTGCCTTCCGTTGTCCGCCCGCATTTCCGGCGAGGCCGGCGCCCTGAGCAGCGTCAGCTGGAGCGCGCCGAAGCCTGAAGGATCGCCGTTCATGCTGATGCCGTACTTGCAGTCGTTCAGCACCGCCGCGCCGTGGCCCTCGTCGCACAGCGCGCTGTAGCGCTGGTTGCAGACCTCGAAGCGGTCGGAATCGTAGGGCCGCGATCGGTGCGCCGGGCGCTTCATATAGCCGAACTGGATCTCATTGATGCCCTCCGTCGCCCGGACGCGGACGGGAAAGTCCACCTTGAGCAGCCGGTGCAGCTCGTGCCAGTCCACCTCGGTGACAAAATCCAGCCTGCCGCTGTGGTCCGCCAGCACGATATCCTGCTCAAAGCGGGAATTCAGCAGCGCGCGGGACAGGTGCAGCACCGCCCGCAGTCCCCCGGCCTCCTTCACCGTCAGCGTCACCGGCTCATCGATGTCAACCGGCTGGAGGACGTAATTGGAATCGATATCCCAGGCGTCGTACAGCCGCGGCACGTCCCTGTACATCAACAGGCGGTTCATCGCGCCGGCGGCAAACTCCCGCCCGCTGGACAGGTCCACAAAGGACGTGACCTCGCCCCGGACGTTCAGCCTCACCCGCACGCGGGCGTTTTCCATCACCGCGCCGTCCGCCGTCAGATACGCCCGCGCGCCGCCCTCGGGCACGTCCGTGACCGCGCTCTTCAGCGAAACCGCGCCGCAGGCGGGCACGGTGATGCGCGCCAGCACCGTGCCGTCGTCAAGGGCCTGCACCGCCACCGGCGTGCCGTCCTCCGACAGCGCGCCCCGGGCAAATTCCCCTGGCAGCGCCACGAGGCCCGTGCGCTCAAAGGACAGCGAATTGAACACCGCGACGCCCTCCCCCGCCGCCAGCACGGCCAGCGCGCCGTCGCGCACGGCTTCAGCCTCTAAGATGACCCAGGCGTGGTCTCGCCGGGCGTCCTCATAGACCCGGGCGATGGACGAGCCGGGCAGTATGTCGTGGAACTGGTTCAGAAGCAGCTTCTTCCAGGCCGCGTCCATCCGCGCAAGCGGATAGACCGCGCCCTTCGCCAGGGCAAGCGCGCCCCACAGCTCCGCCTCCCGCAGCGCCAGCTCCGCCTTGCGGTTGCCCCGCTTGATTGCCGCCTGGGAGGTGTACACCCCGCGATGGGCGGAGAAGTACAGCTCTCCCACATAGGTGTGCCTCGGACCGCCCCGGGCTTCCATGTCCTCAAAGAACGCCACGGGGCCCTCAGGCTTCACCCGGGGCATCCCCTCCAGATCCGCCTCCCGGCGCAGGAACTCCACGTCGTCCCGGGTGGGGCCCCCGCCGCCGTCGCCGTAGCCGAAGGGCAGCAGAAAGGCGTCCAGCTCCCGCTTCTGAACCCGCTTGTTCCAGGTTTCCACGATCTCCCGGGGCCCGGTGCGGTAGGTGTAGCTGGTGGGCAGGAAGGAGACAACCTCGGAGCCGTCCGCGCCCCGCCAGGTGAAGTAGTGGTACGGGAAGCGCTCCCCGCCGTTGTAGGACCAGAAAATCTTCTGGGTGACCAGGTACCTGACCCCCGTCCCCTTCAAAAGCTGGGGCAGCGCCGCGGAATAGCCGAAGGTATCGGGCAGCCACAGCACCACGCTGTCCACGCCGAACACCTCTTTGAAGTAGCGCTTGCCGTGCAGAAGCTGGCGCACCAGCGATTCGCCACTGGTCATGTTGGTGTCGGGCTCCACCCACATCGCGCCCTCCGGAATCCACTGCCCCCGCCGCGCCGCGGCGACGATGCGCTCAAACAGCTCCGGGTAATGCTCCCGGCACATCTCATAGGCCGCGGGCTGGCTTTGAAGGTATCTGTACTCCGGGTATTCCTCCATCAGCCGCAGCTGCGCGGCGAAGGTACGGCTCGTCTTGCGGAAGGTCTCGGCCATGGGCCAAAGCCACGCCAGGTCGATATGGGCGTTTCCGACGGCATAGAACGCCGGGGCCGTGGAGCCGTTGACGGCCTCCAGCGCCGGCTTCAGCGCCGCCCGCGCCGCGCGATAGCTTTCCGCGCGGGCCAGGGGCGGCTGTTCAAAGTCCACGACCAGGGTTGCCCGCTCCAGCGCGGAAGCGATCTTATCCGCCCGCAGGCTGTCCGCGTCCACCGTCTCGCCCAGCTGCCGCAGGGTTTCCAGGTCCATATAGAGCTGGTAGGCGTCCTCGTTCCAGAGGCCGTAGGTCATCGCCCCCAGCACTGCCCGCGGCTCATTTTCATCCGGCGGCGCGTAGCTGCCCGGCAGCACCGGGCCCGTGGCGCAGCCGCCCTGGGGCGCCTGGGGAAAGAAGTGGCCCGCGTAGGCCTCCAGCAGGATTTCATAGCGCCTGCCGGGTTCGCCGCAGGACGTGAGGCAGTTGTCCACGATGTAGTGATGGGCGGGCTCGATGCCCCTGGCCCGGTAGGTGCCGAAGGATTTGCCGTCCACGAACACGGTGGTTTCCCCGCCGGTATCGAGGTCCATGACCACGCGCCTGCCCGCCGCCGCCTCGGGCAGCGTCACATGGGTGCGCATCCAGCAGTATTCCCACGTCCGCCCCCAGCGTTCGCCGGGCAGCATCGGCGCAAACGCGCCCTGCATGGCCTCGCCGGGCGTCAGCTGCCGCGCGGTGGTGAAGGCCTCAACCGGCAGCGCGCCCAGGGGCGTGTACAAATCGTCCTTCAGCGT
>JAFUCP010000109.1 GCA_017459565.1 Clostridia bacterium | reverse complement strand
TATGAAGAAGATTCTCGCTATGCTGCTCGTTGCGATGCTGGCTCTGGGCTGCACCGCTGCTCTGGCCGAGAAGGTCGGCGTTTCCATGCCCACCAAGGACCTGCAGCGTTGGAACCAGGACGGCGACAACATGAAGGCTCTGCTGGAGGAGGCCGGCTATGAGGTCGACCTGCAGTTCGCCAACAACGACGTGAACACCCAGCTGACCCAGGTTCAGACCATGATTGACAACGGCTGCGACGTCGTCGTCATCGCCGCCATCGAGGGCTCCTCCCTGGGCTCCGCTCTGGAGAGCGCCAAGGGCAAGGAAATCCCGGTCATCGCCTATGACCGCCTGCTGATGGATTCCGACGCGGTTTCCTACTATGCCACCTTCGACAACTACATGGTCGGCACCGTGCAGGGCGAGTTCGTCCGCGACGCGCTGGATCTGGACAATGCTGAAGGCCCCTTCAACATTGAGTTCACCGCCGGCGATCCCGGCGACAACAACGCTGGCTACTTCTTCAACGGCGCCATGGACGTGCTGAAGCCCTACATCGAGTCCGGCAAGCTGGTTGTGCCCTCCGGGCAGACCGAGTTCGAGCAGGTTGCGACCCCCACCTGGAAGACCGACGTCGCCCAGGCCCGCGCCGAGGATATCCTGGCTTCCAACTATGCTGACGGCACCAAGCTGGACGCCTGGCTCTGCTCCAACGACTCCACCGCTCTGGGCGTGACCAACGCTCTGGAAGCCAACTATGTCGGCGACTGGCCCATCATCACCGGTCAGGACTGCGACATCCAGAACACCAAGAACATGATCGCCGGTCTGCAGAGCATGTCCGTGTTCAAGGACACCCGTACCCTGGCGGCTCAGGTCGTGAAGATGGTCGGCCAGATCCTGAAGGGCGAAGAGGTTGAAGTGAACGACACCGAGACCTACAACAACAACGTGATCACCGTGCCCTCCTATCTGTGCGCGCCGGTGTTCGCCAATGCCGAGAACTACAAGGAGCTGCTGATCGATTCCGGTTACTACACCGAGGATCAGCTGGCCGACTAATTCGATAGCAGATGATGCTGTGATGCAGGCGGGCGCGTCCCGCCTGCATCATTTAAGGTTATCGAGGCATCATTGAACGACGGGCTTTGACAAGGCTGAAAAACCCATCAGATTGGAGCTGGATAAGAGCCATGGCAAAGATATTGCTGGAAATGAAGAACATTACCAAGACCTTCCCCGGCGTGAAGGCCTTGGACAATGTCAACCTCCAGGTGGAGGAGGGGGAGATCCACGCGCTGGTCGGTGAAAACGGCGCGGGCAAATCCACACTGATGAACGTGCTGAGCGGCATCTATCCGCACGGTACCTATGAGGGCGACATCATCTACGACGGCCAGGTCTGCAAGTTTTCGAATATCAAGGATTCCGAAAAGCTGGGCATCGTCATCATCCACCAGGAGCTTGCGCTGGTTCCGGAAATGACCATCGGCGAAAACATGTACCTGGGCAACGAGTGCGGCCACAAGTTCGCCATCGACTGGAACACCACCTACGCCGAGGCGGACAAGTACCTGAAAATGGTGGGTCTCACCGAGAGCAGCAAGGTGCAGGTCAAGACCATCGGCACCGGCAAGCAACAGCTGGTGGAGATCGCCAAGGCGCTGGCCAAGAAGGCAAAGCTGCTGATCCTGGACGAGCCCACATCGTCTCTGAACGAGGAGGACTCCAAGGCGCTGCTGGATCTGATGCTGGGCTTCAAGAAGCAGGGCATGACGATGATCATCATTACCCACAAGCTCAACGAGGTCTCCTATGTGGCAGACAAGATCACCGTCATCCGCGACGGCACCACCATCGAGACCATCGACAACCACGGCGCGGAGCCCGTCAGCGAGGAGCGCATCATCAAGGGCATGGTCGGCCGCGAGATGACCAATCGCTTCCCGCCCCGGGAGGGCGTCAAAATCGGCGAAGTGCGCATGGAGGTGGACAACTGGACCGTGCATCACCCGTTGTATCCCGAGCGCAAGGTGGTGGACGATGTCTCCATCAAGGTGCGCGCGGGCGAGGTCGTGGGCATCTACGGCCTGATGGGTGCGGGCCGCACGGAGCTGGCCATGTCCATATTCGGCCAGTCCTATGGCACGAACTTCTCCGGCAAGCTGAAGCTGGACGGCAAGGACGTCAAGATGAAGAAGAGCGTCACCGACGCCATCAAGCACAGGATCGCCTATGTCACCGAGGACCGCAAGGGCAATGGCCTGGTGCTGTCCCAGTCCATAAGGGTGAACACCTCCCTGGCGAACCTGGACAGCCTGGCTTCCAACACCGTCATCGACCAGGACAAGGAATACGCCGTGGCCGAGGAATACCGGGGCAAGCTCAAGATCAAGACGCCTTCGGTGGAGCAGCTGGTGGGCAACCTCTCCGGCGGCAACCAGCAGAAGGTGCTGCTGGCCAAGTGGATGTTCGCGGAGCCGGATATCATGATCCTGGACGAGCCCACCCGCGGCATCGACGTGGGCGCGAAGTATGAGATCTACTGCATCATCAACGACCTTGCCGCGGCGGGCAAGTGCGTCGTCATGATTTCCTCGGAGCTGCCCGAGGTGCTGGGCATGAGCGATCGAATCTACATCATGAACGAAGGCAAAATGGTGGGCGAGATGAAGGCCAGCGAGGCCACCCAGGAGAGCATTATGGCGGCAATACTCAGATCAGGAAGGGGTGCGTGACGATGAAGGCAAGCAAGGTCAGTTCTTTCTTCCAAAAGTATACCATGGTGCTGGCGCTCGTCCTTGTGACCGCGTTCTTTGCCTGGAGGACCGGCGGGAAGACGCTGCTTCCCGCAAACCTGAACAACCTGATTGCCCAGAACGGCTATGTGTTCGTGCTGGCCACCGGTATGCTGCTGTGCATCCTCACCGGCGGCAACATCGACCTGTCCGTAGGCTCCGTGGTCTGCTTCACTGCGGCCATCGGTTGCAAGCTGATGAAGATCGGCTGGGACATGGTGCCCACCGTGCTGGTGATGCTGCTGGTGGGCCTGGCCATCGGTGCGTTCCAGGGCTTCTGGATCGCAAAGCTGCATGTGCCGGCGTTTATCGCCACGCTTTCGGGCATGTATGCCTTCCGAGGCTTTTCCAACATCGTGCTTCAGGGCGAGACGGTTGCCATCAGCAATAACGCCTTCCTGAACACCTTCGGCGGTGGCGCAAACTGCTATGTGCCGGACTTTATCGGCAGCATGGTGGGCACGGAGGGCAACTTGAACCTCACCTGCGTCGTAGTGGGCGTCGCGGCGGCCGTGATCTTCGCGGGGCTGACCCTGCGCAGGATCCTGGTGCAGAAACGGCTGGGTATCAGCCAGTCCATCACCACCCAAATCATCACCACGGCGATCATCTGTGCGGTGGTCGTCTGGCTGACGCTGCAGCTGGCCAAGCTGAAGGGTATTCCCACGGTGCTGATCTGGATCGCTCTGGTGCTGCTGATCTACAATTACGTCACCAACCGCACCGCCATGGGCCGCCACCTGTATGCGGTGGGCGGCAATGAGAAGGCCACGGCCCTCTCCGGCGTCAACACCCGCAATGTCTACTGGTTCGCCTATGCCAACATTGGTATGTTGGCGGGCCTGGCAGGCGTATTGACGGCGGCCCGCGCCAAGGGCATCGACCCGACCTACGGCGAAGGCTATGAGATGGACGCCATCGCTTCCTGCTTCATCGGCGGCGCCTCCGCCTACGGCGGCATCGGCAAGGTTTCGGGCATGATCATCGGCGCGACGCTGATGGGCGTCATCAACCAGGGCATGCGCATCATGGCCGTTGACTCCAACTACCAGAAGGTGGTCAAGGGCCTCGTGCTGCTGATCGCGGTCATGTTCGATGTGCTGTCCAAGCGGCAAAAGCGGTAGTGGAAGGAGGATGACAACAGTGGGTAAGAAAAGCTTTGCTGAAATTCTGAAGAAAAACGCCATGCTCGTCGTCCTGGTCCTTGTGTATCTCTTCTTTATGATCCGGACGCAGGGAAGCATCTTCAACCCTTCAACCTTCCGGGCGCTGTTCAATGAAAACGCCTATGTGTATATCCTCGGCTGCGGTATGCTGATGTGTATGCTCACCGGTGGCAACATCGATCTGTCCTGCGGCGCTTTCGTGTGCCTGCTGGGCGCCATCGGCGGCGTGCTGATGGTCATTTCTGGGGTGCCGGTGGGTCTGTCCATCGCCATACTGCTCGCCATCGGCGTCGCCTATGGCTGCGGCCTGGGCTTCCTGGTGGCCTATGTGAACGTGCCGCCGTGGATCGCCACCCTGGCGGGCTACCTGGCCTTCCGCGGACTGGGCACCTCCATCCTCACGAAGAATTCCTCCACCGGCTCCATTTCGGTCGCTTCGAAGGATTCCTTCCTGAACATCTTTTCGAGGACCCTGTTCGAGACCCCGGAGAACACGCTGAACATGCCCTGCCTGATTGTGGGCATCGTCGCCGCGGCCGCGGTGCTGTTCATCGTTTTCCACACCCGTGCCGCACGCCTGCGCAAGGGCTATGAGGCGGACTCCATGGGCGCGGCAGCGGTAAAGGGTGGCATCGGCGCGGCGGTGATCCTGCTGGTCATGGGCAAGCTGGCCTATGCCGGCGGTATCCCCACGGTGCTGGTTTGGGTCGCGGCAGTCGTGCTGCTGTATGCCTTCATCACCAGCAAGACCACCATCGGCCGGCACTTTTACGTGGTGGGCGGCAACATCGAAGCCGCGCGCCTGTCCGGCGTCAATACCAAGCGCATCATGTTCCTGGCCTACCTGAACATGGCGATATTGACCTCCATCTCCGCAATGATCATGCTTGCCCGCTTCACCGCCGCCAACGCGGACGCCGGCAAGAACTTTGAGATGGACGCCATCTCCGCCTGCGTCGTGGGCGGCGTCTCCGCCAGCGGCGGCGCGGGCACCGTGCTGGGCATGGTCATCGGCGCGACCCTGATCGGCGTGATCAACAAGGGTATGGCCCTGATCAGCCTGGACGCCAACTATCAGCGCGTCATCAAGGGCTTCGTGTTGCTGGCCGCCGTGGTGTTCGATATCCTGTCCAAGAAGAAGGAGCGATAACACAAGCCGTGTTCCCAAAGCAAAAGCCCCCAGGCCTTCCGGGTGGAAGGGACCTGGGGGCTTTTTGCGCAGGATACCCTCGCGTCAAACCTTGTCCATATAACGGACCTGTTCCTCGGTGGGAATGTTCAGAAGGTCCATGGCCTGCCTGGCGGAGAGCTTCAGGGAATTCATCAAACTGCGAATGTTGTTGACGCGCTCGCTGTCCTGTCCCTCGGCACGACCCTCAGCGCGACCCTCGGCGCGGTATTCGCGCTTGAACAGCTCCAGGGTTTCAGCTTCGTTGTATTCAGTCAAGAGCATATTTTTCACCTCCGCTCTGTGTGCCTCCAAAAAGGGTTTGGTGA
This sequence comes from Clostridia bacterium, assembly GCA_017459565.1. Lineage (GTDB taxonomy): Bacteria > Bacillota > Clostridia > Christensenellales > Aristaeellaceae > UBA2862. Next base: position 44,641 of record JAFUCP010000109.1, on the reverse strand, counting down.
GGAAACTGTCGGGCAGCTGGTCGATGGTTCGATCGATGGCGGCTTCAAGGGTTCCGGTGCCCTTTTGGCTGCGGATGCGATCCACGATCCAGGCATATTCGTCCAGGGGCTTGCAATGCTCCAACAAAGCCTCGCTGTGCCCTCGGTTCACGTTAACCATGCGCACCCGGACGGTGATATCCGCCTCCTGACGCCGATCCTCCGGGAACGCGTCGGACAGGCGCAGAATTTGCTCGTCCGGCATGTCCTCCATGCCGTTGTAAAACACCATCAGCCGGGGCACTGGAAGCGGTATCAGATGACGGCTGTACTTGTTCAGCCTGTGCCGGCGAATGTGCTTTTCCATCAGGTTCGCCGCGTATTCCAACATGCGCACAGGCATGTTGGGGTTGTAGGTGGACTGCTGCTCGTAGAGGCTCAGGTCATCCGCGATGATAAAGGCCACGTCATCGTGCATACCCATGTAGAGGACCTGTCGGATCGTCTCGATGGTGATCTGCTCCGGGTCGTCGTAGTCGGTGCCGTTGACCGCGTTGTAGAGGCTCAGCGTCCACTCCTTGTGTTCGGCGTTTCCAAAAATGAAGCTGAACAGCCTGTCCTTGTATTCCTGATTTCCCGCAGCCATCAGAACCACCCCCATATATTTTATCACGCTGGAGCGGCGAAGGCAAGGGGGAAAACCAATGAGGCGGGAACGGACATTTGACACCCCACCCCCCATCCACTATAATGATGGGGGAATATTTCATTTGCGGGTGATGACCGATGAAACAGGACGCTTCAAACGCGACGGCGCAGAGTGCTTTTTTCAGCGAAGGCTTCAAGCGCCGCTCCCGGTATCAGCTGGTGTTCATACTGCTGGTGTTCGCGCTGATGGCAATCACGGTGCTGAACGTCAACACGGGCAGCGTGGCGATTCCGGTGGGGGAGATTTTTCAGATCCTGCTGCGCCGGGCCACGGATTCCACGCAGTACAGCATCATATGGAAGATACGCCTGCCGCGCATCCTGATGGCGGCGCTGCTGGGAGGCGGGCTTTCGCTGTCCGGCTTTTTGCTGCAAACCTTCTTCGGCAATCCCATCGCGGGGCCCTTTGTGCTGGGCATTTCCTCGGGGGCCAAGATGGTGGTGGCGCTGACGATGATCTACTTCTTGAAGTTCTTCGGCCAGGTGTCCTCCTGGGCGCTGATTGTGGCGGCCTTTGCGGGCTCGCTGCTGGCGGTGTCCTTCATACTGCTCCTGTCCCGCAGACTCAAGCACATGGCGGTGCTGCTGGTGGCGGGCATTATGATCGGCTACATCTGCTCCGCGGTGACGGATTTCATGGTCACCTTTGCGGAGGATTCAGATATCGTGAACCTGCACGGCTGGTCGCTGGGCAGCTTTTCCGGCATGAGCTGGGACAGTGTGGCCATTGCCGCTGTGGTAGTGGGCCTCATGGCGGTTCTGACGTTCCTGATGGCCAAGCCTATCGGGGCCTACCAGCTGGGCGAGGCCTACGCTCAGAGCATGGGTGTGAACATCCGGGCCTTCCGGGTGGCGCTGATCGTCATATCCAGCGTGCTTTCGGCCACGGTGACGGCCTTTGCAGGGCCCATCTCCTTCGTGGGCATCGCCGTGCCTCATCTGATCAAGCGGGCGCTGAACACGTCAAAGCCGCTCATCGTGATTCCGGCGGTGTTCCTGGGCGGGGCGGTGTTCTGCATGGGCTGCGATCTGATCGCCCGCACGGTTTTCGCGCCCACGGAGCTGAACATCTCCACCGTCACCAGCGTATTCGGCGCGCCTGTGGTCATTGTGATGATGCTCAGGCGACAGCGGGGGAGGTGATACGGTGTCAGATTACTATTTCAGAACCCGGCAGATGACCGTCGGCTACGACGGCGTGCCGCTGATAAAGGACATTGCCATCGACATTGAAAAGGGCGAAATCGTCACGCTGATCGGGCCGAACGGCTCCGGCAAGTCCACCATTCTCAAGAGCATCACCCGCCAGCTGAAGCTGTTGGGCGGGCGGGTATTCATCGCCTCGGAGGAGCTGCAAAGGCTGTCCTATAAGGATCTGTCCACAAGGATGGCCGTGGTCCTCACCGAGCGCATGAAGCCGGAGCTGATGACCTGCCGGGATATCGTGGCCACGGGCCGTTATCCCTATACCGGGCGGCTGGGCATCCTGTCCCGGGAGGACGAGGAAAAGGTGGAGGCCGCCATGACCGCCGTCCACGCGCTGGAGCTGCGGAACCGGGACTTCAACGCCATAAGCGACGGCCAGCGCCAGCGGGTGCTGCTGGCCCGGGCCATCTGCCAGGAGCCGGAGATTATCATACTGGACGAGCCCACCTCCTTTCTGGACATTCGGCACAAGCTCCAGCTGCTGAGCATACTGCGCGACATGGCGAAGCGCAGGGGCATTACGGTGATCATGTCGCTGCACGAGATCGACCTGGCGCAGAAGATTTCCGACAGGATCATCTGCGTGAAGGGGGACCATATTGCCCGCAGCGGCGCGCCGGAGGCGGTGTTCGACGAGGCGGCGATCCGCGAGCTGTACGGGATCGACCAGGGCTACTTCGACCCCGTGTTCGGCAGCATCGAGCTGTCCCGGCCAGAGGGCGAGCCCAAGGCGCTGGTGCTGTCCGCCTGCGGCACGGGCATCCCCGTGTTCCGCAGGCTGCAAAAGCAGGGCGTGCCCTTCGCGGCGGCGATTCTGTATGAAAACGACGTCGATTACCGCCTGGCGCGGCTGCTGGCCGTGGAGACGGTCACGGAAAAGCCCTTTATGCCCATCGGTGACGCGGCCTTTGAGCGCGCGCTGGCGCTGATGGATCGGTGTGAGCGCATCATCGACGCCGGGGTCGCCATCGGCGAAACCAACCGCCGCATGAAGGCGCTGATCGAGGCGGCGCGGAGGAAGGACGGGTATGAGAGGGGCTGAATCATGGCCCCGGCGATGCCGCGCCATTGCCGGAACGGGTTTAACGCCTCATCAATCCCCTGCGCGCGACGTTCAAACGACTGCGCTTCAACCGATCCGGCAGGCATAAAAGCGCCGCGCCGCATCCATCTGACGGGTACTTCGGACGATCATCCTGCCGTGACAAAAGCTTGACAAAACCGATTATATGTACATTGGATGATAATAATTCTTGACAGATTGACTAAAGTTCGATTATAATAATCATATATTGCGGAGTATTGCCACGGTTCGGGCCGTGGGGAATGGAGGGGATACGATGCCAGGTTCCGAGTACATTCTGGAGATGAACGGCATAACCAAGATATTCCCGGGCGTCAAGGCGCTGGACAACGTGCATTTCAATCTGAAGGCGGGGGAGATCCACGTGCTGGTGGGTGAAAACGGCGCGGGCAAGTCCACGTTCATCAAGACTCTTACCGGCGTGCATCAGCCGGACGGCGGCGAAATCATATTGAACGGCGAAAAGGTGGTCATGACGGACCCCATCACCGCCCAGGAGCGGGGCATCGCGGCCATTTACCAGCATGCCGCCTCCTATCCCGACCTCAGCGTGGCGGAGAATATTTTTATAGGCCATGAGTTCAAGATCGGCCCCTTTATCGACTGGCCGAAGATGAACCGCGAGGCCAAAAAGCTGCTGGATTCCATTGACGCTAATCTCAGTCCCACGGCCTCCGTGGGCTCGCTGACCGTCGGCCAGCAGCAGCTGGTGGAGATCGCCAAGGCGCTGTCGATGGACGCCAGGATCCTCATCATGGATGAGCCCACGGCCTCCCTGTCCCAGCGCGAGGCGGAGGATCTGTATACCATCGCCCGCCGCCTGCGAGACAAGGGCGTGGGCATCATACTGATTTCCCACCGCTTTGAGGACATCTTCGGCCTGGCCGACCGCGTGACCGTGTTCCGAGACGCGCAGTACATCGGCACCTGGCAGCTTTCCGAGGTGGACCAGCCCTTCCTGGTACACCACATGGTGGGCCGGGAGATCACCCAGCTGTTCCCCAAAAAGCAGACCCAGGTGGGCAAGGAGCTTTTAAAGCTGGAAAACCTGAGCCGCACGGGCTTCTACCGGGATATCAACATGACCGTGCGCGCTGGCGAGATCGTGGGCCTGACGGGCCTGGTGGGCGCGGGCCGCACCGAGGTCATGGAGTCGGTGTTCGGCGTGACGAAGCCCGATTCCGGAAAGATTTATTTCAAGGGTGAGGAGGTCCACGACCAGACGCCCACCCAAATGATGGCCAGGGGCCTGGGGATGCTGCCGGAGAACCGGCAGAAGGAGGGCCTGCTTTTGTCCTGGTCCATCAACCACAACATTTCTCTGTCGGTGCTGGACAAGTGCCAGAACGGCATGTTCATCAACCGCGGCAAGGAATATGAGCTTTCGGGCAAGATGAAGGAGCTGCTGGCCATCAAGGCCCCCACCACGGATACCCACACCGGCGCGCTGTCCGGCGGCAACCAGCAGAAGGTGGTCGTCGCCAAGCAGCTGGCCGCGGAGCCCCAGGTGATCATACTGGACGAGCCCACCAAGGGCGTGGACGTGGGCTCCAAGGCCGCCATCTATGAGATCATGTCCGACCTGGCCAGCCAGGGCCTGGGCATACTGATGATTTCATCGGAGCTGCCGGAGGTCATCAACATGTCCGACCGCATCTATGTGATGAGCGAGGGCAAGGTGACCAGGGAGTTCACGGATACCAAGGGCCTGACCCAGGACGATATTCTGCACGCGGCCATGCCGCAGAAGCAGTGAGGGGGGAGCGACAAAGATGCAGACGAAGAAAGAGCGCAAGCCGATTTATTCCATATTGATCGAGCATCGTGAAATTCCCCTGCTGGCGGTGCTGGCGCTGCTTTTGATCGCGGTCAGCCTGCGCGTTCCCGGCTATCTGGGCAACAGCTGGCTGAACGTGCTGAAAAACGGCTCCATCAATATGGTATTGTGCTGCGGTATGCTGTGCGTGCTGCTGATCGGCTCCATCGACATTTCCATCACGGCCATACTGGCCTTCGCGGGCGCGGTGGCCGGCAAGCTGATGGGCGACGGCGCGGTGCAGTCCACCATCGTCATGTTCCTGCTGGGCATCGGCATCGGCGCGGTGATTGGCGCGCTCAACGGCGTGCTGATGAGCTATGGCCGGGTCATCGCCCTGATCGTCACGCTCTCCACCAGCTACATCGTCCGGGCGCTGATTCCCATGGACTGGCTGCTGGGCATGAACAAGATCAACCCCACCCAGCTGACCCAGGCCTTCAAGGACAGCCTGATCAACCACTCCTTCCTGGGCCTGCCGTTCCTGGTGTGGCTGGCGGTGCTGGTGGTGGTGATCACCGGCGTGTTCCTGAAATACACCCGCACGGGCCGCAACCTGTACGCCGTGGGCTCCAATGCCGAGGCGGCGCAGATGCGCGGCGTGCCCATCAACCGGATCCGCGTGCTGGCCCACACCATCTGCGGCGCCACCGCGGGCCTGGCGGGCATCATGTGGCTGGCGTTCTACGCGGCCATCGAAAAGGGCTCTGCCCTGGGCGACGAGATGTTCACCATCGCGGCCTGCGTGCTGGGCGGTGTGGCCGTCACCGGCGGCTATGGCAAGATCAGCGGCGTGGTCATCGGCGCGCTGATGATCGCCTTCATCGACCATGCCATCCCCCAGATGGGCATCGGCAATTCCATGATCACCGAGTTCATCAAGGGCATACTGCTGCTGGTGGCCATCCTGCTGAACGTCATCCTGCAGCGCGTGGCTGAGAAACAGGACCTGGCAAGGAGGAATATCTGATGCAGAAGGTGAAATCGTTTCTGAAAAGCTGGGAATTCTTCCTCATCCTGCTGCTGGTGGTGATGTGCGCGGTGTTCAAGGTCGCCGACAGCGTCAACGTCGCAAGCGGCGTTTCCCGCAAATCGGTGTTCTACTTCGCAAATGTCCTCAGGAGCATGAGGCCCTACTTCCTGTACAGCTTTATGACCCTGGGCATGATGCTGATCCTGGCCATGGGCGATATCGATATCTCCGTGGGCGCCATCGGCACGCTGAGCGTGGTCACGCTGGGCGTGGTCTACAACAAGCTGGCGGGCGGCGCGGAGGAGGGCAGCCCCATGGCCCTCGTCGCGGCCCTGGCTGTCTGCCTGCTGGTGGGCGCGCTCTGCGGCGCTCTGAACGGCTTTTTGGTCACCCGGTTCAAGGAACTGTTCCCCATGATCATCACCCTGGCGACCCAGCTGTTCTTCCGCGGCTTCAGCTATCTGCTGATCGGCGGCGAGACGCTGACGTTCAAGGACCCCACCTTTAAGTCGCTGAGCAACCTGAACCAGCTTTTGAAGATCGGAGAGCTGCAAATTCCGATTTCCATACCGATCTATCTGGCGCTGGCCGTGGTGTTCTACATCTGGCTGCACCAGACCGGCAACGGCCGCAAGATCTTCGCCATCGGCACCAATTCCGCCGCCACCTACTACTCCGGCGTGCGCGTGGACCGCATCAAGTTCTGGTGCTTCGTCATCGCGGGCTTCATGAGCGCCGTGACAGGCATCTTCTTCGTGGGCAATTCGTCCTCCTCCGTCAAGGCGGATATCATGGACGGCTACCACATGTATGCCATCGCGGCGGCGGTGCTGGGCGGCTTCTCTACCGACGGGGGCAAGGGCAGCGTCATCGGCGCCACCATCTCTCTGGTCATCTTCGGCGTGGTGAAGTTCGGCCTGGGCAACATCTTCAGCTTCCCGGATTCCGCGGTCAACCTGTCCGTGGGCGTGATCCTGATCCTCTCCGTGCTGGGCCCGAACCTGCTGGAGGATGCCCAGAACCGCCGCAAGGTGCGCCTGCGCCGGGCGGAGACGGCCAAGCTCAACGCCGCAAAGGCGGCGTGAGGTTGAGGCAACGGGCAACGCAATCGTTGCCTGATCCCTGAATTACTCCCGGAGTCATTCTCCGGAGTAAATAAAAAGGAGGTATACCCCTATGAAGAAAGTTTTGGCTCTCGTTCTGGCTCTGATGCTGGTACTCAGCGTTGCCGCGTTCGCCGAGAAGGCGGGCGAAGGCATCTACATCGGCGTCGTCTACAAGCAGTCCGGCAACGCCTATTTCCAGGCCGGTGTCACCGGCTTCGAGAAGGCCGCTGAAGAGCTTGGCTTTGAGTTTGAACACGACGGTCCCGACGACGGCTCCTCCGACGGTCAGATCCGCATCATCGAAGGCTACATCGCCAAGGGCGTGGACGTGCTGTGCATCTCCGCGAACGACCCTGCCGCGCTGGTGGACGTGTGCAACGAGGCCCGCGAGCAGGGCATCAAGGTCATCTCCTGGGATGCCAAGGTGGATGCCGAAGGCCGCGACCTGGACGTTGAGCCCGCTTCCGCGCAGGTGATCGGCGTGACCCAGCTGGATTCCATCGTGAACAGCATCGGCGGCGAAGGCCAGATCGCCATCCTGTCCGCCATGGCCACCGCTCCGAACCAGAACCTGTGGATTTCCTTCATTGAGGAAGCCCTGAATTCCGGCGACGAGAAGTATGCCAACATCGAGTACGTCGGCACCGTGTACGGCGACGACGAGTACACCAAGTCCTTCAACGAGACCCAGGCTCTGCTGGACAAGTATCCGGATCTGAAGGGCATCATCGTTCCCACCACCGTGGGCGGCCCCGCCGTCTGCAAGTGCATCCAGGATGCCGGCCGCGACGTGAAGGTCACCGGTCTGACCCTGGCCTCCGACATGAAGGAGTTCATCGACGCGGGCATCGCGGACGAGACCTTCCTGTGGAACCCCATCGAGCTGGGCTATGCCTCCTCCTACGCGGCCGTCGCGATGGCGAAGGGCGAGTTCAAGGGCGAAGTGGGCGAGAAGATCGAGTGCGGCGAGCTGGGCGAGCTGGAAGTCACCGAGTCTGACGACGGCGGCTCCATCCTGTTCCTGAACAAGCTGAACTCCTTCACCAAGGACACCGTGGACGCTTGGGTGGACATCCTGTAATTATTTGGGCTATGAAACCTGCGAGGGTCGGGGAGCTTTCCCGGCCCTCGCTGTTTTAACGGAAACGTAGCGATAAAGTCCAAAGGTATATGCTATAATGAAAAAAGAGAGGGAGTAACAGCCGCGGCTTTTGCGCGGAGTCATGTCGTCAACACGGAGCAATCCCGGCATGGTTTTAAATTGTGAGACTCGCGCGGCTTTGCTATGCGCGGGTTTCGAAATCGAGACAGGTATAGCGAGGCTATAGCTGCTTTTTTTATCTGATACGCTGTGGAGGTTGATGGATTTGAATCAGATGGTGCTGGCGCTGATACTGTTCGCCGCGATGTATGTGCTGCTGCTGGTGTTTTCGGAAAAGCGCTGGATCACCGCGCTGGGCGCGGCCGCGGCGTTTATCGCGCTGGGGATTTTGCCGGCGGGCGACGCGCTGGGCGCGGTCAACTGGAACGTGCTGCTCATGCTGACGGGCACCATGGCCACCGTGGAGCTGTTCATACAGAGCCAGATGCCCCAGCGGATGGCGGAGGGCCTGCTGCGGGCGGTGCCGGACGTGCGATGGGCCATCGTGGCGCTCAGCCTGTTCGCTGGCATCATATCCGCCTTTGTGGACAACGTGGCCACGGTGCTGATGGTCGCGCCTGTGGGCCTGGCCGTGTCCAAGCAGATCAAGACCAACCCCGTGCCGGTGATCATCGCCATCGCCGTCTCCAGCAACCTGCAAGGCGCCGCCACGCTGGTGGGGGACACCACTTCGATATTGCTGGCGGGCTATGTGGGCATGAATTTCAACGACTTTTTCTGGTTCCACGGGCGGCTGGGCATCTGCTTCGCGGTGGAGGTGGGCGCGCTTTTGACGATTCCCGTGCTGCTGTGGCTGTTCAGGACGGAACGCGCCGCCGTCAGGCCCGGCAAGCTGACCGAGGTCAGGGACTATGTGCCCACGGCGCTGCTGCTGGGCACGGTGCTGCTGCTGATCGCCGCCTCCCAATTCCCCAACAAGCCGGAACTGACCAACGGCATCATCTGCATGGCGCTGGCCGTCGTGGGCGTGATCTATGAAAGCCTGCGGAAAAAGGACGGCAATACGCTGACGGATGTGCTGAAGGCCATCGATTATAAGACGCTGCTGCTGCTCAGCGGGCTGTTCATGGTCATCGAGGGCATGACCCGGGCGGGCGTGATCGACGCCATCGCGGAGCTGTTCGTGAAGCTGGGCGGCAATTCGAAGCTGACCATGTATGTGCTGATCGTGGGCGTGTCCGTGCTGCTGAGCGCCTTTATCGACAATATCCCCTATGTGGCCACGATGCTGCCGGTGGTCAGCAGCATATCGGCCATGCTGGGCATCGAGCCCTATCTGTTCGCCTTTGGGCTGCTGATCGGCGCCACGCTGGGCGGCAATATCACGCCCGTGGGCGCGTCCGCCAATATCGCGGGCATCGGCATATTGCAAAAGGAGGGCTACAAGGTCGCCACGAAGGACTTTCTGCGCATCGGCATCCCCTTCACGCTGATCGCCGCCGTCTCCGGCGCGGCGGTGGTGTGGCTGACCTGGGCGTAGAAACGCGAAACGGACCATCCCGATAAAACAGTACCGGCATCTGCCCCGCGAATCGGCGGGGGCAGATGCCGGCTTTTATGCGTTCCCGAACGACGATAAAGTGTTTACGGCTGCTTGCCGATATAGGCCAGGATGCCGCCGTCCACGTACAGCACGTGGCCGTTGACGAAGTTGGAGGCGTCGGAGGCCAGGAACACGGCGGGACCCATCAGATCCTCCGTGGTGCCCCAGCGGGCCGCGGGGGTCTTGGCCACGATGAACTGGTCGAAGGGATGGCGGCTGCCGTCCGGCTGGCGTTCGCGCAGGGGCGCGGTCTGGGGCGTGGCGATGTAGCCGGGGCCGATGCCGTTGCACTGGATGTTGAATTCGCCGTATTCGGAGCAGATGTTCCGGGTCAGCATCTTCAATCCGCCCTTGGCCGCGGCATAGGCGGAGACGGTCTCGCGGCCCAGCTCGCTCATCATGGAGCAGATGTTGATGATCTTGCCGTGGCCCTTCTTGATCATGGAGGGGATGACGGCCTTGGCCACGATGAAGGGAGCGACGAGGTCCACGTTGATGACCTTGGAGAACTCCTCGGCGGGCATTTCGCACATGGGGATGCGGCGAATGATGCCGGCGTTGTTCACCAGAATGTCCACCACGCCCACTTCTTCCTCAATCTGCTTTACCAGCGCCTGGACCTGCGCCTCGTTGGTCACGTCGCACACATAGCCCTTGGCGTCGATGCCGGCCTCCTTGTAGGCGGCCATGCCCTTGTCCACCAGCTCCTGGTTGATATCGTTGAACACGATCTTCGCGCCGCTGGCGGCGTAGGCGCTGGCAATCGCAAAGCCGATGCCATAGCTGGCGCCGGTGATCCACGCGATCTTGCCCTCAAGGCTGAAGTTCTTCAGAAAATCACTCATTTTTTATATCCTCCTCTAAAAAATATAGCGCTGGATTACCTCAGGTCGGTGGTGGCGATGTTGTCCATATCGTCAAAGGCCTGGTTCTCGCCGCCCATGGCCCAGATGAACGTATAGTTGCTGGTGCCCGCGCCGGCGTGGATGGACCAGGAGGGGCTGATGACGGCCTGCTCGTTCTGCATGACGATATGGCGGGTCTGCTGGCCTTCGCCCATGAAGTGGAACACGACCTGGTTTTCGGGGACCTCGAAGTAGAAATAGACCTCCATGCGGCGCTCATGGGTGTGGGCCGGCATGGTGTTCCACACGCTGCCGCTCTCCAGCACGGTCATGCCCATGGACAGCTGGCAGGTCTTGAGGACATCGGGATGGATGAACTGGTTGATGACGCGCTTGTTGCTGGTGGCGGCGTCGCCGCAGGGCTTCTTGGCCGCGTCCGCGATGCGGATCAGGCGGGTCTCATAGGAGGTGTGCGCCGGGGCGGAGACGATGTAAAACTTCGCGGGCTGGGCGGGATGGTCGCTGGCGAAGGTGACCTCCCTGGCGCCTTTGGTGATGTAGAGGCAATCCTTGTAGCCCAGCTCATAGGTCGTGCCGTCCACGGTGACGCTGCCGGCGCCGCCCACGTTGAACATGCCACATTCGCGCCGCTCAAGGAAGTACTCGGTGCCGAAGTTCTTCCAGATATCGATGCCCTTGTCGATGGGCAGGGTATCGCTCACGGGCATGATGCCCATGGTCACCATGCGGTCCACATGGCTGTACACGGCGGTCACTTCATCCGCCACAAACAGCTTTTCGATCAAAAACTCCGCGCGGGTCTCCTCGGTGGTATAGCGCTTGAAATCGCGCTGGTTGCAGGAATATCGAATGTCCATGTCCGTTCTCTCCTTTACATGTGTCGGCTATGCCTGTATTCCTATTATAATATAAAACTTCCGAATTGTGAATGGGGAATTTCAGATTATTTGTCCAAATCCCTTCCGAATACCTCCCATTGGCGCAGGGCCGGGAAGGCGGAGGGGTCGTCGCTCTTGATCAGCCGCTGCAAGCGCAGCCAGCGGGCGCGATGGCCCGAAAGCGACACATACTGGCGCTCGCCGGTCCTGTCCAGCGAAAAATCCAGCGTGCCGCCGTCCGACAGCGCCACCTGCCCCCGCACCCAGTAGGCGTCGTGGGGGAAATCCGCCCGCAGGGTCAGCGCCATGCTCTCCAGCGCCACCTCCCGGCCCAGGTCCAGAAGGCACCAGGCGTCCTCCCGGGCGCCGATGCCCCAGCTTTCAAAGGGCCATTCGCCGTGAAAGGTGTTGTGGCGCAGGCCGTCCACCACGTTTCGGGCGGCAAAGACGCTCTCGTTGCGGGTCTCCACGTTGGCCGTGCAGTGGGGGAAGAAGTCCGTGTCCCCGCGCAGGTCGGCGGGATTGCGGGACAGGCAGCGCGTCGCGGCGGTTTCCTTGGCGGTCATGGCCCGGGCGGTGACGATGTGCCGCGGCTCGGTGAAGGCGCCCGGCCGGTAGGCCAGCCGATGTTCCCCGGCGGGCACGGGCCAGGTCATGCGGCCCTCGGGCAGACAGACCTCCCCGGGCAGCACGGACACGTCCGTCTGCACCCACAGGTGCCGGACGTCGGAGGTGATTTCAATGGCGTCGCCCGGGGCGTATTCCCTGTCGAAGCACAGCATGGCCTCGCTGTCGTGGCTGGCCGCGGCGAGGACATCGCCGGAGGCGGTCTTTGCGGTAATGGTGATCATGGCCATTGCTCCTTTGTGAATTATGATTTGATGGAATTACTTCCACAGATCCGGGCTCTTGCCCATCACCCGCAAAAGGGCCTCGAGGAAGAAGAAGTCGCCATAGACGATGTTGGTGTGGACCCCGGCCGCGTCGTCGTGATAGCTGGCGGTGCAGTGGGTGAGGATGCCGCAGCTGTCCTTCGAGAGATCGCAGCAATGGTCGATCAGGCCGTCCAGCAGCGCTTCGGCGGCGGCGCGGTACTTGGCCTCGCCGGTGAGCCCGGCCAGCTCCAGCAATCCGCAGGCGGCGCAGGCCCCGGCGATGTTGTCGATGCGTTCAGGGCTTGCGGGCTGCAAAAAATCGCAGTCGGTCAGGCCGTCGGGGCGGATGTGGTCCACGAAGAAATCCGCCACGCGCCGGGACGCCTCCAGATAGCGCGCCTGTTTGGTGCAGGCATGGGCGATGGCGAAGCCGTACAGCCCCCAGGCCTGTCCCCGGGACCAGGCGGTGCCCAGCGCGTAGCCCTGCCCGGCGTGCTCCCGCAGCTCTTCGCCGGTCGCAGGGTCAAATTCAACGATGTGGCACACCGAGCCGTCCGGCCTCAAAAAGTGCCTGAGCGTGGTGTCGGCGTGGATGCGGGCCACGCCGGCGAAGCGGGGATCGCCGGTTTCCCGACTGGCCCAGAACAGCAGCGAGAGGTTCATCAGGCAGTCGATGATGGCGTAGCCCACCCGCTCCGGCTCGTTCCAGGCGCGGATGTAGCCGGCGGGATTGAAGCGACCCATCAGCAGGCTGGCGGCGTGGAGCGCGTCGGTGCGGGCCTGCCCGTCGCCGGTGAGCTTGTAGTCGGCCCCGCAGGAGAGCAGGTACATGAAGCCCATGTCGTGGTTCAACGCGTGGAAGCGGCGGAACTCATCCACGAGGATCGCCTCCGCGCGGCGCGCCTCGGTGCGGAAGAAATCGTCGCCGGAGGCTGACCACAGCTGCCACATGATGCCGGGCCAGAAGCCGCCCGTCCACCAGCCGTTGCCGTCAAAGGGAGAAGCCATCCAGCCCTTGCCGCCGCCCCGGTAGGGCAGCACGCCCTCCGACGCGGCCAGGGGCGCGGTGGCGCGGTATTTTTCCAGCGCGCGGTTAAAGACTTCAGAGGCATTGTTTCGCAATTTCAAGCACCTCCTCGGGAATGTCGTCGGGCGCCTCGTCGCCCGCGGCGGCGAACACCGCGCAGACGAGGCGGGTTTCGCCGCTCTCAATGCGCGCGTGGAGCGTGGGCAGCAGCGTGCGGGGGACCATCAGGTTGGTGTTGGGCTCGGGCCAGATCACCTCGCCCCGCTCATAGCCCGCCACGGCGAAGATGCCGGTGCTGCCCAGCGGCCCGTGGGCCAGCGCGCGGTCCGCGGCCTCGCTTCGGGCGGTGGCAACGCCGTCGCAGGGCCGCGCCCCGGGCGCTTCGGAGGCCACGGCGAACGCGCCCTCCGCCGCCTCAAGCGCGTGGTCGGAATGAATGACGTGGCAGCGCACGTGCCAGCTTCCGCAGCAAATGACGCGGGTATCGATTTTTACGCCGTTCAGGGGCTGCCAGACGCAGCGCGTCCCCACTTCGGAAAGCTCAAAGCTGTCAAAGCCCGTGCGCCAGTGCCAAAGCTCCCCGGGACGGCGCAGCGCCAGCATACTGTCGAAGGCCCCCTTGCGCAGGGTGCCCGCCTCCTTGGCCACGGAAAACGCGAAGGCCGTGGAATAGGCGAACTTCTCGTATTTTTCGTCCTCGTGGGCGTGTTCGAAGGCGTGGTTGCCGGCGGTATAGCTGATCACCATGCCGTCGGCCCTCGTGATCAGCTGCCGGGCCTGCTCGTCCAGCAGCGCGGCCGGAGACGCGCAGGGCGCTTCCTCGGCCTGCCAGAAGGGATGGTCCTCCGGCAGAGCCAGCACCGCGAACACCTTCATGGCCCAATAGGGGGAGCCCGGCGCGTTGTAGCCCTCGGCAAAGATCAGGTTCGGATAGCCGTAGCCGATGGTCAGTATCCCGTCCCTGTCGAATATGGGGCGGGACATCCACCAGCGCAGGTTCCGCAGCAGCAGCCCCCTCAATTCGCCCCAGCCGATGGGGGAAAAGCCGTCCTGCGGCGCGTCAAGGGTGACGCCGGAGAGGGCGCAGGCGCTGAAAAACGCGCCCTGGGCGAAGCGGTAGGTCAGGCTGCGGCCGTAGGGCAGGCCCCGGCCCGCGTCGTCGAACCAGGCGGCGAAGCGGGGCAGGATCAGCCGGGCGCGCTCCAGATAGCGCCGGGAGCGCTCCGGGTCTCTGTCCGCCATGTACTTGGCATAGACCATGCCGTAGTAGTGGAAGGCCCACAGCGTGTAGTAATCCCGCTGGGCCAGCTTGTCATAATACCAGCCGTCGCCGCAATAGTGGCTCTCCAGCTCGTCCAGGTCCGAAGCCATCCGGGCCTCGTCGGCGGGCAGGCCCACGTGCATGAAGCCGATGTTGACCAGCACCCGGAAAAACAGCCAGTTGTTCAGGGGCATGTCATATCGGTTGATCTGGTTCAGCCAGTTGTACAGGTTTGCCCGGGCCGGCTCCGGCAGTTCGAAGTAGAAGCGCTCCGGGACCATGCACAGCGCCATGCCCATCACGGCCATCTCCACCATGCGCTGGTCAAAGGGGCCGATATCGCCCCAGTATTCCGGGTGGGCGGGATCGGTACCGTGGATGATGCCCTCCCGCCACAGCGGCCAGTAGGCTTCGGCTTCATCACAGTGCCCGGCCAGCATGGGCACCAGCGCCCACAGCACCCGGGAGAAGCCCTCCATGCCCGCGATGGCCGGGGGATAGACCGCGCCGGTATCGCCGAGGTTCAGCCGCGCCCTACAGGGGGAAAGGCAGTCGACCAGCGGCGCGATGAGATCGGAGGCCAGCCGCGCCACGTCCTTGCGGGTCTTTAAGGGATTGGATGCATATTTATTCATGTGATATCCTTTCTTGAGATCCTGAAGGCAAGCCTGTGTTCCCTGGCGGGGGCGGCGGTGAACGTCGCGCGCCAGAGGCTTCCGGGGAAATTCCGGGCCATGCGGGGGTCGTCGACGGGAATCTCCTCTATGGCGACGGCCATGTCCCGCTCCGGCGCGATGCGGATCGCGCCGCTGTACAGCGCGCCGTCCTGCAGCTCAGGGCGGTGGCGCAGCATAAACACCTCGGTGACAGGCCGCGGCTCGTTGAGCGTGACGGCGTCGGCGAGGGTCGCCTCGCCGTTTTCTGACAGGGCGAAGGAGCGCCGCAGGGCCTGCGCGCCGGCCTTATCGGGGTAGGCCCTGGCGATGTCCAGCGTCAGAGCGCCGTCCGTGCGCGAAACGTCCCGCGCCCGGTACCGCCGGCCCGCGGCCTGCTCAAAATCGCCGATCATCGGCACGTTGTGGTACATCGATCGTATGTTCCACAGGGTATAGCGCTGATCGGAGAAGGTCTTGCCGCTGTAGGTCATGTTCCCGGCGTCCACGATCTGGGGCTCGCCGTCCACATACAGCATGAAGCCGCCGCAATCGTTGTGGTTGTGGCTGCCCTCGTTGACGCCGCCCTTGCAGACGAGGGCGACGCCGCCTCTGCGGACCACGCGCAGCTCAAGGTCGGCCAGCCACACGTCCTCCGGCGGATTGGCGGTGGGGGATGTCGCGCTCTTTTGCGCAAACAGCCGGTTCAGCAGCCGCCACAGCTGGGGCGTATCGGCGATGGCGTCCCCGGGACTTCCCATAAAGCGCGCGCCGAGGGCCGAAAGCGCCGGATCGCCCAGCTTTTCGCCCGCGCAGAGCAGCCGCTCGCCGGGAAGGTCACATCTGGCGTCGCAGTCGGCAAAGTTGACGAACCATTCGCCGCCCAGCCATGCGTTCAGCGGAAAGCGCAGCAGCGCCCGCAGCTTTTCATCCTCCCAGAAGCGCATGTGACCGTGGGTGACGCGTTCCAGCAGCTCCAGGCAGTCCAGCAGCGCGCCGCCCGCCATGCTCCAGTAGCCGGGACCCTCGTCGCAGCTGCCGTCCGGGGGAATCACCGCCAGGTACCTGTCCAGCATCAGGCAGCCCCGCTCCAGCAGGCTGCAAAGCCGGTCGGGATCGGCTATCTGCGCGCAGGCGCTCAGCATCACGTTGGATACGATCCAGGGCGTCCAGTTGCAGAGATCCCTTCGGATCATGCCCATCCACCAGAAATCGTCCCGGCGCTCAAAGGGCGTCAGCACCCGCGCTTCGATCTCGCGCCGCACCCGCGGGCGGATCAGCGGCGAAACCCCGTCCAGCCTGTCCCCGGCCAGCGCGCAGGCGAGGGACAGGATCATGGCGGTCTGGGCGGAAAACAGGTCCACGTAGGGCGACGCCACATCCGGCAGCGGGCGCGGCGGCGTGGGCTCCACGCCGGCGTGTTCGCCGCCGTTGTGGGCGCTGATGACCCAGCTGGTTTCCTCGCACACAAGCCATATGCCGTCAACCAACGCGTCCAGGTCCGCCTTCGCGCCGGCGATGCACACGCCCATCAGCGCCGCGATCAGCTTGCGCCGGCGCAGGAAATAGGGACCCTCCCAGGCCGTGCGGTCCCCGCTTCGGGCAAAGGCCATGTATTCCCTGGCCGTCAAAAGCGGATATTCGACGGCGCGGTACGATTCCGAAAGCGCCGCCAGCGCCGCCCGGTCCGCCTGTGGAAGACCCTCCCACGCGGCGCGGTCCTCCGCGTCGGGGAAGGGGCAGGCGGGAAGGGCGCCCAGCACCGTTTTCAGCGGATGCTTCTGTAGATATTCGGCAAACATGCAAATCCTTTCATAAAAAACGGATTTGTCCCGCAAATCAGAATTATCCCTTCAGGCCCGTCGTGGCGATGCCCTGGATGAAATACTTTTGCAGGCTCAAAAACACGATGGAGACGGGCAGCAGGCTGCACACGGAAACGGCCATGATCAGGTGGTAATCGCTGGAGTTCTCCTGGATGAAGCGCTGCAGGCCCACCTGGACGGTCTTGTTGACGTCGCGGGTCAGATAGATCATGGGGCCCATATAGTCGTTCCAGGTGCCCACGAAGGTGAAGATGACCAGCGTGGCGATGGCGGCACGGGACAGGGGCAGCATGATCCGCGCCCAGATGCCGTATTCGCTCAGGCCGTCGATGCGGGCGGCCTCGCACAGCTCAGTGGGGATGCCCTGGTAGAACTGGCGCATCAGGAACACGCCGAAGGCGGAAAAGCTCTGCAGCACCACGATGGCCCACAGCGTATCGTACAGGCCCATCGAGCGCATGAGGATGAACTGGGGCAGCATGTAGGTCTGCCACGGCACGGCGATGGTGGCCACATAGCAGATGAACAGCGTGTTGCGGCCGCGGAATTGCAGCTTTGCGAAGGCGTAGGCCGCGAAGGAGGAGGTGAGGGTCTGTATGCAGGTGACCAGTATGGCGATCAGGGCCGTGTTCTTGAAGTAGTTGAGCAGCGGCACCTTCGACCAGATCAGGCTGTAGTTTTCCCAGTGGAAGATTTCAGGGATCCAGCGGATCGGGTAGCTGAACACCTCGCGGTCCAGCTTCAGGGAGGCGGACAGCATCCACACGAAGGGGATCAGCGTGAACAGCGCCACGGCGATCAGCACGATATAGAGAAGCACCCTTCCGACGACGGCCAGCGCGGGGTGGTTGGGGCGGATGCCCCCGGCATTGCTTTGAGCGATTTGCGACATGGTTTCTGTCCTCCCTTCGTCAGTTGTTGGCGTACTTGTCTTCCATGCTGAACTGTATCAGCGTAAAGATAAGCACGATCACCAGCAGCACCATGGCGATGGAGCTGGCGATGCCGTAGTTGAAGTTGGAAAAGGCCTCGTCATAGATGTAGGTGACCAGCATCTTGGTGCTGCGGCCCGGGCCGCCCTCGGTCATGATCTTGACCACGTCGTAGATCTTGAAGCAGGAGATGATCAGCATCGTGGAGGCGAAGAAGGTGGTGGGGCGCAGCTGGGGCAGCGTCACATGAGTGAACTGCTGCCACTTGTTGGCGCCGTCCATGGTGGCGGCCTCGTACAGGTCCTGGGGCACGCCCTGCAGCGCCGCCAGGTAAATGACCATGTAATAGCCCATGTTGCGCCACACGCTCACCAGTATGATGGACCATATGGCCATCGTGCTGTCCGCGGTCCAGCTCTTGTTGAAGCTGCCGTCCAGGGCCATGATGAGCTGGTTGATGGGGCCGTCCTTCATCATCATGAAGCGCCAGCACACGCAGATGGCCACCATGGAGGCCACATAGGGGAAGAAGAACACGGTGCGGAAGGCCACGGCGCCCTTCACGGCCTTGTTCAGCGCCAGGGCCAGCGCCATGGCGCAAACCAGCGTCATCGGCACGGTGATCAGGGTATAAAACAGCGTGTTCTTCAGTGCGATGCCCAGATCCACCTTGGTGAACAGATAGCCGATGCCCTTTTCCGCCACCTTGGCGGTCTTGAAGATTTCGGCGTAGTTGCCCAATCCCACCCACTGCATGGAGTCGAAGGAGCCGCCCTTCCACTTCACAAAGGACAGGAAGATGGAAAACAGCACCGGCAGCAGCGTGAACACGGCAAAGCCGATGAAGTTCGGCGCGAGGAAGGAATAGGCGATCAGCTCCTTCTTGCGCTCATACCGCGTCGTTTTTCGCTTGGGGAGACGTCTTCCGTTGGTTTCCAGAGATTGTGCCATGAGGGGTGGCTCCTTTCAAATGTATTTGATGGGGAATTGGGAACGGGGAAAGGGAGGTTTTCCCGTTCCCAATTCTCCACAATGCCGTGAAAAAGCGGGGAAGGCGAGCCATTCGCCTTCCCCGCCGCTTAGGTCAAGAGTGTGCCGGCGCTCAGCCGAGGATATCGGCCACGCGCTCGTTCATCTCCTCGATGCCCTCTTCGATGGTGCATTCACGGGTCATGATCAGGCTGTGGACCTCGTTCAGCACGGTGCTGATCTCGGAGGAATGTTCGGAAGCGGGAATCTCGATGCCCACGTACACGGGCACCAGCGCGGCCTTGCTGGCATCGTCGGTGGGGAAGCCATCGGCGGAAGCCATGGTCTCGGCGACGGTCTCAGAGACCCACGCGGGACGGGTGCCGGTGGTGGCGGTGGCAATGGAGCCTTCCTCGCCGGCCAGCCAGGAGATGTACTCCCAGGCCAGATCCTTGTTCTCGGACTTGGCGTTGATCATCGCGCCGGTCAGGTTGCCGAAGGAGGAACCCGCGGCGACGCCTTCCTTGTGGGGAACGGACACGATGCCCCAGTTGAAGCTGCAGGTGCCGTCCTTGATGGCATTGATCATGGTGGACACGAACCAGTAGCCCATGGGCAGCATGGCCACGTTGCCATCCTCGAAGGCGGCGGAGTAGTGCAGGCCGGCGGCCTTGACTTCGTCATAGGCCATGCAGGCGCCCGCGTCCTCCAGGCGCTGATACAGCTCATAGAAGTAGGCCAGGTCGTCGTAGTTGCCGTCGATCAGCGTGTTCACGCCGTCGCAGACATCCCAGTTCACAACCGCGCTCAGCCAGGTGTGATAGTGGGTGCCGTAGACGCCGTCGCCGCTCAGCTTCTCGGCCAGGTCGGCGTACTCTTCCCAGGTCATGTCGTTGGTGGGATAGTCCACGCCCGCCGCGTCGAACAGATCCTTGTTGTAGAACAGCACCCAGAAGTCGCTGCGGAAGGGCAGCGCGTACTGCTCGCCGTCCACGGCGTAGTTGCTCTCGATGCCGGCGAAGCCGCTCAGGTCATAATTGGAAGCTTCGATGTAGCTGTTCAGGGGCTCTTCATAGCCCGCGGCCTGCCAGTTCAGCAGGTCGGTGATCTCCTTGACCATGAACACGTCGCTGGAATCGCCGCCGGCCAGCATGGTGGTGGTCTTCACGGCGTAGTCCTGAGAGGCAACGTCCACATACTCGATGGTCACGCCGGGATGGGAGGCCTCAAAGGCTTCCTTCTGAGCGACCAGGTAGGGGGTGGTGGTGGCGTCCCAAGCCACGACGGTCAGGGTCTTGGCTTCCTCGGCGACGGCGAAGCTGGCCGTGCAGAGCAGCATGATCATAGCCAGGATCAGAGCAAGGGCTTTCTTCATGAATGGTTCCTCCTTTTTTTCTCAACGGGCAGCCGCCCGCAGGATTCGATCCGGATTGGAAACATTTTCAGAATCCATGCATTATTATAGCCATATACCCGTTGCTTGTCAATAGTTTTCGTAAATAATTTCAAAACTTCCCGGAATGTAATGAAAATATCTGAAAATAGGATGAAAATGCATTGAAAATGACAGGGCGATGTGGTATACTAAGACATACGATAAAGACGGGAGGCAGGCGCCGTGGAGCAAAAGAGCGTGACGATCAACGATGTGGCGCGGGTGGCGGAGGTTTCCGTTGCCACGGTTTCCAGGGTCCTCTCCGGCGGAAGCGCCAGCGCCGCCGCCCGCCAGCGAGTGGAATCGGCGGCGCGGCAGCTGGGCTATCGCAGGCAGACGGCGGAAAAGCGGGCGGAGCGGACGGCGGGCCGGGCGCTGGCGCTGGTGATTTCGGATCTGACCAATCCCTACTATTCCATGCTGTGCGCGGGCGCGGAGCAGGCGGCGCGCCAGGCGGGCTGGCCGCTCATCGTCTACCAGCCGGAGGCCGCCCGCCGCGGCGAGGACAAGATGGCCGAGGATGTGCTGGAACTGAATGTGTCCGGCGCGGTGCTGGTGGGCGTGCCCGTGGAGCTGGGGGAGCCGGAGGACATCCGCAGGCGGCTGTGCCGGATCGCCCGAAGTATGCCCATCGTCACCATCGGGCCCCGGGTGGAGGGCGTTTCCTGCGTCAACATCACATCGGACCTCTCCGTCAGCGTGCGCAAGTCCATCGCCCATCTGGTGGCCCTGGGGCACCGGCGAATCTCCTTCATCGGCGGCTCCGGCGGCCTGCGCTCTTCCAGTGCCCGGCGGCGGGCCTATTTTGAGGAGATGGAGCGGCTGGGTCTGCCCACGGACCGCAAGATCAGCACCGAGGCCGCCCACACCCCCCAGGGAGGCGAGCTTGCCGTGAACCGCCTGTTCGGCGAAGCGCCGGCGGGCGAGCGCCCCACGGCCATCATCGCCATCAACGACCTGGCGGCGCTGGGGGCGCTTCGGCAGCTGCAGCGCATGGGCCTGCGCGTGCCGGAGGATGTGGCGCTGATCGGCTGCGACAACCAGTTCTTTACCCCCTACCTGAACCCGCCCCTGACCACCGTGGACCTGCATCCCTTCGACCACGGCGTATCCGCGGTGGAGGAGCTGCTGGGCAGCATCAACGGCAGCCGGGCCGCCTATTCCCAGATCCGGGAGTGCAGCCTCATCGTCCGCGAAAGCTGCGGCGCGCTGCTGGGGGTGCGGGAATTCTGAAAACGCTTGCCCTGCGGCGTCGTTTTTCTTTCTTTTTCAGCGTGAGCATGATATAATGGAAATGGAATGACGACAAACCGGCCTTTCGGCCGGTTTGTCGTCATAAGGGAACGATTACTTCAACACCGCAAAGCTCTGCGGGCCCATGACCAGCCTGCCGTGGGCGGCGTCGGCCATGCCGAGGGTGAACAGGGCCTCGCGGTGGTCGAGGTCCATGTCCACGTCCGCAAACAGCTTTTCGCCCGAGGGGTTCACGGCCAGCAGCAAATTGCCACGGCGGTACACGAAGGGCCTGCCCTTTTCGGTGCAAACGGGCTCATAAGGGGCGTCGGCCTGCAAATCCTCGTTGTCGTGGCGCAGCTTGAGCAGCGCGCGCACGGTGTTGAGCAGAGAGGCGGGGTCGTCCTGCTGCGCGGCCACGGTGGGCGCGTCGTCGGCGCTGTCCACGGGCAGATACAGCGCGTCGGCCTCGGCGTTAGAAAAGCCCAGGTTCTTTGAAGCGTCCCACTGCATGGGGGAGCGGGAGCCGGTGCGGAAGTAGCCGCCCTCCTTGCCGGGCAGCTCCAGATAGCGCATACCGATCTCATCGCCGTAGTACAGGAAGGGCACGCCGGGCATGGTGAACAGGAAGGCGTAGGCCAGCTTGATCTCCGTCTCGTCCAGGCGGTGGCGCAGGCGCACGGTGTCGTGGTTGCAGGTGGGCATGGAGATATAGCCCACGCCCCGGGTGGCCGCGTACCAGCCCTGATAGATGTCCAGGAAGCGGGTGATGTCCCGGTCGGGGGCGTCTTTGCGGAAGTAGGTGTTGTCCACCGGCTCGTTGTAGTCCCTCAGCAGCGTGGCGTAGCGGGTGTGGGGGTCGTTGAGTATGAAGTCCATGTCAAAGCCCGCGGGCAGGGACAGGTCCGGGCGGCTCCACTCGGCCACCAGCGCGGCGTCCGGGAACTCGGCGTCCAGCATTTGACGCACGTTGCGCCAGATGGCGCAGGTGCCGGATTTGCGCTCGTCGTCGTACTTCACCAGCGAGGCGGCCATGTCCACGCGGAAACCGTCGCAGCCGTGCTTCAGCCAGAAGCGCATCACGTCCTTCATGGCCTCGCGGGTGGCGATGCAGTCCGGGTGATCCATGGGCAGCTGCCAGGGCTCCCGGGGCTTCAGAAAGCCGTAGTTCAGCGCGGGCTGGCACTTGAAGAAGTTGATGATATAGGTGCCGGAGCGCTCCGCCTCGCCCGCGATATAGGGCAGGTCCCCGCAGCCCGCGAACCAATGCTCCGTCCAGATGTAGCGGTTGGTGTACGGGTTGGGCTGCTCGGCGCTCTGGCTGCGGCGGAACCAGGGGTGTTCCTCGCTGGTGTGGCCGGGCACCAGGTCCAAAATCACCCGGATGCCCTTTTTGTGGGCCTCGCCGAACAGGCGGTACAGGTCGTTGTTGGTGCCGTAGCGCGGCGCGACCTTTTTGTAATCGCGCACGTCGTAGCCGGCGTCGCGGAAGGGGGAATCGAAGCAGGGGTTCAGCCACAGGGCGTTGCAGCCCAGGGACTTGATGTAGTCCAGCTTTTCGATGATGCCGTTGAAGTCGCCGATGCCGTCGGAATTCGTGTCCCTGAAGGACTGGGGATAGATCTCATAGAATACAGCGTCCTTGAGCCATTTTGCGGGCATGGGAACCACCCTTTCTGAAAAAATGGGATTGTTCGCAAATCAGGGCTGAAACGCCAGCGCCTTTGCCGTGTCCTGCATCAGCCGCTCGTAGGCGGGCACATCCACGTTGTTGGACAGCATGACCAGCACGAAGGGCCTTTCGGCGTAGACGATGCCCGCGTCATGGGTGATGCCGTCGTCCTCGCCGGTCTTGTGGGCACACCTGATGCCCTCGCTGTGCAGGAAGAAGGGCAGCTTGCCGTTCAGCCGCTGGTTGAGCAGAATTTGCAGCATCCTGTCGTCATCCGCGCGGCCCAGCAGCGTGCCTACGGCCATGCGCTCCAGAAGCGTGCCGACGCCCCGGGCGGTGACGGTGTTCTGGATGCCCCGGGCCGACAGCTCCGGCTCAAACAGCCTGCGCCGCAGGCAGATGCCGGGGATGCCCAGCTGGGCCATGGCGAGGTTGACGCGATCGCAGGTCAGCCGGTCGATCATGATGTTGGTGGCGGTGTTGTCGCTGAGTATGATCATCAGCGTGATCAGATCCATGACCGTCGCCTTCAGTCCGTCGTGCATGTAGGTCAGCGCGCCGCAGGAGGGCTTTTTCATCTCCGGACGGATTTCCACGATCTCGCCGGGGTCCAGCGCGCCGCTGGCCATGTCCCGGAAGGCCGCGACCATGATGGGCACCTTGATCACGCTGGCGGCGATCAGGGGCAGGTCGGGATTGTGCAGCTCGGGGGCCGCGCCGTCTCCCAGTCGGTGATAGTACAGGCCCACGTCCCCCGGGAACGCGCGAATATCGTCAAAACAACGCATAACAAGCTCCTTTGTGCTTCAAAATCGGGCGGAGAAGCGCGCCGTACAGCCTGACAGGTTCAGCGGCCTTCATCTTACGCTCTTCACCCTCATTCAGTCCCATGGGAAGGCATACTTGTCCTTCAGCCCGGCTTCCTCGCGCAGCAGGTTCAGTTCGCCCTGCACGGACTCGTTGATGGGCACGCCGTCCTTGCGGGCCAGGCGGATCTCATATTCCTTCTCGCCGGCGGTGTAGATGCGCTCCGCACCGGGCACCTTTTTGGAATTGCGGGCCAGGCGCGCGATATCGCCGGCCTTTTTTCGGCAGACTTCCTCGCCCAGGAAGTGGTCGGTGTCGATGGCGATGAAGAAGTGGCCCAGCCGGGGAGAGCATTTTTCGCCGTTTTCGTCCACGCCGTTGAGCTGCTTGCAGAAATAGCCGTCGGACAGCACGGCGCAAAGCAGCTCCACGAACATGTTGAAGCCATAGCCCTTGTAGCCGCCCAGCGCCTCGCCGACGCCGCCCACGGGCAGAAGCGCCGCCGTGCCCTGGCGGATGCGCCTGAGGGCCACGCCGGCATCGCCGGTCACCAGCTCGCCGTCGTCGCCGATGATGGTGCCGGGGTGAACGTCCTCACCGATGCGGGCGTAGTATTCAAACTTGCCGTTCTGGGTGATGGAGGTGGCGCAGTCGAAGTTGAAATCGAAGGGCTCGTCCGTGGGCACGCCCAGGGTGAAGGGGTTGGTGCCGAAGATGCCCTCCACGCCAAAGGTGGGCGCGACGGAGGGACGGGCGTTGGTGCCGGTCATGCCGATGCAGCCCGCCCTGGTGGCCATGGAGGTGTAGTAGCCCGCGATGCCGTAGTGGCAGGAATTGCGGGCCACGACCATGCCCATGCCGTACTCCTTGGCCTTTTTGATGGCCAGCTCCATGCTCCTGTAGCCCACAACCTGACCCATGCCGTCGTGGCCGTCCACCACGGCGGTGGTGGGGGTTTCCTTGATGATCTCATACTCCGTGACGGGCTTTTGCACGCCGGACTTGATGCGGTCCAGATAGATGGGCTTGAAGCGGTTGCAGCCGTGGGATTCAATGCCCCGGCGGTCGCTCTCCAGCAGCACGTCGGTGCAGATTTTGGCGTCCTGCTCCGGCACGCCGTATTTGATGAAGATTTCGGTGACAAAATCGGTAATGGTCTTCCAGTCGATAACGCGGTTTGGCATGATGGAATCCTCCTGTTGTTTATTTATCATATGCCCACAGTATAACAGATGGAGCCGAAAATTTCAACGCTTGAAAAGGGTTTTGGGCGGGAGGGCGGGGCGAAGCCGCGGCCTTTTCATGCCTGCCGCGGGCGAAGGGGGAAAGCCGGATTTACGCGCGTTGGCGCGGACGGGGCCGGGGATTGCGCATACTCCGCCCGGTCAGCCGGTTTGATCGCGGGCAGAGCCTTTCGCGGGGACCGGCGACGGAGCCGCATGGCCGGGGCGCCTCTGTAAACTTTTGCGGCGCTTCCGCGGGCGGGTTAATTATTTATAATCAGTCAACAAATCCCCGTATAATAGGGTTTGACAACGGGGGATTACCGTGTATAATATTATCGGATAAGTGTGATGGAACAGGTTCCATCGCGGAAAGGAAATACCTATGGCGATGAAAAAGACGAGCATCGGCGGCCAGGCGCTGATCGAGGGCATCATGATGCGCGGCCCCGAAAAGACGGCCATGGCGGTGCGCAACGATAAGACCAAGCAGATCATACTGGAGGAATACCCCACCAAGGGCAAGGACCGGGCGAAGTTCTTCAAGCTGCCCTTCATCCGGGGCATCTTCAACATGGTGGATTCGCTGTCCTTCGGCTATAAGTGCCTGATGCGCTCGGCGGAGCTGTCCGGCATCGAGGACGAGGAGGACGAGAAGAAGAAGGCCAAGGGGCCCTCGACCTGGGACAAGATTTTTGAAAAGCTGATGATGCCCGTTGCGACGGTGCTGGCCGTGGCGCTGGCGCTGGGGCTGTTCGTGTACCTGCCCATGAAGCTGTGGAGCTGGATCACCTTCTCCGCGCCGCAGATCGCCCAGAACTACTACCTGCGCGCCTGCTTCGAGGGCGTGCTGCGCATACTGCTGTTCGTGGGCTATGTCTGGGCCACGTCGCTGATGAAGGACATCCGCCGCACATACATGTATCACGGCGCGGAACACAAGACCATCTTCTGCTATGAAAAGGGCCTGCCCCTGACGGTGGAGAATGTCCGCCCGCAGGTGCGCTTCCATCCCCGCTGCGGCACCTCGTTCATGATTCTGATGCTGATCGTGGGCATCGTGGTGTCCATGTTCATCCGTGTGGACAACCTGCTGCTGCGCACATGCCTGAAGCTGCTCACCTTCCCGATCGTGGTGGGCGTCGGCTATGAGCTGATCAAGCTGGCGGGCCGCGCCGACAATATCTTTACCCGCATCATCTCCGCCCCCGGCAAGTGGCTGCAGCACCTGACCACCCGGGAGCCGGACGACAGCATGATCGAATGTGCCATCGCCGCCATGGAGAAGGTCATTCCCGCGGACGGAAGCGATAATTGGTGACCCCTTGACGCAAAACGCCGCGGGACGGCGCTCAGAAAGCTGACAAGGCCCGAAAACGCAGAAGCCCTGCCGATCAAAGCGCATCGGCAGGGCTTTTGCGTGCCGCTGCGGGTTTCAGCCAGCGGCAGGATCGCGGAAAACGGAACGAATATCGAACATATGTTTGCTTAAAACTTAAACATCTGTTCGATGGATATTCCGCCGCGCGTGTGCTATAATGTCATTGAAAACGGGACGGGGCGCGAGGTCCCGCCGACGCCGCAGGCGCATGTGTGCGGGCCAGCCCCGCGAAAATAATACATTGGAGGACAGCCAGATGGCAGTGGAGAAGAAAGCCGACAAGAAGCCCGCGACCCAGAAATTCGGGGACGACAGGAAGAAGGCGCTGGAAGTGGCGCTGGGCAAAATCGAGAAGGACTTTGGCAAGGGCTCTGTGATGAGGCTGGGCAGCGTGGCCGGCAACATGCAGGTGGAGGTCATTCCCACCGGCAGCCTGCAGCTGGACTTCGCGCTGGGCGTGGGCGGACTGCCCAAGGGCCGCATCGTGGAAATCTACGGGCCGGAATCCTCGGGCAAGACCACGGTGGCGCTGCACTGCGTGGCCCAGGCCCAGAAGGCGGGCGGCACGGCGGCGTTTATCGACGCCGAACACGCCCTGGACCCCGTGTACGCCTCCAAGCTGGGCGTGGATATCGACGAGCTGTACGTCTCCCAGCCCGATAACGGCGAACAGGCGCTGGATATCTGCGAGGCGCTGGTGCGCTCCGGCGCCATCGATATCGTGGTGGTGGACTCCGTGGCCGCGCTGGTGCCCAAGGCGGAGATCGAGGGCGATATGGGCGACAGCCATGTGGGCCTGCAGGCCAGGCTCATGTCCCAGGCGCTCAGGAAGCTCACGGGCGTAATCGCCAAGACCAACGCCGTGGTGATCTTCATCAACCAGCTGCGCGAGAAGGTGGGCGTGATGTACGGCAACCCCGAGACCACCACCGGCGGCAAGGCGTTGAAGTTCTATGCCTCCGTGCGCATCGACATTCGCAAGAGCGAGGCCATCAAGGAGGGCAAGGAGATCATCGGCAACCGCACGAAGATCAAGATCGTCAAGAACAAGGTGGCGCCGCCGTTCCGCACCTGCGTGGTGGACATGCTGTACGGCGAGGGCATCTCCCGGGAGGGCGAGCTGCTGGACATGGCCGTGGAGCAGGACATCGTTCAGAAATCCGGCTCCTTCTATTCCTATAACGGAGAGCGCATCGGCCAGGGTCGGGACAACGCCCGCAAATTCTTCCGGGACAATCCCGAGGCCTTTGACGCCGTGGAGGCCAGGATCCGCGAGGCCTTTGCCGGCGGAGGCATCGAAGCGCCGCTCCAGTCCCAGGTCATGGGCGACGCCGACGCCGAAGAGGAAGAGGACGACGAGGAGTTTGAGCTGGACGAATAAGGACGGCAAAATGGCATATTTTCCCGGCAAAGCGCGACGGCCCGGGCCGTCGCGCTTTGCCGTTTTGGCCTGAGGGCAGAGCAGGAAAAATTTATGCGTTGACAACCAAAGCGGGGTCGATTAAAATATAAAGTGATAAGGTATATGGGATAACAGCCGCGGTGGGCGCGGCTGACTGTAAATAAGATACAGAAGGGTGTGCGTTGCGATGGACACTCAAAAGCGGGATCGGACGCACGGCGGCAAGGCGCGCATGGGGCGGGGCGGCAAGAGCCATTCCCTGCCCAGGTCACCGAGGCAGGCCGTGAATTTGCACCATGATATCGGACTGCGACTGATCAAGATGGCGAACGTCGCCATGATAACCCTGCCGTTCATACTCTGCTGGGTGCTGTACTATATCCATACGGTACTCATGTACCCCTCCAACATCAGGGCGTCGGGCATCGTGCTGATGTTCGTGGTGCTGTATTCCTTTTTCGGCAAGGCCTACGACGCCTATCTGGTGTCGCTGAAGCGCGTGTCGGAGATGTTCTATGCCCAGGCGCTGAGCATCCTCTTTGCCGACGGCTTCATGTACCTGGTGCTGTGGCTGATGAGCAACGCCTTCCCGAACATATGGCCCGCGATGGCGGCCCTGGCGGGACAGCTGTCGCTGGCGCTGTTGTGGTGCTGGGCGGCGAACAAGTGGTACTTCGCCAACTACGCCCGGCAAAAGACCGGCATCGTCTATGACATGCGCCACGACGTGGAGTACCTGATCCACCGCTACGGCATGAACCAGAAGTTCGACGTCTGCATGACCAGCACCGTGGACGAGTGCCTCGAGGGCCGCATGAAGGCGCTGGACAAGCTGACCTCCGTGTTCCTGTGCGGCGTACACAGCCATGAGCGCAACATCATACTCAAGTATTGCATGGCCAACGGCATCGTGGTGTATGTCATCCCCCGGGTGGGCGACGTGATCATGAGCGGCGCGCGCAAGATACACATGTTTCACCTGCCCATCATGCGCGTGGACCGCTATAATCCCCCCCTGGAGCATGTGGTGGCCAAGCGCACGCTGGACATTGCCATGAGCCTTTTGCTGCTTTTGCTGTTCAGCCCCTTCATGCTGGCCACCGCCGTGTGCATCAAGCTGGAGGACCGCGGGCCAATCTTTTACCGGCAGAAGCGGCTGACCAAGGACGGCCGGGAATTTGACATGCTGAAATTCCGATCCATGGTGGTTTCCGCGGAGCAGGACGGCGTGGCCTGCCTCTCCAGCGGGGCCGCGGACCCCCGGGTCACGCGGGTGGGCCGCTTCATTCGCTCCTGCCGCATAGACGAGTTCCCGCAGCTGTTCAACGTCCTCAGGGGAGATATGAGCCTCGTCGGACCCAGGCCCGAACGGCCCGAGATCGCCGCGGAATACGAAAAGGAGATGCCCGAGTTTGCCCTGCGCCTGCAGGCCAGGGCGGGCCTGACGGGCTACGCGCAGGTCTACGGCAAGTACAACACCACGCCCTATGACAAGCTGCAAATGGATCTGATGTACATTTCCCGCCCCAGCATCCTGGAGGATGTCAAGATCCTGTTCGCCACGCTGCCAATCCTGTTCCAGCGGGAAAGCACCGAGGGCATCGAGCCGGGACAGGTGATTGCCGGGGAGAACGACAAGCCCGCGGCGTAGCGCCGGAAAAAGGGCCCGGGGAGCGCCGCTTCGCGCGCCTCAGACCGCTGAAAAAGCCGGCAAACGCAAAAATCCCTGCCGATGAAGGAAGCATGGCGGGGATTTTTGCTTGCCGCGCTGGCATCGCCCGCAAAATGCGGCTATTTACGGCGGGGTAAACTCCCTTTTTTGCGGGCTTTTTCAACGGTCTGTCGGATATCGACTTTGTCGATATCCCGGGGAGCGCCGCTTCGCGCTCCTTTTTGCTGCACTGGCACGGCCGGCGGGGTATTGACGGAAGCCGGCAAAAGTGCGATACTTGTAACCGGGCCGGGGCCGTGCGCGCCCGGCGGGAGGGATGCGCGGATGAAGAAGCTGAGGATACTCTTGTGCCTTGCGCTGGCGGCGTTGTGTCTGGGAGCGCTGGCGGGCTGCAATTCCGACCAAAAGGGCGATACCGCCCGCCCCGCCGTGGTGGTGGGCTTTTCCCAGCTGGGATCGGAAAGCGGCTGGCGGATCGGCAACACGGCGAGCATGGAGCAGGCGGCGAAGGACTGGGGCTTCGGGCTGATGCTGGACAACGCCAACCAGCGCCAGGAGAAGCAGATTGCCGCGATTCGCTCCTTTATTTCCTATCAGGTGGACGTGATCGTGTTTTCGCCCATCGTGGAAACGGGCTGGGAGAACGTGCTGAACGAGGCGAAAAAGGCCGGCATCCCCGTGATCCTGATGGACAGGATGATCGACGCGAAGGATGATTCCCTGTATACCGCCTATATCGGCGCCGACTTCCTGGCCGAGGGCCGCCGGGCGGGGGAATACCTGATCAAAAAGGCGGACGACATGCGCGCGAAGCACTTGAACATTGTGGAAATCACCGGCACGGTGGACTCCACGCCCATGCGCGAACGGCAGCTGGGCTTTCGGGAGGCCATCGGGGGGGACGAGCGCTTCACCCTGCTGGAGAGCATTTCCGGTGACTTTTTGCGCTCCAAGGGCGAGGAATGTATGCGCTATCTGCTGCACCGCTACGGCACGGAGGGCATCGATGTCATCTATTCCCACAATGACGAAATGACGCTGGGGGCGCTGGACGTGCTGGAATCGGTGGGCATGAAGCCGGGACAGGACGTGGTGATCATCTCCGTGGACGGCCAGCAGACGGCGGTGGACGCGCTGCTGGAGGGCCGCATCAACTGCATCGCGGAATGTACGCCTCATCTGGGCGACGCCGTGATGGCGCTGGTGGACGCGCTTTCCCGGGGCGAGGAGATTCCCAAGCAGATCCACCCGGAGGAGACGGTGTTTTCCGAATTTGACGATCTGAGCGGCCTCGAGCCGAGAGGGTACTGATATGAGGGGCCAGGCGCGGCGCACGAGCATCATCGGGCGCCTGGGCAGGACGACCTGGACCATGGCCGTGCTGCTGCTGGTTCCCGCGCTCATCAGCCTGTTGATGATGTTTTTGACCACGGCGCGCTACAGCCGGGCCATGGCGCGCATGGAAAGGGTGGCGGGCCTCAAGCCCCTGGTGGGCACAGAGCTGCCCGAACAGCTGTTTTCCGTGGCCGCGGGGCGCGTCGCCTATGAGGACAGCGGCGTGGAGGCGCTGCTGGACACCGTCAACCGGGAGCTGGACGAGCTTTTGAAGGACACCGCCGGAACCGGCTATCTGGAGCTGACGGTGGCGCGGCGCACGATGGACACCCTGGCGGGCTACCTGGACCAGGTGCGCCTGGGCAGACAGCAGGGCAGGACCGTCAGCCAGATCGAAAGGATCGTGGACGAGGTGCGCGACGTGGGCGATCTGGTCACGGACATGCTGGACGACTTCATTTCCGTGGAAATCGACGGCACGGTGCGAACCGGCACGAACATACAGCGGCTGGTGTGGATCACGGCGGCGGCGGAGGCGCTGCTGCTGGCGGCGGCGCTGCTGCTGGCCGGATCGTCCTCCTCCCAGCTGGCCAACGTCATCCGGCAGGCGATTTCGCGCCTTGAGGGCAGCGTACACCAGCTGACGGGCGGCGATCTGAAGGCCCGCGTGCCGGAGATGGAGGTGGAGGAGCTGAGCGAGCTGGCCCAGCAGATCAACGTGATGGCCAACCGCCTGGAGAGCCTGATCGAGCGCAGCCGGCTGGAGCAGGAAAACCTGGCCAAGTCGGAGCTGCGGCTGCTGCAGGCGCAGATCAACCCCCATTTTCTGTACAACACGCTGGACGCCATCATCTGGCAGGCGGAATCCGGCAAGAGCGAGGAGGTCATCCACCTGACCCGCTCCCTGAGCGATTTTTTCAGAATCTCCCTTTCCTCCGGCGCGGACTGGATTCCCGTGGAGCGGGAGGTGCGCCACCTGTCGGGCTATCTGAGCATCCAAAAGACCCGCTACCGGGACATCCTGGACTATGAAATCGACATTCCCCAGGCGCTCACGGAGGGCTATATCATCAAGCTGCTGCTGCAGCCGCTGGTGGAAAACGCGCTGTACCACGGCATCAAGTCCCGGCGCGGCGGCGGCATGATCCGCGTCAGCGCGCGCCAGGAGGGCGAAAGGGTGCGCTTCAACGTGGAGGACACGGGCAAGGGCATGACGCCCGAAGAGCTGGCGCGGGTGCTGGCGGCGATGCGCGGCGGCGCGCCCACCCTCGCCGACGTGGCCCCCGCCGAGGGCGGCGGCTTCGGGCTGCGCAACGTGGATATGCGCATACGGCTCTATTACCATCAGGACGAGGGCCTGAATATTTCCAGCGACAGCGCGGGGACGCGCGTCTCCTTCAGCGTGCCGCTGAGGACCAGGGAGGAAATCGCCAATGATGAAGGTATTTCTGGTTGACGACGAAATCGCCATACGGGAGAATCTGCGCAATTCGTTTCCCTGGGAGGAGCGGGGCTTTCAGCTGGTGGGGGAGGCTCCGGACGGCGAAATGGCGCTGCCGATGATCCGGGATCTGAACCCGGATATTCTGCTGACGGACATTCGTATGCCCTTCATGGACGGTATGCAGCTGTGCGCCGGGGTCAAGCGGCTGATGCCCTGGGTGGGCATCGTGATCCTCTCGGGCTACGACGATTTTTCCTATGCACAGCAGGCGATTTCACTGGGTGTGCGGGAATACCTGCTCAAGCCCATCACCGCCCAGGAGCTGGGCAAGGCGCTGGACCGGGTGGCCGGACAGATCGCCGAGGAGCGCAACGCCCAGCAGAGCCTGGAGACCCTGCGCCGGGACGTGGCCTCCGGCAACCGCTTCCTGCGGGAAAAGCTGCTGGCCTCGCTGTTCACCGAGGAGGGGGACCGCTTCGAGGACGAGCAGCTGATGCGGCAGATGCGCTCCATGGGCGTCAACCTGGCCGCGGCCTGCTACGCGGTCATCGATATTGCCTTTCCCTACAGGGACGAGGCCCGGGCCCGGGCCCGGGCGGCGCTTTCGGCGCTGGCGGAGGCCAGCGGCGGCAGCGTGTATACCTGCGGCATGGCCCACGGCGCGCGGGCGCTGGTGCTGGGCGACAACGAGCGGGACGCCGAGGAGCGCGCCTATTCCTTCGCCAGCTCCGCGGCCCATCTGCCCCAGCTGGAGAGCTGCGGGGAGCTGATGCTGTCCATCGGCGAGACGGTTTCGGACTTTTATGACATTCGCCGCTCCATGCAGTCCGCCCGGCATGTGCGCCACGCCGCCGCGGGGCAGCAGGGCGGGCGGCGCATCATCGGCGTGGGCGAGCTGAACGACCGGACCACCCTGCTGGACAGCCTGGAGCTTTCGCCGCTGTACGAGCGCCTGCAATACGCCCCCGCGGGCGAGGTGGACGCCATCCTGGCGGAATACGCGGATATGCTGGGGGCCACGGCCGAGGCGCAGGAGCTGGCCACGGGCTATCTGCGCATCGCGGCGGTGATTTCGGCCCGCCACATCGTTTGCGACGCCGGCATGGAGCCCCAGGAGGCGCTGGACGATACGCTGGTTTCCGAGGCGCTCAACGCTCCGCAGGAGGCGGGCATGGCCGCCGTCAGGGCGCTTTTGACCCAGGCCATCGACTGCCGGGACCGGAACGGGCGGGGTCTCGGGGAGACCCCGGTGGGCAAGGCGCGCGTGTATCTGAGCAAGTGCTATGCCAACCCCAATCTGATGCTCCAGGACGTGGCGGGGGAGGTGGGCATGTCCCAGAGCCACTTTTCCACCGTGTTTTCCCAGGAGACGGGCATCACCTTCACCCAGTACCTCACCGCCCTGCGCATCGGCAAGGCGAAGGAGCTGCTGGCCGCCACGTCCATGCGCTCCTCGGAGATCGCCTTCGAGGTGGGCTACAACGACGCCCATTATTTCAGCTACCTGTTTAAAAAACACACCGGCGTTACCCCCAGCGAATACAGAAAATCAAACAAAAATGAACCTGTTTCAAATGAAAATTAAACACAACACAGCGCATTTGTGGTTTTTTCCAAAGGATTTTCAACTCTCTTCCAAAGCGATTGTATTCACATGAAGCGTCCGGCGCGGTATAATAACAGCGAAATCGGCCGGAAGGCTGATAATAACGATTGGAGGTATCTCATCATGAAGAAGATTCTCGTTCTGGCTCTCGCCCTGATCATGGCTCTGAGCGCCTTCTCCGCGCTGGCGGAGATCACCGTGGGCATCGTGAACAATCCCCCGTCGGAGTCCGGCTACCGCGAGGCGAACGTCAAGAACTTCGAGGAAGTTTTCTCCGCTGACAACGGCTATGTGGCCAAGACCGCTTACACCCTGAAGAACGACGAGCAGCTGCAGTACGCGCAGCAGTTCATCACCGACGGCGTGGACTACCTGCTGATCTCCGCGGCTGAGACCACCGGCTGGGACGCCGTGCTGCAGTCCGCTCAGGAAGCCGGCATCGGCGTGTTCCTGTTCGACCGCATGATCGATTGCGATCCCTCCCTGTTCGAGGCGGCCGTCGTTTCCGACATGGCCAACGAGGGCGATCTGGCTGTGAACTGGCTGCTGGCTCAGGGCCTGGATGAGTACAACGTGATCCACATCCAGGGCGCCATGGGCTCCGACGCCCAGCTGGGCCGCACCGGCGCGCTGGACGCTCAGTTCGAGGCCGGCACCATGAACAAGGTTGTGCAGCAGACCGCGACCTGGGACGAGGCCGAGGCCAAGAAGATCGTCGAATCCGTCATCAACTCCGGCGACGCCTTCAACGTGATCTACGCTGAGAACGACGGCATGGCCAAGGGCGCTGTGGCGGCTCTGGACGAGGCCGGCATCACCCACGGCGTGGACGGCGATGTCATCGTGATGGGCTTCGACTGCAACAAGTGGGCCCTGCGCGAGCTGCTGGCCGGCAACTGGAACTACGACGGCCAGTGCAGCCCCTTCCAGGCCGAGGTCATCGACAGCATGATCAAGACCCTGGAGGAAGGCGGCGAGATCGAAGGCCTGAACGAGAAGGGCCAGATCATCAACGAGGAGCGCGGCTTCGATGCCAAGGAAATCACCGAAGAGGACATCGAGACCTACGGCCTGGGCGAATAATCCCATCCCATTGAATGAACCCTGATTGACCGACCGGCGCGGTGTGGAACGCGGAGATTCTCCAACCGTTCCGCACCGCGCCTTGTCTATCCAAACGCCGCAAAGGGGGAACCATGCAGTGGAAAACGGAACCGTTTTATCCATGCGCAACATCAGCAAGTACTTTCCGGGCGTCAAGGCCCTGCAGAACGTGGATTTTAACCTGCGCAGGGGCGAAATCCACGCGCTGATGGGGGAAAACGGCGCGGGAAAATCCACGCTGATCAAGGTCATCACCGGCGTCTATCCCAAGGACGCGGGCCAGATATTCATCGACGGCTACGAGGGCGAGGTCAGCATCCGTTCGCCCCAGGAGGCCCAGAACCACGGCATCAGCACCGTCTATCAGGAAATCACGCTGTGCCCGAACCTGACCGTGGCGGAAAATATGTTCATCGGGCGCGGCGAATACAAGACCGTCAACTGGAAGGAAATGGATAAAAAGGCCGGCGCGCTGCTGGACAACCTGGGTATTCCCGCCCGTCCCAAGCAGCAACTGGGCAGCTGTTCGCTGGCTGTGCAGCAGATGGTGGCCATCGCCCGGGCGGTGGACACGGAGTGCAAGGTCCTGATCCTGGACGAGCCCACATCCTCCCTGGACGACAAGGAGGTGGCGATGCTGTTCAAGCTCATGCGCGATTTGAAGGCGCGGGGCGTGGGCATCATCTTCGTAACGCATTTTCTGGAACAGGTCTATGAGGTTTGCGACCGCATCACCGTACTCAGGAACGGCGAGCTGGTTGGCGAATATGAGATAGAAAATTTGCCCCAGGTGGAGCTGGTGGCCAAGATGATGGGCAAGGAGCTGGAGGGCCTTTCCGACCTCAAGGCCGGCGAGCGGCCCGCGAACACCGGCACGCCCGTCTATGAGGCCGCGGGGCTGTCCAGCAGCGATGCCCGGCCCTTTGATTTCAGAATCGCCAAGGGAGAGGTCAACGGCTTTACCGGGCTGCTGGGCTCCGGCCGCAGCGAGAGCGTGCGGGCCATATTCGGCGCGGACCGCGTCACCGGCGGCGAGGTGAAGGTCAACGGCAAAAGCGTGAAGATCAACAAGCCCTTCGACGCCATGAAGCAGGGCATCGGCTATCTGCCGGAGGACCGCAAGCGCGACGGCATCATCGCGGATCTTTCCGTGCGGGACAACATCATACTGGCGCTTCAGGTGATGAAGGGCTTCTTCAAGCCCCTCTCGGCGGCGGAAAAGGAAAAATTCGCGGACGAATACATCAAGGCGCTGGGCATCAAGACCGCCTCGGCGGACACGCTCATCAAGTCGCTGTCCGGCGGCAACCAGCAGAAGGTGATCCTGGCCCGCTGGCTTCTGACCCATCCCAGCTATCTGATTCTTGACGAGCCCACCCGCGGCATCGATATCGGCACCAAGACGGAAATACAGCGCCTGGTGCTGAAGCTGGCGGAGGAGGGCGTCAGCGTGACGTTCATCTCTTCTGAAATCGAGGAAATGCTGCGCACCTGCTCCCGGCTGATCGTCATGCGCGACCGCAACATCGTGGGCGAGCTGAACGGCAGCGAGCTGACCCAGGAGCATGTGATGCGTACCATAGCGGGAGGTGTTGAATAATGGCAAGGAAGGGCTCCCTCGCTGCCAGGCTGCGCAGCGAGTATTCACAGCTGCTGGTGCCGCTGATCGCCATCGTGCTGATCGTGGTTTTCAACCTGATACGTGATCCCGGCTTCTTTTCCATCAGCGTGGCCCAGAACAACCTGGGCAACGCGGTGCTGCAGGGCAACCTGATTTCCATACTCAACGGCGCCTCTGAGCTGGCCGTGCTGGCCATGGGCATGACGCTGGTCACCGCGGCCTGCGGCGGACAGGACATTTCCGTGGGCGCGGTGGCGGCCATCGCGGGCAGCGTGTTCGTGAAGATCCTGCGCGCCGGCGCTACGATCACCCCCCTGACGGTGGCGCTGGGCATCGTGTCCTGCTGCCTGGTGGCCATGCTGTTCGCCTCCTTCAGCGGCGTGCTGGTGGCCGTGTTCAAGATCCAGCCCATGATCGCCACGCTCATCCTGTACACCTGCGGCCGTTCCATCGCCTACTGGATCAACGGCGGCGCGACGCCCACGGTGGACAGCCCCATCATCACCGGCATCGGCAGCTTCATTCCCGGCGTGCCCGTGCCCACGCCGATCCTGATCGTGGCGCTGATGGCCGTCATATTCGGCCTGATCTTCAAGTTCACCAACCTGCGCCTGTATGTGCAGACGGTGGGCATCAACCAGGGCGCGGCGCGGCTGAACGGCATCAACGCCGTGGGCATCAAGCTGCTCACCTTCGTGCTGCTGGGCGCGTGCTGCTCGGTGGCGGGGGTCATCGGCGTCAGCCGGCTGAGCCTGATCAACCATGAAACGCTGCTTCTGGACGTGGAAATGGACGCCATCCTCGCGGTCGCCATCGGCGGCAACCTGCTGGGCGGCGGCAAATTCAAGATGGTGGGCTCCGTGCTGGGGGCCTATGCCATCCAGGCGCTGACCATCACGCTCTACGCCATGAAGGTGCCCTCCACGGATATCAAGGCCTACAAGGCCATTGTGATCATACTGATCGTGGCCGTCGGCTCTCCCGTGGTGAAGGAAAAGAGCGCGCAGCTCTGGAAGAAGCTGACCGGCAAGGGTGCCTCCGGGAGAATCAGAAGGGAGGCGGCCTGACCATGAAGAACAACCGTGCTGAGCTTCGCAAGAGGGGCCCCCTGACGGATACCCAGCTGCTGATGACCATCACCATCTGCATCTTCTTCGGCATGTATGTGCTGGCGATGATCATATGGGGCGGCGGCTTTCTGCGCCCCCAGAAGATTTTCGACATGCTCAACGACAACGCGGCGCTGATCATCGTGGCCTGCTCATTGACGACGGTCATGATCTGCGGCGGCATCGACATTTCCGTGGGCGGCGTGATCTGCCTGGTGGTGATGAGCTGCGTGGTCCACCTGAACGCCGGCGGGAGCATCCTCACCGCGGCGCTGCTGGCGCTGGGCATCGGCCTGGCCTACGGGCTGGTGCAGGGCTTTTTGGTGGCCTATCTGGAGATACAGCCCTTCATCATCTCCCTGGCGGGCATGTTCTTTGCCCGGGGCATGACCACCATCGTCAGCGTTGAGCCCCAGAAGGTGGCCCACGAGGGCTTCCAGAAGCTGATGGAGAGCAAGATCGAGATCCCGTGGCTGGGCTACGTGGCCAAGAAGGGCAACCTGGTTCCGGCGCGCGTGGAAATCGGCGTGGTGGTGGCCCTGGTCGTCGTCATCGCCATCTTCCTCATGCTGCGCTATACCCGCCTGGGCCGCAACCTGTACGCAGTGGGCGGCAACAGCCAGAGTGCGCTGATGCTGGGCATCAACGTCAAGCGCACCCGCTTCTATTCCCATCTGATCAGCAGCCTGCTGGCGGGCGTGGCCGGCTTCGTGTTTTTGATGC
The DNA here is from genome assembly GCA_017459565.1 of Clostridia bacterium. Taxonomy (GTDB): domain Bacteria; phylum Bacillota; class Clostridia; order Christensenellales; family Aristaeellaceae; genus UBA2862. The sequence continues at coordinate 6,010 of JAFUCP010000109.1, read as the reverse complement.
ACACCGGCGCGGGCAACGCCACCAACGCCACCGGCGCGGAGATGAACGCCATCGCCTCCTCCATCATCGGCGGCACGCTGCTCACCGGCGGCGTGGGCAACGTGATCGGCACCTTCTTCGGCGTGATGACGCTGACGACCATCAAGAACATCGTCACCACCTCCGGCCTGAGGGATCCCTGGTGGCAGTCCATCACCACCGGCGCCATGCTGGCCTTCTTCATCATCCTGCAGAGCGTGGTGCTTTCCAACCGCGGCAAGCGCAAGAAGGCCCAGTGACAGTATAGATTCAGAGCAATGGGCTGTCTCAAAATGACTTGAAGAGGTCAATTTGAGGCAGCCCATTGCCATTGGGCAAAAGCGATGGTATACTGGGGTAGAGCCTGTTTTTCCGCAACCTGGCTGACGCAAGGAGGTTTTTTATGGACGCACGGGCATTGATTGATTTTCTGCGGGTGATGGAGCATCTCAAGGACGCGCCGCGCCACTGCTGGACCACCGGCGGGCGGCGGGAGAGCGTGGCGGAGCATAGCTGGCGCGTGGCGCTGATGGCCATGCTGATGGAGGACGAGTTCCCGGAGGCGGACATCGGCAGGGTGATCCGCATGTGCCTGGTGCATGACATCGGCGAGGCTGTCACCGGAGATATCCCCACCTTCCTGAAAACCGACGCGGACCGGGTGGTGGAGGGCCGGGAGGTGGACGCGCTGATCGGCGGCTTGCCAGCGCCCTGGCCCAAAGAGCTTTCCGCGCTGTTTGCAGAGATGGAGGCCCAGCAGACCGTGGAGGCGAAGCTGTACAAGGCGCTGGACCGCATGGAGGCCATACAGTCCCACAACGAATCCGCGGTGGAAACCTGGCTGCCGCTGGAATACGAGTTGAATTTGACCTACGGCGAAGAAAACGCCGCGTTCCACCCGTATTTGCGGGCGCTGCGCGGCGAAATGCGGCGGGATACCGAGGCCATGATCGACGATGCCCGGGCGCGGGGCATCGCGCCGGAGCCTGGGGCGGAGCGTAAATGAGCGCAAAGGCGCGGGAGCGGTTGGAAATGAGCCGCTCCCGCGCCTTTTGCGGACGGTGGCCGCTGATCCGCAATCCCGCGCGGATTTTGGCCATTGAACGCTTACATATACGCCTTGAGGATCATGGTGGCAAACTGGAAGTAGATCAACAGGCTCAGCACGTCCACGATGGTGGTGATGAACGGGCTGGCCATCACGGCGGGGTCCAGGTGGGCGCGCTTGGCCAGCATGGGCAGCGTGCAGCCCACCAGCTTTGCGATGATGATGGTACACAGCATGGTCAGGCACACGGTGGCGGCCACGGCCACGGGGATCTTGTCCAGCAGCATCAGCTTGACGAAGTTGGCGGCGGTCAGCGTCGCGCCGCAGAGGATCGCCACCCGGAACTCCTTCCACATGACGCGGAAGATATCCTTGAATTCCAGCTCGTTCAGCGACAGCGCGCGGATGACCGTGACCGAGGCCTGGCTGCCGGAGTTGCCGCCGGTGTCCATCATCATGGGGATGTAGGCGATGAGCATGGGCAGCGCGGCCAGCGCGGTTTCGAAGCTGGTGATGACGATGCCGGTGAACGTGGCCGAAACCATCAGCAGCAGCAGCCAGGGGATGCGGTTTTTCCAGATTTCAAACACGCCGGTGCGCAGGTAGGGCTTGTCGGAGGGGGTGATAGCGGCCATCTTCGCGATATCCTCGCTGGCCTCCTCTTCCATGATGTCCAGGGCGTCGTCGACGGTGATGATGCCCACCATGCGGTTCTCCGCGTCCACGACGGGCAAGGAGGTGAAGTCGTACTTCGACATGGTCTGCACGGCGCTCTCCTGGTCGTCGGTGGTATTGACGCTGATGGCGTTGGCGGTCATCAGGCTCTGGCAGGTCTCCTCCGGGGCGGCCAGGATCAGCGTGCGGATGGTCACCGTGCCCAGCAGGTGGTATTTATCATCCAGCACATAGCAGGTATTGATGGTTTCCTTGTCGACGCCGGTGGCGCGGATCTGGTTGATGGCATCCGCGGCGGTCATGTCGGGCGTGAGGCCCACAAACTCCGTGGTCATCACGCTTCCGGCGGAATCGTCGTTGTATTTCAGGATTTCGTTGATCTGCTTGCGGGTGTCGGCGTCGGCCTGGCTGAGGATGCGGCGCACCATGTTGGCGGGCATCTCCTCGATCAGGTCCACGGCGTCGTCCATGTACATCTCGTCAATGACGGCCTTCAGCTCGGTATCGGAAAAGCTCTTGATCAGGGCTTCCTTGATATCGCTCTCCATCTCCACGAAGGTTTCCGCCGCCAGGTCCTTGGGCAGCAGCCGGAAGATGGCGGGCATCAGCTTTTCCGGCATATCGCTCAGAATCGTGGCGATATCGGCGGGATAGAGCGTCTGCATCAGATCTCGCAGGGACGCGTATTTCTTCTCCTCCGCCAGCTTGCGGAAGGTCTCCTCCAATATTTCGGTTCTCTCTTTCATGGGTCACTCCTCCAATCGTCAATCATTGCCGGAGCGACGCCGCATCAAAAGCGCCGCTGCCTCTGACAGGAGCAGGACACCGCAGAATGAAATGGGGGGACAGCGCCTTAAAGCGCCGTCTGCTTGTCAAATGGCGAAACAGACAGACGCCGCGCGCGCGGACCGCCGTATGTGATCTGCGTATGTGCCATAGCTACTACCGCCAGCGTCCATTCGTTCCACCCCTTTCAAAATGTGAAATATAAAAACCCGCACCCGAACGGGTGCGGAACCATCGCACTTGCATCACGCGCACCGTTCGAGCTTCAGCTTCGCAGGGCGGGCAGCGTTTTGAAACGACCGCGCGTGAAATTGCGTTAGATGATACCTTGTGCTTCGATACCACCTGTTGACCCTCTCATGGTGTCTCCACCACTTTGCGGCAGCAATCCATATCCCTGCGTTAGCCTTACTTACCGGATGAACTGTCCCGACGGGGCATCCAAACCCCATCGCATTACTATTTTAGGCCACGCGCAGGGGTTTGTCAACCACCGCATAAAATTTTTTATTCGATGCCCGCGAAATACGCCAGGGATTCCTCCTCGCTGAGTTCAAAGGCCATGCCCAGGTACTCCACCAGCCTGGCGGGGCGCGTGATGGCGTAGGACTCGAACTTGTCGCACTCACCGCGCCACTTGTCCACGCTCCAGCCCCAGCGGGCGCAGTTGGCCGCCATTTCCGGCGCGATCAGGTCGCGCCGGGCCTTGAAGCGGGAAATAACGTTCTCGGCGCTGAACGTGGTGCGCAGCAGCTGTCCCATGCGCGAAAGGAACGCATCGCGCAGCTGCGCGTTTTCCATGAGCTTGACAAACAGCGTGTTGTCCTGCTGGGTGATGGTGCCCACGCCTCCGGGGATCAGCCAGTCGCGGGCCATGTTGCGGTCCACCCGGTAGCTCAGATCCAGGTCGTAGAGGATCCACTTCCAGCGTCCTTCCGCGGCGGGGTTGCAGTAGCAGCGCACGTTGGACAGGTCCAGGTTGCAGGTGTACATCTCCAGCGCCACATAGTCCAGGTAGTTCTCCACGTCCACATATGTGCCGAGGCTGTCCAGGCTTTCCTGGACGGTCAGGTCCGCCTCCGCGATCCAGCTCATCAGGCTGTTGTAGCCGGACAGACTGCCCTCCTCCCGCTCGCCGTTGCGCACGATGACGGTGCCATCCGGGGAATCCCAGCCTTCGAACTGGGCCACGGAATCGGCGGTTACGCGCTCGCGCAGGTTGTACAGCCCCCAGTATACGCCGTCCACGTAGACCACGGCGACCTCGCTTTCCAGGTACATGACGCCGGTATCCGCGGCCAGGGCGGTGAGGACGCTGTCGCGGATGTGGGTTTCCTGGTTGTCCTGGCCGGAGGCGCGCAGCGTGACGGCCTTGAAGGCGGTGTAATCCCGCCCGGAAAACAGCTTGGCCCGGAAGCGGTTGTCGCCGTATTCGGATCGCGCCTTGAGCCTGAAGGCCTTCTGGGCATAGTTTTCCCGGCTGGAATGGCCGCTGAGCTTCAGATTGCAGGCCTGGCTGATCAGCTGCGCGCCGTCCGGGCCGTAGATTTCCACATACACGTCGTAATCGTCGCGCTTTGAGCCGGTGTTGAGCGCCCCGGCGGGGCCGATCAGCGCCTCGTAGTCGCCGGAGACGCACACTGTGTATACGCCGTCGTGCCGATCGCCCAGGATGTAGGTGGCGGCGGTCCCGGCGGAGGGGAGCATGTCGTCGTGCAGTGCCACGGCGCGGACGGTGCAGCTTGAAGTCAGCGTCAGGGGCGCCAGGTACAGCGCGGAGGCGGCGGTGGGCTGTGAGCCGTCCAGGGTGTAGTGGATGGACGCGCCCTCCTGGGAGGACAGGGTCACGGTCAGGCTTTGCGCGTCGTGCAGTCCGCCCGGCTGGGAAAACGCCACCTTCGCGGTCTGCGCCGCGTAGGACTGCCCGGCGTTGGGCGCGCCGGGGGTGGGCAGCAGAAAATAGCGGTACCGGGGCTGCTCCGGCGCGCGGCCGTAGCTGGTCCCCACGGGCTGGGCGTACAGCTTGACCCGGTCGATGATCGTGCCATCCGCCATGGACAGGCAGAGGGTCTCGCCGGGGGTGAGGCCGAAATCGGCGGTGTAGGCCGCCGTCGTCGCGGCGTCCGCGCCGGAGAGGGCCACGTGCAGACAGCCGCCCGCGGGGATGCGGGTGCCCAGCGGGAACTGCCATTTCCTGGGACGGGCGGGGTTGTCGGACAGGCCCATGCCGGACAGGTCCAGCTCTGAAAGGCCGCTGTTGTACAGCTCCACCCAGTCCGCGCCGCCGTCCACGTCCATCAGCTCGTTGATATACAGCCCCAGGAAGTTCTGCGTCAGCATGGGCAGCGCGTCGGGCATACCGTCCTCGCTGTTGTGATAGCCGGGGGTGGCGGGCCACAGCACCGTGACGCCGCCCTGGCCGTCCCGGCTGACGGAGACATCCGCCTCGTCGTTGTCGCAGGCCAGGCGGGATACCTCGCGCCCGCCGGCGTCGTACAGATGGACGGCCCCGTCCGAGGCGGAGAGGCTGAAGTTGGCGTGCAGCTCGCCCGCGGGGTCGCGCCGGTTCTTCCCCGAGGCGAACACCACCAGGTACTCGTTCGGCGACAGTGCCAGGGCGGGGAAGGGCCAGCGGGATTTTCCCTCGGTGTCCGACAGGCAATAGCCCGCCAGGTCGATGGCGGCGTCCCCGGCGTTGTGCAGCTCGATCCAGTCGGAATAATCGCCGTCCGCGTCCGCCAGGGTGCTGTGGTTGGCGGCCATGACCTCGCTGATCTCAAGCGGGCTGGGGTCCGGCTCCGCGGCGGCGCCGCCCTCGGGCTGAGCGGGCTCCTGGACCCATTCGCCCGATGCATCCCGGCGGTAGACCCAGTTCGGCTTCAGCGTGGGCACCGTCAGCGTCTCCACCAGGCGCTCGGCGGGGTCGGCCAGCAGCAGCAGCTCGCCTTCGCTGTCCAGGCTGAAGCCCGTGAAGATGGCGCCCTCAGGGGCGTCTTCGGGTCGCCTGGCGCAGTATACCAGCAGCGTGCCCCCGGCGGGGACGGCCACGTCGCCGAACACATACGCGCCTCGCAGGTCGATGTCGTCCGAGAGTCGCCAGCCGCGCAGCGAAACATCCGCCTCGCCCGGATTGGCCAGCTCCACCCAGTCGTAGCAGGCGCCGTTCACGGGGTAGCAGGCGTCCCGGTTGGCGGTCATGACCCGGCTGAACGCCACCGTGGACGCCTGCGGGCCGTCTGTACGTCCGGCCATCAGCTGCGCCAGACCGCCCACCAGCAGTACCACGGCGGCCAGGGCGACGGTGAGCCATATTTCCCGATTGGGTCTGTCTTGTCTGTTTTGCATGATGATATCCCTTGCGCGCTCCGCGGCGCGGCGATGAAATCGATGGTAAAGGCTTGCCTGCGGTTGAACCGATAAACTTCCATTTTCATTGTAGCATCCCGGCCCAAGCGGTGTCAAGGCGGCAAAACACCGCTTTGC